>PACG01000230.1 GCA_002699335.1 Candidatus Poribacteria bacterium
ACTACGATAGTACCCCTTCGCATCTACATCTCCTGCAAAAGTTGATAATAGAACAAACAATAATAAAATTAGTAGTTTTACCAACAACTTATACCATCTCAAATCTATAATTCCATCACTCATTACCCAACTACTATTATGACAGTAAACCTTTTCGTCAACCACATTCTAGTCGGGTTCTGATAACNCCACTGATCTTTACTAATTGTAAAGTATCCTTGATTTCCTNAGTTAGATTTTATAAATCTTTCATCAAGGTCTTTCAANCTCTNGTNTNTCAAAAAAGTTGGTTNGTCAAAATTNCTCACNGATAATGTAGGACGAGCACCTGATCCTAGATCACAGAGACACTAGTAAAANNNCGACCTTNAATTAAACGGACTCTNGTCAAACTAACAGAACTTGATTCTTCTGTCAAGTGATTCATTTTCTTGGACAAGAAAACAATTTTCAGGTGAATTTCCCATCTTAAAACCTTGAAATTCCACCAAAATTATGTTATNATTATATTCACAAAACGGAAAACAAAAGACCCAAAAAAGACACACTTGACGACACAGAATGGTGTCTGTTATAGTGTGTTTAGAATCGTTGAAACCCTTACTGTATCAGGGAAAAATGGAAGAGTCTAAATCTGTGGAAGAGTCTAAGGCAGACCTTAGTGAATCCCTAAATTTTAGAAGAATTCACAATCATCATGACCGGGTGCTAGCTTGCCGATTCCCGACCTCGTCACCGGTTAGAGACTCAAAAAAACTGGCTAACTCTCGAACGCTGCGGACCACCTGATATTGGTGTCCTAAGTATTCGATCCGTTGCTGATACTGTTTTTGACTTTCTGTCTGTTGACCTTGGTCGGTTTTAACTTCCAGATGGATCGTTTTGCCGCCGGGCAGAAACAACAGAAAATCGGGCGAACCAGCTTTGCCAAAACGAAGGAAACTNCCGTGTCCAGTTCGCAAGGCACCNCTATTGTTTTTGACGTAGATCAATAACTTGCGTTGTTCCAAGAGACGAAGGTACTGCTCAATAGCAGTTTGAATCTCTTTTTCAGACGACAAGGTGAGTTTGGGAGCAACTGAATGTAGCGTCATGAATATGTTAGGTCAATTCCAGATTCAAGATTGGCCGATACATTATAGGAGATCGCAGATCGCACCAGCAGTCCTNGTCCCTACGGTTGGTGTTTGGTGTACAGTATTTCCGCGATTAATTAAAACGCCAAATAGACAGTTGGCGTTTCAATTAGTCGCGGATCCAGATCTGAACCAGAAAGATTATCCCCAACGGTACTCCGGTGGATCGAAAACGAAGCCGTGAAACAGCTTACGTTGCGCGNGTGNAAGGCGATTGTAAAAGTCCGGTTTATAACCCCAGTGTTCAGCCGAAGCTATCATCCATGGGTGCTCGTAAGCGTAGTAGAGAATCACGCGCTCACCGTCTGGTTTGGACCAAGGACCACCAGAGTGCCAAAGTGCATTATGAAAGAGGACAGCCGTTCCAGCAAGGGCACAAACCTGAATTGCTCCCTGAAACAGATCTTTTCGCTTCAGGACCTCCGGATCAGGATCGGTCGTCGATTTATGGCTGCCAGGAATGAGACACAAGTTGCCTTGTCCTTGCTCTGTCATATCGGTTAAGTAGTAACCGACTTTGAGTTGCAATAGTGGAATCGGACTCCCTAGTCCTCTATAACCATCGTCGTGCCCATCGATATGCCACCCCATTTCTCTATCGAGGGGACCGTATTCCAGAATCACGTCGGAGGCATGATGATGAGGCATCGGATTCAACAAAGACTTAACATAGGCCATCGTCGGTGGATAATCGAGCATCTGCAGTAGTAAAGAGTCGTCATCCAAAATATAAAAGATACGAGTATTATCACCATTGGTGTGGGTTATACCTGTGTGTGGAACATTGTTTTCGGCCAGTTTCCGTCTATGGGCAGCTACACGATTAACTGTTTCCAACAGTCTTTCAGTCAAGGATGAATCCAGAAACTGATCTAAGACCAGGTAACCNTTATTCTCAAAAAAGAACTTTTCAGATTGGCTAATCATTTAAACCTAATCCAATTGCGTTGGCTGATCTCTTTCGCTGAGGTGCCCTAATTCGGGTAGATGATACAGCTATTTCGTTCCATTACCAAGGGGGTTGGGTCGCCGCTACCAAAAGGTTCTGCCCACAGATCTGGATCGTAATCGCGCGTAACAAAACAGGCTCGATGAACAGGGACNGCGTGTTTCAGTTTCAGTCGCTTTGCTATAGCTAAACTGCCCGCAAAAAAAGGAAACTCACCCTCTGTTGGATGCGTGGTCAGAAAGCCAATATCGGGTTCGAGTGCAAGGATTGGATCTACTAAATTATCGTGCTGGTGGAAATTATTGATTGGATCCCCAGAAATATAGACACCTACACCTGAAAAATCAATCACGTAACCGAGATGGGTGACATCTGGAGGTGNAATTTTTGCGTTCGGGTCTCCTTCAGGAGGCTTGGAATAAACAGGGTGGATGGTAAATTCTTCGCCGTTCCTGTGACAGCTAATTGTTTCGTTTGGTACCGCCACAATCGTTTTGTCGATGGGGTACATTCTCTTGGAAATCTTCTTAATTTGGACACCATCCAAATCGACTTTGATGGCTTCGTCCTGCATAGGTTTAGGACCGGGAACCATTTCAGCCACAATTTTCCCGACACTTTCTATCGGTCCGATGTAGCATTTGGGTTGCCAGGCATCCTCCAGCCGTTGTAGCGATTCGATACAGGTATGATCGCCGTGATTATGTGTTAGTAGAACGAGATCGGTCGGAAATTCCGCTTCCTGGATGGGTGGTTCAGGGTGGANGAATTGNTCTGCTGGCCGGTTCTGGGGAAAATACGGATCTACTAAAATTGTTGTTCCAGCACTATTTTTAAGGGCAAAAGAACTTTGCTCAAACCAGTGCAAAGCAACTGCCCCCTCCGGTACATCTACTTCTAGAAAATTAGGCATTGATGATCTCCAAAGTGCAAATGAGACTGAGGCATNTGGGTTTTCAACGTCTGAGCCNAGGACTATACATCTGCTTTTGTCTAATGTAGATAATTATACAAAAGCAGATCGCGTTCCACCAACACATTTTTGGTCGAATCAGGCATTAGCTTATTTTTTAAATAGACTTNTNGCATAAGTCAGGATTTGAGGCTAAGTTGAAGGTGGTAAATAGAAGCNATCNGATTGAAACCTCATCCAAAACGCTAACCACGGTTTCGATAAGGCTGACAAAAGATAGCCAAGACCTTTAATTTACCAATCACATGCTCCACATAAATGCGCTTACTCGAAAAAGCCTGATTGTTAAAGCTTGTTTGCGCATCAGCTGGAGCATGACAATATGCTGCTACCCCCCCAACCCTTATGTGCTGTTGAATTATAACTTACGGCCTCTTCGGGGCTGCCAACAAACTGAAAAAGGTCCAAGTCCTCCAGACTGACCATGTTCCACTGCAACATCGCTTCAAAGTTGATGATCTCATCCCAGTACTCTCTCCCATAAAGCAGAATCGGAATTTTCTTCTGTATCTTCCCCGTCTGAATTAAAGTCCGTACCTTCATCGATTCGTCGCAATTTCCATATCCACATGGAAACGCAATTAGAATCTCAGCAAGGTCCGCAAACCAGAACGTGCGCATAAAGAAATAGTGAAATTCGAAGTTTAGCTCCGGTGAAAATACCGATTTGTGATTTGTTCAAACGGCAGACTAACGTTAAAGCCGATAGATTTCGAATCCGCCAAATTACTCCCTTTGTTAGCGGCCTCCATAATCCCGGGGCCTCNGCCAGAACAGATCACGAATTGATCTACAGGCNCNANCGTCTTAGATTACTCAGCTAATAATCTCGCTGTTTCAACTNCTTCTTCATAGTAAGTTGGANATGAAGANNTGATGCCCAATTGTCTTCAGGTCCTCTTGACTCTCTTTTGGTTGTTTCGCTGGTGCTTGCTCGAGTTAGCAATAGATTCCGATGAGGATCGAATTCGAGCCGATCCAAAAAGACAATTGGGCGGTCGGTATTCTCCATTTGTAGCTTGCTTTGTGGTTCAAGAAGTTCCCACATCAGGCGAATTATTCTCGTGTTCTCTTGTGACAGGAATTCCAAATCGTACGATCGTTTGAGTCCTTGTTTCTCAATCTTCATCACTTTAAATCGATCTGGCGATTGCGCTATCTTCCCAAAAAACCTACTCGTAAANACTACTCATAAACAATGGCATCCACCTGATTGGCTCGGATATAGTCCCAATCCATTTCCACTCCAAGCCCTGGCCCCTGAGGAACCGCTACATGTCCATTTTGATCCACATTTTCTAATTCATCGGTAAACTCAGCTGGATAGATCGGTGGTTTTGTTTTCCGAACCTTCGGGTTAAGCAGACCCAGNTCNTAGTAATTTGTATTCCTGACCGAGGCNACACAGTGACGATGNGCTAACCCACCGCCGTGGAATTCAACGTCCAAACCGAAGCCTTCNGTTGCATGGGCAACCTTCATNGCACCAGTGATACCACCATCCTCATAAACACCCGTTCGCACAAAATCGGTGCCGCCATTTACGATAAAGTCGACATGCTGTTCTAANCCGAAGATATGTTCAGTCTGTAGAATTGGAGTTTTGATCAACTCCCGCAATTTGCGATGACCAAAGATCGAGACTCCGCCATCCTTGTAAGGATCTTCCAGCCAGAAAAAGTCGGCCTCATCACAGGCTCGCCCAACACGCAACGCATCAGCCCAGGTTTCGTATTCACAAGCCGGATCTATCATCAGATCGATCCGGTCACCCACACGCTTTCGAGTTTCCAGTACGGCCTGAACCTCTCTTTGGATTGGACCATTTCCCCAACCGTGGATCTTAAAAGCTGGGTAGCCGATTTCCTGGCACTGCANGGCAAAATCAGCGAAAGCCGCNGGTGANGATAAACCACCNTTCTCATCCCCGTGATAAGTGCTGGCATAGGCCGGCAGNGTTCGTTTATAGCCACCGAGCAGTTGGTAAATNGGTACTCCATAGACTTTACCTGCGAAATCCCACAAGGCGACGTCGATCATACTCATCACGGTACGATCGGTGTGTCTCAACCCGCGTTTCAAGTCGTTGTAGATTTTTTCGCGTTCAAACGGATTTCTACCCATCAGATACTGGGCGACTGAGGGGAGTTGATCAGTTCGACTGGCCGAGTACTCCCCGACTACACCTAAGCTGGTGTGCAACCGGAATACGCCTTGCCTCCGTGTCAAAATATTTCCCTTCTCGTAAACCAGGTTAAATCCGTTGTAATCGGTACCGAGATCTGCAAGTTGAAACTCAAAAACAATCACTTCCAGCTTTGTAATTTTGGGCGTTGGCATATGATAACTCCTTCAACTTCATCTAACCTTAAGAATCTTCCATTGATTGGATTGATCACAATTTTGATAGCACTCACTTGATTACCTTCTCTACCTACGTTATTCGACCGGGTGCAAGTTCGCTCCAGCAAAAGGTAACGTAATCACATTGGTTTAGCATTACGAGCCTTTCTTCGCCTAGAGCACTATCGTTTCCAAACTGGGTTGAGTAGGTTTGAGACCAAAATTGGACTGACACGGTCCTCCGTACAGGCTTATTTAGAAAATCCCCTTTATCGGCCGGCTAACTGCGTAATTCCTACTATCTATTCGAACAATAAATAGGAAAATCAAACACTATTTTCTTTGACCGCAAAGATTTTTTGTCGGAAGGCCAGTGAATATGTCATGCTGTATATTATGACATATTATCTTGCTTTAGCTATGGCCGTTGGCTAGATATAACCCCACGGGTACACACCTGTCATATCCATCATCCACCTTGATATCTACCAGTTCCAATTTTCATCTATCCATTTCAAAATTGCCAGACTTCGGCCAGTTTTGAAATGGATAGGTAAAAAGAGTCCCCCTGTGAGTAATCATAGCGCGCTTCGGCCAAAATACAGATCTGAACCCACATAAGAAGAGGACTCCATGAACCTGACACACAAATTTTACAACAAATATCCAGGATTTCAACCCTACAAATCAAATTTCTACTTAAATAGTTTTAAAATGCAGTTGGAAAACTTTAATTTTCGAGACAAATTTGATATGCTATTGGGTGCTGTTGACAATTCAATGCAACTTATTGGGGGCAAAGGGAAAACTGGTATTATGCTGGTTCCAACACCAACCAAATCGAGTTCCATGCCTCGACTGAGGCTCAATGATTAGCTGTGGTCGATACTGAGGAACATCAGGCACCAAGATAGGATCTATGACAAGCCAGGTCTTCGACTGACTGTAGAAGGAATCCTTTACCCTACGCGCAGCGGCTGCCCTTGGTACACGATTCGACCCCTGAGTTCGCTGGCAAGACAAACAATTTAATCGTTGCTCCAGTAGGCAGAAGTTGATGCAAATCTTTACCGCTTTGCTTAAAGAACCCGATCTTGAACGGGAGTTGGTGGATGGAAGTATGGTGAAGGCTGACCAACTTAGCCCTGGTGCTGTGGGCCAAGACAACCCGGGCAGAGCAAAAAGTCGCAGTGGTAACAATACCAACAAAATCCATCTGGCGGTAGATTCTTTTGCCTGACCAATAGATTTTGACATTGACTGGCGCTGAGGTTGACCACGGCAAGGCCGCCGCTGAATTAATGGCCAAACGGCTCCGGTCGGACGATGTCATGGCGGATAAAGGCCATGATAGTGAAGATTTGAGAAATCAAATTGAAGATCGAGGACCACAAGTGGTGATTTCAGGAAAAGAGAATTCCAACATCGGCCATGATAGGATGAATCAGTGATAAATGCAGGCACCTGGCCGAAAATGTACTTACCAGACTAAAACACTTTGGCGCTATAGTTAGGAGATAGGATCAGCTTAAGCACAATTACCAATCGATGCTAGCTTTGGCTGCCAATCTGAATTGTCTACCGGCCCTAATCTTAAATTCATTAAATTGACTCCCCATATAGAGGGTTTAAGCTATTCCCTTTTGGACAATCAAAAAAGTGCACCCTATGTTTTTAAATAGAGCAATGTGTTTGGTCTTAAGAAAGAACATGAAAAAGAAATTAGAGAACAAAAAATCGAACAAATTATTATTCAAAATGACCTTGAATTGGTTAATGCTGTCTGTCCTATGCGCTGGGTGGAGTGCCGCAGAGATCGACTTCGATCGTCAGATCCGCCCCATCTTTTCTGACCGCTGCTACGCTTGTCACGGTCCAGATAACAACGTTAGAAAAGCAAATCTTCGGTTGGATAAAATGGATGGCCTATTTGAACAACGAAATGATATTTACATCATTCATCCCAACCACCCGGAACAGAGCGAACTTTATCGGCGTATCATTTCGACTGATCTAGCTCACGTCATGCCACGTCCCGAGTTTAAGCGGCCTTTGGAGCAGGAAGACATAGCACTGATCAAGCAATGGATTGAAGAAGGTGCTGAATACCAAAAACACTGGTCTCTAATTCCAATCACAGATGTTCCTGTTCCCGAACTCGGGGATAGTAATTGGCCGAAAAACCAACTCGATCAGTTTGTATTAGGACGTCTCAAACAGGAAAGTCTTCAGCCTTCTGCCGAAGCTAGCAAGGAACGGTTGATCCGAAGGTTGAGTTTCGATATTACTGGTCTCCCGCCAACAGTAAAAGAAGTCGATGCTTTTCTGGCTGACAAATCTCTGTCGACTTACGAAGATCTAGTTGATCGTCTACTAGCGTCGCCTCGGTTTGGAGAAAGAATGGCGTCAATCTGGCTTGACCTCTCGCGCTATGCTGACTCCTATGGGTATCAAAGTGATGTTCATCGGGATATGTCAGCTTGGAGAGATTGGGTAATCAAGGCCTTTAACAGTAATCTCCCTTATGATCAATTTGTCACTTGGCAACTAGCGGGTGACTTGTTGCCTGAACCGACCCGCGAGCAGCAACTAGCCACAGCCTTTAATCGTCTTCATCGACAAACGAATGAAGGTGGAAGTGTTGAAGAAGAATATCGCGTCGAATATGTTTCTGACCGGACACACACTTTTGGGACATCTTTTCTGGGGTTGACGGTTGAATGTGCCCAGTGCCATAACCACAAATACGACCCAATTTCTCAAAAGGATTATTATAGCCTCTCAGCTTTCTTTAATAATATTGATGAAAGTGGACTCTACTCACATTTCACTAAAGCTGTTCCCACTCCGACTCTTTTACTGACCGATTCCGAGGCCGAAGGCAAATTAACCGAATTAGAACAGCAGGTTATCGAGGCTGAGAGCAAGCTTGAAGACTTAGTTCCCCAAAGAAAAAATGCATTTGCCGTGTGGATGCAGGATCCTCCCGAAACAGCTAAAATTCAGGGGGTAATTGGCAATTATTCTTTTGATGATATTGAAGAAAGTCGCATACCTAACCAAGCTGATTCAGAGAAACCGGGAACGATTCATGATAGGCCGAAGGTTATTTCTGGTCGTCGTGGAAAAGGGCTGCAACTTAGTGGTGAGAATAGCGCTGTTTTCAAAGATGTTGGCATCTTTGACCGTGCTAATCCATTCTCAATTGCATTATGGATGCGAACACCGAATTACAAGGACAGGTCGGTAGTCTTCCATCGATCCCGTTCATGGACAGATGCTGGCAGCCGTGGGTACCAATTGTTGATTGAAGACGGCAAGCTTAGCGCGTCTTTGATCCATTTCTGGCCAGGAAACGCCATTAGGGTTCGTACTAAGCAACAGATACCTACAGGCACTTGGATCCACGTTGTTGTTACTT
>PACG01000231.1 GCA_002699335.1 Candidatus Poribacteria bacterium
TTGGTGGTGGGACAATGGGTTTCGGTATTGCCATCAACTTCGCCCTTTGGGGAGGATATCCAACCATTATTCAAGATCTGAGCGATAGGACGCTAACTCAATCGAAAAGGTTAATTGAATCTGCACTCAACCTCTTTGTTGATGAATCTCTAATTAGTCCAGACCAAGCGACTACTACTTTCGACAAAATCACCCTAACCACCGATTTGGCGCAACTAGCGACCAACAGCGACTTTGTTACGGAAGCGATTGTNGAGCGCTTGTCTGACAAACANCAGTTGTTCAACACTTTAGACCAGTTGTGCCCACCCCATACGATTATTGTCAGCAATACGTCAGGCTTTGTCATCAGTGACATTGGAGCTGGTGTCAAGCGACAAGACAAAATCGGTTTGACCCACTATTTTGCCCCACCGCACATTGTACCGGGGGTTGAAGTGGCGAAAGGCCCACAGACCTCAGACGAAACCTACAATACGATCTATAAATTGATGAAGGCCACCCATCGAATTCCAATCCGGGTGGAAAAGGAATTGCCGGGNTACCTAATTAACCGGATACAAGCGGCAATGGGAAGAGAGACCCATCGCTTGTGGGCTGAGGGCGTAGCCACGGCGGAGGAGATTGAACTCGGCATTAAGGCCACCTTTGGTTTTCGGATGCCACATGAAGGGCCAATGGCCCACTACGATTTAGCTGGTATTTGGAAATGGCCGGATGATACCCGCGTGCCGAAGAAACCCGACGGACAGGAAAACCCAATTGCCGAGAAGATTCGGTTGCGTATGGCCGAGGGAACACCTTGGTTTGTCGATNCAGAAAAATTTGATCAAGCGATCGAAGTTAGAGATCGAGAATATATCCGCCGACTAAAAGAACTATACAGTGAGTTAACAGAATCGAGTTAACGAATTAAATGAGTTGACCAAATAAATCGGTTGGGTTATTCTGAAACTGGTAACAGATGGAGGTATGCAAATGAGTCAAATTGGTGCGACACCTATTACGGCCNCCGGCTGGACAGCTAATCCCAAAGATGGATTGGCGATCGTCGACTGCGATGTTCACCACAATTTTCGCCATCCGGAACAACTATTGCCTTACTTGTCAACATTTTATCAAGAGCACTTTTTAGACCAAGGGCTACATTTAGGTCGATTTCCTAATATCCCAATTCGTACCAACCGAGTCGACCTGAAAGACCGGCTAAAAAAACTGACTCACAAGCCAACAAGGATGACGGTGGGGATCCATATAGAATTCATCTAAAACCACCGTATGTAGGGGTATAGACCAGCTCTTTCAAATGAGCCTGAGGGGATCAGAACCATTTCCTTGCCATCTTTTTGCCCGATGATTTTTCTTGTGCATACAAAAATACAGGCAAGAGCAACATCCCAAACATAAACTAACAGATTACTTTCATTTCAGTTAGCTCTATTTCTGTGTTTGAGGTGTGTTTCCCTGTCGCTATCTGATAGAAGTAGGTACCTGAAGCCACGGCCTCACCAGTCTCAGTCCTGCCATCCCAGTGCATGGCTCTATCTGCACCTACATATTTACCTGCCAGTATGAAACCTAGCTCCAGTTTCCGGATCAGCTGGCCTTGAGTGTCATAAATGGAGATGGTGGCCTCAGTATTCTAACTTACTTAATTCTCAAGCCTTCCATGTCGGCCCATAAAGGCTATTTCAGCGTTACGGCTTAACCGCCAAGTGAGGAAACAACTCGTCGTGAATTTCCATTGGTCGTTCCATGTGTACCATTCGGTTCTCATTGGCTGTCTCAATCAGGCGAGGATAATACATTCCGGCTCCGGTGACGTAGTTGTTACTGCCAGGAGTATGGGCGCGGAAATAACGGCTAACCAGTTCTTCCTCTTCCGACGTTTTGGGTTTGATGGTGCAGTTCATGGTAAACATCCGTCTGCGCTGACCACCTCCAAAGGAAGCGTGGTACAAATCGTGATTAAAGATGATCACATCACCAGGATCGGTCGGGATAACGGTGCTGCCTGGAAATTCTGTCGACGGTACACCGAATAGGTTTATGCTATCGTTGACGTTAATCTTCTCACGGCGTATGACGTGATCGGGTCTATGACTACCTGGAATCACCCGCAATGCACCGCTATCGGCTGCTAGTGGATCTAAATAGAACGCCGTTTTGGTGGCCAGAAGCCTACCCCATCCGCCGTCCGGGTGCCAATGCGTATCACCGGTATAATAGTTCCCGTCCCCGCCGGCATAGTAAAAGTCTTCGCCTGTTACCCCGCCAATCAGCCCCAGAATGACCGGGTAATCCATCAGCGCGCATAAGTCCTCGTGGTGTTCAATCGGTCCGGGAAACATGGTGCGACTTGAACCGTCATGGTCCGGTCCACCGCCGTAATTTTGGATCGACCATTCGAAAGCGTTGATGATTTTGCTAGTTTCGGGACCGGAAAAAGCCTGCTGAATTAGCAGATAACCAAAAGTATGAAAGAAATTGAGTTGTTGCTGACTTAGTTCCATAGTTCTACTCCTTAAAATTTGCTGAAATAGCTATTCTGCTCTCAGGCGCCTCCCGGACCCGATGATCCTAATATGGACTGTCTGCGGTGGTCTGCCCGCACCAACGGGAACTTAACAGAGTGTTGAATAGTGCTTCCCGCGCTTGTGACGCCTCCGTCCGATGCAGCGCTGTGGCCGCATAAAAACGGACATATCTGTCTTCATCCTGCGTTAGTTTTTCCATCAACATGTCAACCATCTCCTCGTCGTCATGATGCAGTTTACTCAGGGCCACCAGAGCGTTGCGGCGAACCAGTTCATGTTCGTCTTTCAATAGCGGCTTAAAACCGTCCAACAGACTCTGGGTGGTAAATCCAATGTTACCCAGCGCCTCCACCGCGTTACGGCGAACCCACCACACTGGATCTTGTAATCGATCGACTAAGGCCGCTACGGCATCTTGAGCCTCATCCCGCGGAACAATATTGCCGATAATGTCAGCGGCTGCCGCCCTGACCCAGCAATTGGCGTCTTCCAGGGCGCCAATTAATGGGGGAATAGCGATCTGATCCAGTCTGGTTAGAGCGTGGGCTGAATATAGATCAGATGGGTTCCCGCCCTGTGGATTGGTGGCGTTGGCTTGAGCGTTGCTGTCCTGATTCCGCCGTGATTCCACTTTCAGCGCTTCAATTAACCTATCGACTACCGCTGGACCTAGCTGCCCAAGTCGATAGGCGGCCTGCAGGCGTACCTCTTCTTCCACATCAGATAGTTCAGTGATTAATCGGTCGGTCAGTTGATCATCGATATCTTCAGAGATTGGGACTGCCGAGGAGGCCCCACACAACCAATGCCATACATCTTCCGACAGTCTATCCTGCAGGTGATCGACGGAAGGCTTCCATTCGGTGCTTTCACATCGCCAACTTGGCTCTGTGGGTTCCTCCATCCGCCTGAACTGAAACTTGAGCATGTATCTCTTGTGAGTGGACAAGTTGGCTGAGCCCCGATGCCAGACGTCAAAATTGACCAGAGAAACGGTGCCTCTCCGACCGCACAGTTTGATTTCATCTTCGGTGCTTTCCGTTGGATTGGTGTTGGAAATGGTATTCCGGTATTGATACCCAGGCAAGACGGCCGTCGGTCCCATGTCTTTGGTCACATCTTGCGGATAGTAGAAGGCTATAATCCAACGGAACCGGTGATGGCGGACATTTTGGTCAAAAATATAGTCGTCTTTATGCCAACTCTGTTCGGNACTCTGTGGAGCCCTCAAGTGNCAGTAGCGATGTGGGTGCATGACATGATTGGGGCCGACTAAACTTGTGATAGCACCAACCACTTTAGGGTGATCAAAGACCTGCTGAATCTCTGGAATTCTGGGTAGGATGTTATTGCCGGGATTCCCTTCATGTTCAAAGACATGCTCGATCTTATCGTAAATTCGCTGATGTAAATCATCTTCGAAATCAGCTTTGANTTGAANATATCCCTGGGTAAGGAATTTATACATCTGTTCGTCGGTTAACAGGCTACTTTTCATCATTATCTCCAGCTTTGGTCGGTTATCGGTCAAGGATACTTACACTTATTAAGGATGATGGACTGACCGGTCTCAAATGAGCGACTGGCTGCCAACGTCAACTCGAGCGTTTTCAACGAATCGGCGTAGGGTGATCGGATCTGGGATGTGTCTCCGCTTTTCACTGCGTCGATAAAAATACGGTCCTCTTCGACATAACCACTGACATCGTTGTCGTATTCTTCGACCTCTCCCTGACGGTTGATACACATGGTTCCCCCTTTGACCCCCCTGTCTCCAGAGGCGGTGTCGATAAAACCGAGTTCCAGAGATGGGTGGATCTCAACCACNAGTCCGTTACAGAGGAGTTCCAGTTTNACNCGCTNCCACCCTTTCAGCATGCAGGCTGAAGTAACGTTGGCCACCACACCGTTGGCAAAGCGGATATTGACCACGCTCATGTCGTCCAGGTCGTAGTTTTCAACAGTCTCCATACTACCCTGGGTCGCGAAGCCNTGCACTGCGACCACATCACTATCGATNAGGTAACGGCACAGATCAAAAACATGTGTCGTTTGTTCCAGGTGCTGTCCTCCGGATTGTTCTCGCACACGCCACCAGGGTGTGCCAGGGAGTCCATTCATCCAATACCCCANAACACCGATAACCTGTTGTCCTGACAANAGCGACTTGGCCCGATTGGTGTTCTTCTGATATCGCCAGTGGTAACCGACGCTGGAAATGACACTATTCTCCTGAATGGCCTGGTTTATCTGTTCAGCAACCTCCATCCGAGTGGCTATCGGCTTCTCGATAAACAGGGGAATCTGACGCTGGCAAACAGCAAGTTCCTGTTGACCGTGGGCAAATGGCGGTGTACAAATATAGACGGCATCAATTTGTTCGCTATCCAACATTTTCTGATAATCGGTATAGGGCNTTCCACTGTATTGGTGGCACTGGCTGACCGCCCGTTGCTCAGAAATGTCGCAAATGGCCACGAGTTCAGTATCTTCAAAGTCACACAGATTGCGAAAATGGCCAGTCGCCATACCGCCAGCGCCGATGGCGGCGATTCTAAGGGGTATCATTTACGTCAACACTTGAAAAATAAAATGGGTCTTCAGCCGCTTACTCTACTGGAAAAAGTTCAATTNAGGTGGCTAAAAAACGACCATCTTTGACTTTCCCCTGTACCTTGGCCTGTCGGATTTTGTTACACAAACCGTCTTCATCGTGAGGGTCGCCCAGATCGTCTATGCTGATGCCGTCTACGAAATAGGTCGCTTCTTCTAGACGAATGGCCAGGTCACACTCATCGCCATCCAATTCTAACTTACATTGTCCGCAGGAAACATTGGCCACAAAGGCTTCCACCTGCTCAGGGGGNGAGTTGGTCACCTGAGTCGTATTGAGCTTTGATTGACAAGCTGTCAATAACAGAGCGGTAACCGCGAATAGTATGAGTCGTTTGTACATGTGCTTCTCCTGGTAAATTAGGTGAATTATCTTTTGGCTTCAGATTGACAACTACAGCTCTGGTCTTGACCTCAGGCGGCAGGCGAACTCCAGTTTGATGNCAATGAGCCACACCAATTATATTCAAGTCTCCGAATTTCGTCAATAATTACTTACATACATACCCCCGGCTTGGTTGGGCCAATGGCAATCATAAGGGAAACAGATAAATAGGCGTTAGGTGAATGACCGGATTGATCACTGACTGAGTTCGCATGGCGATTTAGAGCGGATCCACGCGGCTTCATTGCCAGCGTTCAAGTCAAGGCGAACGGAGATTTGGGGCCCAGTTAACGGATAGCGAGCCGGTATGAAGAATGCCCCTGAACAATAGTCACCTCTTGCCGGGGCACTATTAATTAGCTCAATTTACCTTTCCAGAACCTGACGCTGCATGAGGCGACGCAAATACCTCTTCGCCNCTGCATGATCAGCATCTATTTTAACTGCTTGCTCGAGAACCTGAATCGCGTTGGTTAATTTTCCCTGTTTATAATAAACCAGACCCAGGTTGGTTAATGTGTCTGTATGATTGGGGCTAATTTTGAGTTCTTGCCGGTAGGCAGCAACAGCTTGATCATAATTCTCCTGCTTGGTATACGCGTTGCCTAGGTTAAAGTGCGCTTCAGTAAAGTCCGGTTCAATTTCTATGGCTTGCGTGTACAACTCGATGGCTGCCGCCAGTTTGTTCTCCTTGGCATATAAAAATCCCAGGTTGTAGCAGGTACTGGCGTCTTCCGGGTCCAACTCCATTGCNTGTTGGTATGCCGTTATCGCCTGCTCTATTCTCTCCTGCCTGAAGTATATAAACCCCAGATTATAGTAGGCGCTAGCAGAGTTTGAGTCAATCTGGATCACTTGTTGGAAGGCGGCCGCCGCTTCTGGCAATCGACCCAATTTCGCNTATGTATTCCCTAGATTGTAATGGGTATTGGTATTGTCAGGATCAATTTCGATAACGCGCTGATACATGGATACAGCATCTTCCAACTCCCTCTGCCGCTCCAATATGAACCCCAGATTGAAGTAGGCGTTGGTGTCTATTGGATTGATTTCGATTACCCGTTGAAATGCAGTGATCGCCTCTTTCAGCCTCTCCTGATGCTCGTATACGCAGCCCAGATTGTAATACAGGCTCGGGTCGTTAGGATCGTTCTGAATGGCTGCTTTAAACNCGCCCACGGCCGCTTCCAGTTTTCCCTGTTGGGCATATGCCAGCCCTAAATTATTATGNGCGGCAGAAAAATNCTGTTTGATCAAGATTGCCTGCTGGTAGGCCTGAGTTGCCTTGAACAACTCGCCTTTTTGGATATACAACAGACCCAGGTTATTGTGTGTGGCCGCCTGATTGGGATTGATAGCAATTGCCCGTTGATAGGCCTCTATAGCCAAGTCTAATTTNCCCTGTTTGGTATATCCAACAGCCGTATTAAACCACACGGTTGCNCTGTCGTAATCAGCTTTATCTGTCATGAATTCCTTAATCAAAAACAGAAGTCGGTTTTCTCAATGCTGATACCTAGCCCTAATTTGATTTTAGTGTGGTGCTTCGCTTCGTTCATTCTTTATCCTGTTGTCCAGACCTACTAAGGTTGAAGCTAATTTCCACATCTTGCGAGGGCATGATAAATTTGGTTGCCCTAGCTTTGAGACCCTCCAATTGGTCTCTGCCTGTACTTGACCACCTTCCTAAATTCGTTCCGTCACCTTCATTTGGAACAGAGATGTCGATGATTTGGCCGGCTTCATAGCAGCCGAGACTTGGCCCTGTATTTTTGCCTTCTCCAGAGAAGCAAAATATTGAGAACCGCAGGCGAGACTATCGATTCTGACGATCCATTCGACTTAGGTCGCTTCACGAACGCGCAAGAGAGTGTTTATGACCACGCCCTGTCAGAGCTGAGAAGCGGACAGAAACGAAGCCACTAGATGTGGTACATATTTCCGCAGATTGACAGTTTAGGACAGAGTGCAACTACAAAATACTATGCCATAAAAAGCGTAGAAGAAGCTTACGAGTACTTGAACCATCCTATTCTTGGAGCTAGACTGTTGGAATGCGCAAAAATCGTTTTGGATATTGAGAGGTTCGATGTCTGCAATTTTTGGTTTTCCTGATGATGTGAAGTTGAAGTCGTCTCTGACCCTATTTTCATTTGTCTCAGAGCCAAACGCCGTGTTTGCTCTCGTTCTAAATAAGTTCTTCTATGGGCGTCGAGATGACAAAACGCTCCAGTTGTTGGGAAAAATGAAGGAAAGCAAGAACACGAGAGGAGCCTAACCAATCGTTCCAACGGACAGTTAATCGTCGCCGCTGAGCTTGGACATTATTATAACACGCCAAAAAGAGTATTAAACTGAAGAAAGTCCGTCTAATAATAATTATTTCCGCAATATGGAGGAATGATGTGACTTATGGGTAAAGGATAAGTGCATAATCCGCAATCTTGCCAAGAAGGTTGCCGAGATAGCCAGCGATCCTATAAATAACCAGAAGCACTATATGTGGATGGCGACTGAATCGGCTGGAGCGCGTACGGCCGTTGATACACATTCACGCTATTGATTGGAATATCTGGGAGGAACTCATCCCTTCTAGCCAGTTGGAGACAACCGATCTGTTCTCTCGCCAACACGAGTGGGAACTGCGCAAGCGTCTCTACTGCTGGGAGAACTTCCGTGACGATCGTGTTGTGGACGATGTGATTGCCTGCCCGATCGTCGTTCACGGAGACATTCGCACGATGGACTTTAGCATCGAGAAAGACATCGAGAAGCCGGAGAACCCGTCGGGGCCTCACGCTTCCGCCCCTTGATCGTCGCGGAAGAGGACATCAACAAGATCCAAACTAGAGAGTATTTACTTAAAGATAGATAGGTAATATTTTGGAAATACTTGAAAGTTTGAGGCTGGGTGAGGCTAATCCAGATTTTGAGAGCATTGTTCAACATCTGCTCCGATCTTGAGACTACTTTGCTTCTTCCTGTCGTCCGCCCAAGATAGCGAGGCGTGTTGCTATTGTCTTGCTCGGTGGTCATCATTCTAGATTTTCCAACTACATGTCGGTCTTTTGGTAAAACTTCGGCCAAAGCTTCCCAGTTGTCTGTATAAAATATGCAGTCTGTTATGATCGGCCCACTCCATCAGGTGTGGTTAAGGTAAGTGATAAGGTGGCCAGATTGTACTAAGCAATCAACCACTTGTGGCGATATGACGGTAGATGTCCGACTTGGAACAGGACAAGGTTTACTTACAAAACGGGCTAAACGCTAACGAAAGGTGTTGTCCCAACGCTTCATCTGTGCCCCCTCGCCCCTTCCTTGTCTGCGCGGCTATGGGCTTCTTTGGCCAAAACCCCGCTGATAGGCCCGCCAGAAATCGCTGAAACTGTGACCGCTTTTATAGGTGTCTGGAATCTTGTGCCACCACCGCCGTCCGGTAGTTAGTCCACGCTAGTGGTCCTTTTTTAGAAAGACTACATTTCATCTACTTCCAGCACACCCTCAGGCGTTACGGGCAGCAGAGTGCCCTTCAGATGAGGCAAGGTGCCCATGCAGGCTTTGATCCAACTGGCCACGGTTTTTGTGGTGCTACTCGGAAGATACATTCCAATCTGCGCACACTAGCTGGTTCCTGATAGCATAACTGCGCCGGATTCTATCCTGCTCAGTGTAGGCGTACTTGGGCTCCAGCACTCGATAGGCGCCACCGCCATGGCAATGATACTGCGGTTCACCGCATTTGTTGCTACCATTTCGGACAAGGCTGTTTTGGCAAACATGACAGTGATAGGTTATGGTTACTTGTATCATGTGCCTTAGTTTACACACCACCATTTACCTGTTTACCACTACCTTCCATCGAAAACGTGGCATCTACGAGGTTGCTACCAACAGTAACCAAAGGACCAAATTTTCGTATCTGTCCCAATGGCCTTGGTTGCCTAGGGTGTTGGAAGGACTCAAAGATTTGAGCTAATCCGCGGTCATGAATCGATTCAAAGAAGGTTCCTCGGCCAAGACCATTTAGGGTAGCGGAGAAGATTGATTCTGGTCGTTTATATTTTAGCAAAGCANGTGCGAAAGAGTATTCCTCACCATGGAAACCAGAGTATAGATTGACCGCTGGAAGCTAATTGCAGCGGTCAATTTCCTCGGGAGAGCAAACTCGTTGTGGCCTCATAGCTCAACAAGGGAAGAAGTCTTCCAGTGAGGCAATCCTTCATTATGCTTTCTCCGTTAAAAGAATGGCTTTTGCTCTAACCATTTCCACTTTTCTCAAGACTGAAAGTCTGGATAACATAAACCTTACTGGACTAAAATCNACTTTTCAAGCCCAAACNATTTCAAATTTTTCAGTCGGCAGCATAGCTGCCAAATTGCTTGAGATTTTAGACTACTAGCTTACCTTCGTAGTGGCAACCATATAAAGTTAGTGGACACAGAGACGACATCGGTCCGTGAGAAGTCATCAAAAACCGGCGGCTGATCATATAGATAAAGCAAGATAATATGCCATAAGATACAGCCTGACATATCCACCGGCCTTCCGGCAAGAAATCTTGGCGGTCAACGCAAAATGCCGTTTAACCTTTAAAACAAACCCGCCAACGATGTGGATAGGTAGTGGATATAGAAGACAATTTGTAGTATGATAACCAGATAATGAATAAGAAAAAAGACAAGGTGAATAGCTACGGATTTTAGTTTTAAGATACTTGCATCTGAGGTATCCAAATGACAGACTACTTTTGTCAGGCCTGCGGCCAGAGTCGGCCAATCGAAGTTAACCGGTATTGTTGTGACTGTGGACAACCCTTTTCTCTATTGCCAACGACTTCCCTCCTATCGCCGTCAAAAATTGCACAACGCCTCCCAACCCTTTGGCGATACCGGGAGGCGTTACCCATTTCAGACCCAGAATCGGTGGTTACATTTGGCGAAGGAATGACTCCTTTAATCCACACTAAATCCGATTATTGTGACCACCGACTCAAACTAGATTTTATTTTTCCGACCGGATCCTACAAAGATCGCGGGGCCTCAGTTCTACTGTCCAAAGTGCGAGAATTAGGAATTACCCGCGTGGTTGAGGACTCATCAGGCAACGCCGGAGCCGCTATTGCCGCCTATAGTGCCAAAGCGGGCGTTGATTGTACAATTTATTGCCCAGAGAAAACTTCCGCTGGGAAGTTGACCCAAATCTCACTTTACGGAGCCGATCTACAGCTAGTACCAGGTAATCGAGCCCAAACTACCTTGGCTGTTTTGGCGGCGACTGCTACTACCTTTTATGCTTCTCACAACTGGAATCCCTTTTTTCTGGCTGGAGTGCAGACAGTGGCTTTTGAAATTGCCGAGCAGTTGGGCTGGACAGCACCCGACGCAATTATCTGTCCAGTTGGTTTTGGTAGCATCTACCTCGGACTCCATCTCGGCTTTCGACAACTTCAGCAACAAGGATTGATCGAGAAACTGCCACGTCTCTTGGGTGTCCAGTCAGAAGCCTGTTGTCCTATTTTTCGGGCAGATGCCGACAATCAAACTGAAATTGAACCGATGAAAGCCCGTCGAGAGACGTTGGCCGAAGGGATTACTTCTGAGCGGCCAGTTCGGGATCGGATGATTTTGACGGCGATTCGAGAAACAAAGGGGGCATTTACCACTGTCAGCGAAGCCGAAATTAAGACGGGCTTAGCAACTCTAGCTAGAGAAGGTATCTATGTTGAACCCACATCCGCAGTGGTCGTCAAGGCTCTAGATCATTTTGTGGCAAACGATGTGGTCGATAAAGATCAATTAGTAGTTTCCATCTTGACCGGGTCTGGCTTAAAAGCGACCGAAAAATTGACCCAACTTTTTGAAGCCAGCTAGATAGATTGTATCGATGATTAATGATCATTATTGATGGTGGAGACCTATTGCTTACTCTTCGCTAACGACGTCAACCCGACATATGCGTTTGAAATTACAGAATCGGCAGCCCCTAGTCTGAGCGTAGCGCTTAATCAGCTTGGCCATCTGCTTAACCTCGTCTACCCGACTGGGAGCAGACAGGAGTTGGGTTTGTTGTTCAGTCAATTTTATGTGCCTACGATTTGGGGTTAAACAGGTTGCGCGCGAACCGATCTTGAATCTGATTTACGGTAGGATTTACGATTTGGAGCTGACGAAACCCATTTGCTAATAAGAGCTCATAACTTTTTTAACATGCGCGAACAGATGACGGTTCTGCTCTGAAAATCGAGTAGGACAGTGGTATTAACATGTTTAGCAAGTCCGTAGATTAGTTGGATATCGACCTTAGAGAAGGTATCGAAGCCATAAATTACTGCTAGATTAGCATCAATGATACTGTTAGTTCGACCCAGCCATCGGAAACTACAGGGTGAATGCCTGCCTGATCAATCCAGCGTGAATCTAGTTCCTGATCATAAGCGCGGTAGATCTGGAAGAACTAGTGAGGAGAGGAAGTACTTTGAATAGTGCTGTTTGAGATAGTTGCTAGATTTTGTTCTAAGCGCTCAGGCGTCAACCCGTTGATTAAGCGTATTGACAGTTAATATTGAGCGCTGGCCCCCTAACGCTTACCATCGATGACTCGATCAATAAGGCTTGGAAAGAGCTTCAGTGATTGGTGTCTGGCCGGAGGGCCGAAGATTTGNCAATCGCACCGTATTTGCGAAGAAAAGTCTGCTGCAGAAAATGACAAGCTTCAGATGTCGGTACAGCCAGCAAAAAAGAACCCATCATTCCTGCTGATAAACGCCGGTCAAGTTCAACTGCGAGGGCACCAGGAANCTCCCTGTTAGCCCACTTTACAACCAAGGTTTGATTAGAGAATAATTTTTGCATCTTTCGATGGTGAAGCGACCGTCGCTTTGCTACACAAATCGACCAAGATTAGCCAAAACGAAAGTAGATGTCAAGACAAGGTTGCTTCGTTAACAAGCTATATAGCCTGACTCGTCCCAACGCTCAACGTAAATTTACCTTCCAAGTAATTGAATATCTGTGATACTGTCTCGAAGGCAACTCCAAAGAATATATTGATGGGAGAGCGATGTGGAAGTACTTCAAAAACTGATGTCTAAATCAGAGAACGCCTTCAAGCTAACCTGATGGTAACCCGATTATTTTTATCTGTCATGGCTCCTCCTGTCAAGACACNANCATCCCCTCTAGCGGATGATCGAACTTCAGGTGGTGTGATCGATACATTCGCCTGGTTGTTATGCCANTTCACGCTATTCATTTATCAATTTGTCCAGGTTAGATGCCTATTGATTGCTTGTGGTGGACTGCTACTCCTATCTATCGAATGTGTCCGACTGGAATCTGCACCGCAGATTCGTTTCGTNAATGTCACGGCAGAAGCTGGAATTCGTTTCCAACACCAAAATGGGCGCTCAGAAAAACACTTCATTGTCGAAACTCTTGGATCTGGTGTAGCGGTTCTTGACTATGATAGCGATGGTTGGGTTGATCTATACTTTGTCAATAGTGGTGTTATTTCACAACCCGACGAAAATGGCCAAAATGCGCTTTATCGCAATCTCGGGGATGGCACTTTTGCCGATGTAACACTATCTTCTGGTACTGGTGACACAGGATTTGGTGTCGGTGTTACTGTCGGTGATTACGATAATGACGGTGATCCAGATCTATATATCACCAACGCCGGCTCAAATGTGCTCTATTGTAATAACGGTGACGGGACTTTCACTGATGTTGCTGAAACTGCAGGCGTTGGCCACAACGGCTGTGGTACAGGTTGTGCATTTTTCGACTTTGACCTGGACAGCGATCTGGATCTATATCTGGCAAACTATGTTTCAGTGGATCAGATGAAAACACTGATTGACGACAATGGCTACCAAAACCCGATTTTTTACAACGGTGCAGTAGATGTTCTCTACCAAAATAGAGGGGATGGCACATTTACTAAAATGCAAACCCACGAGTGGATGCGTCTGCAGGAGCCAACCTCGATCTTCCACGATGCACGAGGATTAAGTGTGGTGGCAGCCGACTTTAATCACGATTCTTGGCCTGACATTTATGTGGCTAATGACAAGTCCAAAAACCTCTATTTTCACAACAATGGCGATGGCACTTTCACCGAGTCTGCAACGATATTGGGTATTGGTTATGACGGCTTTGGACAAGCACTGGCTGGAATGGGCATTGCGACTGGCGACTATGACAGGGATGGTAAAATCGACATTTTTGTCACCAATTTTGCCTACGAGTTCAACAACCTTTATCACTGCGAATCCCCAACTGGAGCCGAGGATCTGTTTTTCACTGATGTGACGGTAGAAGCGGATCTGGGAGATCCGAGCTATCTTTATGTGGGTTGGGGAACCACCTTTTTTGACGCTGATAATGACGGTGATCTTGATCTATTTGTGGCCAATGGCCATATTATGAACGACCAGGAACTAGATTCGGATACCCTGACCTATGCTCAACCTGATCAACTGTTTGAGAATCGAGGAGAAGGCAAGTTTGCCGAAATCTCTATTCAAAGCGGCGATTATTTTTCACAACACCACGTCGCCAGGGGAGCCGTACATCTGGACTACGATAACGACGGCGATCTAGATCTTCTCATCTCTAATTCTGGCCAACCGCCGATTCTACTCCGAAATTACGGAGGAAATCTCCAAAACTGGTTGGAGGTCTTCTTATGTGGATCTGCTGTCGGCGCAACACTGACTATTCGGTATGGTGACCAAACTCAGGTCCGTCAAGTTCAAAGTAGTGGCAGTTATTGCAGTGTCAACGATGGACGCATACACTTCGGTCTGGGTCGGACGCAAGTTGTCGATCAGATTGAAATTCAGTGGGGAAGGGATCAAACAAAGCAACTGAATCATATCTCTGCTAACCAACAGCTAACCATCGAGCTTTCACCCACACCGAAGGGACAATCTTCCGATTGATGTATACGGGTNCCCTNGTCCACATCTTTTCATCCACGAAACCAAAGACCGATTTCCTGCATTAGGTCAACTAGAAGTTGGCCAACCTTCGGTTGATCAGGGATACGGTTATAGGTTTATAGATCAACCTAATGATGACAAAATAGAGTTCGGCAACTTGTCAGCAAAGCGACCTTTTTAGTGTAGCGATCTTGACATGGGCGGAATAGGGCCGCGTGGTTCCAAATTAACCTACTATCGTCAGAATCAGTGATGGCTGTCTAGAGTGTGCGAGCACCTACCGGTCGGTGAATAGGTGTCCCATCGTCGAGAAAAACTCACTAAACTCAGGTGAAGTGACTTGAAAACTAGGGCCAGGTGGAGAAAAATTCCTAACGTTTGTAGGTTATTCTTCGCTCAGTCGCTGGACAGCAGAGCGAGCAGCCTGGTTTTCTGAATCTCGTTCGAGTGCTTTCTGGTAGTACTCCAAGGCNTTTTCGTAATCGTCTTCCTCCTCCTCGGCCACGACACCTTTGGAATAGAAGACGTCTGCTAACAGATAGCCTTGTTTATCGTTGGCCGTCTTAGACAAGTCGAAACCCACCTTATCAACGAGATCCAGGATTGTGTCCGGATCGTATTTCATCCTTTTGGAAGTAGCCGAAATAATTTCACCGGTCTCTACCCGTACTAGTCGAGCGTTAAGGTTGAACTGGCCTACTACTGACATGAAACTTCCGTAGTAGAGTACCTGTGCTCCAACCAACCGACCGATCTGTTGTGCGGTATCGGCGTCCACACCAGCTAGGTCTGGGAGTGCCAACTCGTTGGCGACCTGACTTAGTCGTGTACGTTCAATAACTTTGAAAATTGGGATTTGCATCAGTTCAGTGATGAACATATCGGTCAAGCCGGTCCTCAGCGNATCCAGCTCAGCTTTTTGTCCGCCACTAGTGTTGTTTTCAAAATCGAGAACAGCAATGGTGATTTTCTCTTTTTCCCANTTTTGCCATTCGTGAGTGTCCATATCCAATTCTTCCTCTAGCGTCTGTGAATAGCTTTGCAATCGCTCGCGCTGTTCGAGGTCGAGTTTGGGTTTGGGAGATGGAGTTGGCGTTGCACAAGAGAGAACAAAAACAAGTAGAGAAAATATCAAACCGACAGAAACAATCAGTCGCATAGTTAAAGTAACCTTCCTTTTTCTAACCATCAATCTCTAATTAAGCTGAAGATATGGCCAAGAGCCGATGCATGCGCCCGTAACTACGAGTTAAGTTTAGGCATTAGTTGGGTAGTTTGTTTACTAGATCTCTTCTAACATAGAGTCATCAGNTTCCCCATCAAAGAGAGCGGCCACAAAATCCTGAGCCACAAAATCTCTGAGATCATCTAATTGCTCACCAATCCCAATTAGTTTAACTGGTACACCGATCTCTTGTCGAATCGCAATTACGATACCGCCTTTAGCAGTTCCGTCTAACTTCGTAACAGCAACACCGGTTACGGNAACTGCTTGGTTAAAAATCTGAGCCTGCATGATCGCATTTTGGCCAGTTGTACCGTCGATAACTAATAGCACTTCATGAGGGGCTTCTGGAATCTCCCGTGAGATCACCTTTCCAATTTTAGCCAATTCGTCCATTAANGGCTTTTTGGTGTGCAGTCTTCCCGCAGTATCGATAATCAAGACCTCTACTTGACGGGATTTAGCTGCTTGTACCGCATCAAAGACTACCGAAGCAGGATCTGCGCCTTCGTTACCACGAATCAAATCGACATTAGTTCGCTCGCACCAGATCTGNAACTGGTCGGCAGCGGCGGCTCGAAAAGTATCTGCTGCCGCGACCAATATCGACTTCCCTTCCGACTGGAATCGGTAGCAGAGTTTACCGATGGTGGTCGTCTTTCCCACGCCGTTGACTCCTAGAACCAAAATGATGTATGGAGCGTCAGTTCCTTCTATCTGAAGCGGTCGATCAGGTTCACCCAACACCTTTTGGATTTCCTCCCGAATCACCGGTTCTAGATCGGTCGAATCTTGTAATCCTCTCTCCTCAACAGTTTCTCGCACATTATCCATCAATAACATGGTGGTATTGACGCCAACATCGGCTTGAATCAAAATCTCCTCAATTTCTTCCATCAAATCTTCATCAATTTTACGGCTTACACGCAGTAGTTCTTGAATCTGACTGACCAGATTTTTTTTGGTTTTAGAGAGACTTTTGGTTAAGCGTTTAAACCAGCCCTCTTTAGGCGGTGATTCAGAAGAGGCCGATATGTGTGTAGATGTATCTGCCGGGGATGAGTCGGCCTTTAGAGGGGAAGGAGGTTGCGACTCAATCTCTTGGGATGACTGGGTTGCGGCGGTACCCGTAGAGGGTTGCTTCTTACGTCGGAACAGATCCTTGAGCATTCGGACTCCAAGCTTTTCGGACTTGATTTATCATTAACCAATTCCATACTAATGTGTGATGTAATATTCTGACCTTAGAGAAGAAAATTCACCTATTTACCTCATGTAGGTCTAAAATAACTAAGGTCCAACTTAAGTTTTAGATTCTATAAGAAAGGTTGGTCGCTGAGTACAGCGCGGGTAGGCTTAAGTATAATCACTGAGCTTGGCTGAGACAAGTTTAGAGATGCCTGCCTGTTCCATTGTCACACCATACATGACATCGGCTGTCTCCATCGTCCTTTTATTGTGGGTGATAATGATAAACTGTGTCTGTTCAGCGTACTTCTTGACGAGATTAGTAAATCGTAAAACGTTGGATTCGTCTAGTGCAGCGTCAACTTCGTCCATCACACAGAAAGGGGTCGGTTTAATTTTGAAGATGGCGAACAGCAACGCCACTGCAACTAAAGATCTTTCGCCACCGGATAGTTGTGCAATTGTTTGCGGTCGTTTCCCAGGTGGGCAGGCAATGATATCCACACCCGCTTCTAAAATATCTTCCTCCTCGGTNAGACGAAGTTCTGTTTCACCACCGCCAAATAGCTCAGCGAAAACCTCCTGAAAATTATGCTGTATCTGGCCGAAAGTGTCAAGGAAAGCCTCTCTGGAGGTTTGGTTTATTTTTTGTATAGCCTTGTAGGTACTATCCAGCGATTTTTGTAGATCTTCTCTTTGTGAAACCAGAAAATTTTCTCGCTCTTTATGCTCTTGATAGGCTTCAATCGCCTTCATATTGACCACGCCCATCTCGTTGACCTGATTTTTAATTTCCTCAATGTNGGTTACCAGTTCGAAGCGAGAAATATGCTTAACTGACTGTCTGTTGCCCTCTGCCTGGTCACTGGCATCCTCTGGTTCTCGAATGTACACCTGTATATTCGCTTCTTCTATCGAAACTTGATATTTATCTTGGATATTAGCAGAAATGGCCTTGATCTGCATTTGGAGTTGGGTATGGGTAACTTCTAACTGATGACGCATCTGGTTCTGTTTTTCATATTGTCGCCGCATCTGTCGATGCAACTTTTGCGCTTTTGCTGCAGTAGCCGAGAGTTCGGTTCTTTCGGTTTCAAGCTGTTCGACCTTGACTGCTACTGTAAACTTATCTTGTTCTAGTTGCAAAAATGTCCGCTGCGTAACCTCAATTTGCTCTNCGATTTCTTGCTTGGAAGCTTCATCAGAGTCGATGATTTTTTGGTGGTCGGCGATACTTTCCTCGATTTGAGCCCGACTTTGGTCGAGTCTAGCCAATGCGCCAAGGATCCCCTGTAACTTCTCGCGTTTACCCACCAGTATAATTTCCAACTCTTGTGAAGCCTGATCAACCTCTTGCTTTTTGCTCCGCTCAGACTGAATTTGCTCAGTCATACGGGTAATACGTCGATGCAACAGATTTCGTGTTTTGCCGGCTTCTTCCAACTGTGCTTGCAGTTCGTCCCTATTTGCTTCGATTTCCGTTGTTTGCGTGTGTAGACCTTGCCCTTCTGATTCTACTTTGGCCAATTGGCTCGAGATTTCATCCACTCGCGTTTGTGCTTGTTCCAGATCTTTGAGATAACCTCTGTACGCAATTTGCAGATCTTGCCACTGGCTAGTCAGCATTTGCCGTTGCTGTTGTAGATCTGTAATTTCGGTTACAACTTGATTGCGTTTGGTATCTTTTTGTTCAATCCGTTTCGACAGGTGATCAATCTGCTCTTGAAGTTCTTCTAATTCACGCGATCGGCTCAACAAGCCAGAAGATTGACGAGAGTTATGTCCACCAGTAACCGCACCAGATGTGTTGAGTACCTCTCCTTCGAGTGTCACCAGCCGAGCATTGGGACGATAGCGGCGAGTCAGGTTAATCGCGGTATCTAGGTCCTCGACCACTAAGGTGTTACCCAGTAGTTGATCGATAGCTACCTCATACTTCGGATCACACCCGACAAGTTCACTGGCTACACCGATGATACCTGGACGATGGAGCAAGCTGTCATCATCAAAATAACGGGGGCGTAGCATATCGAGTGGTAGAAACGTGACCCGTCCAGCNCGGGTCCTTTTTAGAAAGTTGATGGCTGACTGCGCATCTTCGGCCGTCTCAGTAACGATATTTTGGATGGCATTCCCAAGAGCAACTTCGATAGCCATNTCATAGTCCGGGTCAGTAACAATCAATTCTGCTAAGACTCCACAGATTCCACCGAACTGGTCGGGGTCTACTGACTTAGCTTTTAGAATAGCACGAACACCGGTATAAAACCCTTCGTAAGTACTCTGTAGATCTTTTAACGACTTTAACCGTGAAGCACTCACCCCCAACGAATCTTGGATGCCACTGATTTCACTTTCGAGTTTACGAAGGCTATTCTGCAATGTCTCTAACTGTTGGATTACCTTCTCTTTTTCGGTGTCGACTTGCAGCAGATCGGCCTTGGCCTTCTGTGTCTGTCGATTTGACTCTGTAGCGGCAGTTTGGGCTACAGTTAAGGTTTCAGCCAANGTTTGGGTTTGTTCTTGGATCCGGTGCAGATGCTCNGCTGAATACTCCAGCTTGCTATTGAGCGATGCNAGTTGACTTTCGGTCTGAGCGATTTGGTTGGTGGCAGTGTAGAGATCTGTTTGCGCTTGGCTAACCGACTGCTCTGTCTCTTGAATCCGTTTTACCAATTCGCTTAGTACTCGCTTGCGGGCTGTTAGCTTACTCTCCTCCAGTTTTAAAGTAACGTCGATCTCTGTCTGTTCCTGTAGATGAGATTTTCTCTGTTCCTCCAGATCTTGCAGTTGCTTCTGTAGCGACTCGACAGCCTGTGCGGCGCGTTGTCGTTGTTGCTGGATATTGAGTTGTCTTTCTTTAAAGAGGGCAATCTGCCGCTCCGTTTTTTCGATTTGTGATTCAAAGTCACGAACCACCATCGACTCTTGTTTAATTTCCTGATCCAGTTCAGCTTGTCGAATCTCTGTCGCGTCAATCTGCTGTTCGGTCTCTTGGATGGTTTGGTTAGCTTCTGCTGAAGCGGCTAAGATCTGATCCAGATGCTCTTGTGTTTCGTTCAGTTCTTTGGTGAACTGACTGTATTCTCGGCGACTCAGATCTAGTTCCAGTTGGCGCAGTTGATCTTGCAATTGTTGATAATGTTCGGCTTGTGAAGCTTGCTCTTTCAGTTCGGCGGTTTCTCTCTGCAGTTCATGGATCACATCATTGATGCGAACGATATTGCTTTCTGTTTCACCCAGCTTTTTGAGTGCCTCCTTTTTGCGTTGTTTGTACTTAGTAATCCCTGCTACTTCATCGAACAAAAAGCGGCGTTCTTCAGGATGCGTGTTGAGAATCAGATCGATCTTGCTCTGCTCCATCACCGAGTAGGCACTAACACCAACACCAGTATCCATGAACAGTTCCACCACATCTTTTAAGCGGCAGAGTGTCTGGTTAATGAAGTAATGGCTTTCACCGTCTTTTGTCAGTTGGCGCGAGATCTCAACTTCTGGAGATTCCAGGGATAGACTACCTTCTGTGTTGGCAAAGCGGAGGGAGACTTCTGCTTTTTTGGCGGGGTCCAGGTTAGAGCCGCCATTGAACAAGACACTCATCATGTTTGGGCAACGTAGCGAACGGGCTCGTTGTTCGCCCAAAACCCAACGAATGGCATCAGAAACGTTGCTTTTACCACAGCCATTTGGACCAACAACGGTGGTAATACCAGGTTCGAGGAATAACTCGGTTGAATCGGCAAAGCTTTTGAAACCTTGAATCCGAATGCGACTGAGGTGCACAAATAACTCCTTGTCCAAGAGGATGCTTCCTCTGCCGAGGAAGGGAGTATATCCATATCCACTAGTAGAGTGGCGTCACTTGGATACACTCGTCTCTGGTCAACTAACGGAAAGAGGAAATCACCCGTTTCAGAAAACCTTGGATTACAGAATAGAAATTGGTGACGGTAAAAAAACAAGTGGTATGGTGAATGATTCTAGCTCTGCTGAAATAACCGCGCTCCCAACAGCGATAGTTACCGCCGCCGCCACCAGACAGCGATGCCTACTATGGAGATCATAAGGGGTATTAGAAACACGGATACCAATTGAACTAAGATTTGCTCGCTGGCGGTCATGTTTCGGAGACTGCGGGATCGAGGATCAATCGGTCGAATCGAGATTAAGTCACCCTCCATTGTTAACCAACCCATGATACCCAGAAAGAACTCACCGCCACTGGTATTAGAAAAGAACTGGTTAGAGGCAAAGTCAGCATCACCGACGGCGACAATTCGTGTTTTGGCTTCGGATTCCGCAGCTACGGCCACCGATAATGGGCCTGGTGTATCCTGACTCTGATCGTATTTGGCATCCTGCCAGGTGAGCTGTACTGTTTCTCCCCAACACACATTGCTGTCGAAGTCAGGAAGTTTAGCTAACGGTTGCACCATAACCTGTTTCTGCAACCCTTCAGTTTGGGGTGAAACCGATCGAGTCAATTGAAAAACAACTGTTGGCCGCAACAGATGTTGGGTGATGGGGTGAAATTCGAAGTTCATGAAAATCGGTGTAGCCGGCCCACCAAAGGCAGAAAAGAAGCGTTGGTCCAGAACCATCACGTAGTCCTGATTGATCTGGATACCCCACTGTACTAAGAGATCGATCAGGTCTTGATTGGGATCTCCTTGCTCTCCGATTGCGGCATCAATCATCACCAGTAGCTTTCCACTCCGGTTCAAGTAGTGTTCAACCGCTTTGCGTTCTGAATCCAATAGTGCGCGTTTAGGATCGGAAATCACCAGGGTAGAACAGTCCGCTGGGACTCGACTCCGGTTCGCCAAAGACAAGTTAAGGACCATATAATTCTGTTTTTCGAGTTCCTCACTGGCTTGACTGTAGCCACCTATAGCGAAGTCATCGATTGAGCGTTCACCGTGTCCCATCAGAAAATAGACCTTTTGCTCAGTGCCTCGCGTCACTTTCAGGATTGCACTAGTGAATTTCTGTTCGTCGACAGCGGTGACCAGTTCACGTCGATCGTCAGTATCGGTTTCAAAGGCAATGGTGCCGTTGTTGCGGATCTGGTATAGTTCGCGCTTTTGAACGTCGACAAAGGTATCGACAAAGGTGACTTTGATCTTGTCAGAGGATCGGCGATACATTTTGAGTAGTTCCTTGGCCCGGTCATAATCCCGTTTCTCCCGTTCGCTAGCCGGATTACGACTAAAGAAAGCGGTTATATTGATTTCCGTACTGAGATTGTCGAGCACTTTCTGCGTTTGAGGAGAGAGCGTATACCACTTTTCGGCGGTGAGATCATTCGCCAGGTCAAAACGCTTGAGAACAATCAGATTGACCACGATGGCGATACCGATAACTAGCACAACGCTCAGCGTAACGTTGATGCCATATTTGGTTTGACGGCTTTGCAGGATCTCAAATAAGTGCATCAGATAGAGGTCTTTTATGCGCTCTGAGTTTGTTAGATACTCTAATTAAAAAATAGAGAACTGAACCAACACAAGGCATGAGAAGAATAAAATTCAAAATATTTTTGTGTTTCCCTGACTAGATTTCCGTTGCGGCGCAGACATGATCGTGTATATCTATATTAATACTGTTATTATAACCGAAGTTACGACCTTGAAAAGAGATGCACTTTGCCCTTAGCTTAAAAAAGGTGAAAATTAATGCTAGAAAGAATTATCGCAACCTATGTTTGGTTGAGGATCTGTTAATCTCCCTCAATCATAGTCAAGATCGACAGTGTCAAAGGAGCTATGCTGAAGTAGTAACAACGGCAATTGTAGCCGCAATGGAGTTTAGAGGAAACTGCCAATCATCCAGGCCTTTTCTCTAACCGTACGGCTGCATATCACAGATGCGAAGCAAAAATTGCTTCCATCGCCGTTGACATCGAATCAGAGGTTGAGTTAGGGGTTTTCGGACCAAATTATTTTACCATTCGCCCCTCAGTTTAAGAAACTCAATGGCGATTCCGCTTATCTGATTGACACTTTTCCCAGTAGCGGGTTAAACCTGCATTTTGGCCTGAATATCTAAGCTAAATTCAACTTTGTTAATCAGTAAACTGATCGTCGTATTCTGCATCTGTTCTAATTTGCTGGCACAGATTGTCTTAACCTGTCAAGCCTTTGATCCAAATTCTATAATTCGGCTTTTAGGCTCAATCTTTTGCTTGTTGTACTACTTGCCTACTTGATGCTTGTTACCTCAAGGTTGCGCTTATAAGCAACCCAATTGTCAGTGTAATAACAGCTAATGCCAACAGGGTTAATAACGCTGTATTTATTCGTATTCATCAGCCCTGTGCGGTTCGCCAACACCGTTCTGCATTCTCATCAACTGTTTCTGTTTATCTGTCAATAATTCTAACCATTCCAACGGAAAACCTTGGTGGGGGTCATATTGGAAGCGCATCATGGGGCCAATTCGGTAGTGGCCGAAAATGGCGTGGCGAGAAATCTGGCCAATGTTGGCACCGCTGCCGTGCCAACATTGGCCATTAAAAACTAAAACATTACCCGCTGGGGCGGTAGCTGTCACGACGTATTTCAGTTCATATTCCTCCGGTGGCAAACTCATTCCACTCTTGTGGCTGCCAGGAACCACTCGGGTGGCACCGATCTCAGGGACGAAATCATCCAGTAACCAGACCGTATTCATCATCACCGGGTTTTTCCCATCCATCTTCATCAAGTCATCTAAAATGTCTCCATGCATCCGTTGGGCTGAGTCCCCGGGGCGAGCAATTCGTGCGTTCAGACTGCCAATAATCAGAGGCAATTTTCTGATGTGCCCCATATATGCTTCTAAAAGCGGCAAAACGGCTGGATGATCAATAACTTTAAAAAAGACGGGATCTTTAACCAACAGATTGGAAACATGGAGACAGTCGCCTCTGTCTTCCCCATCTTGTTCACACAAGCGGATTTAGGGCCGCTTTCATGGCNAAAACTTCGTCGATTGGTAAAACACCTTCTACAATTGTAAAACCATAGACATCGAGTTCAAACAAGTTCTGTTTCATATCAGACACGCCTTTCACAATCAGTGTAAGACCTTAGCAATAGTTGAATTTGGGGGCTATCAGGTAAAATCCGCCAATTACGTCTCGATAAATTCGGGTCTCCCTAACGCATCGGTTGTTCGTGTGTTGGTGTAAAGGGGCAAGTCTCCGCTGGCATCAGCCAGTATATATTCTTGNGCTTTATGTATTATATGTTCATTAGCACTCTCGGCAATGTCGTGTTGGCACATCGGATCAGTTTCTAAATCAAAAAGTCGTGGAGCCTGAAANTCCACTTGACTAAAATACCAATTCTGTGCGTCTCGATACCAGANGGAATTTCCGTATCGGCATGTTAGGTAATCNCGACTCTCGAACCCGCTTCGATCTTCAACTATCGCGGTAGAAGGCTTTGTCCCTCAATCTTCCCCTTGGAGGTTATGCCAGCGGCTGCAATCACAGTGGCAGGGATGTCTAGGGTATAGACCAATTCACGGCTAACTAATCCTGCTCCTTTTGTTAGCGGATGCNGTATCAGCATCGGGATGTTCATTGTACCAGGATACATATAGTTGGCGGGTTTAGTAATACGGTCGGCGTTCTCACCNAAGTTGGTGCCGTGATCGCTTAAAAAGACCACCAATGTATTTTCTTTAAGTCCCAATCGGTCAATGGTATTAATCAACTGACCAAACCAGGTATCAACCAGTGTCACTAGTCCGGCATAATTGGCTTTAATANTGGTCAATCGTTCCTCAATCTCCGGGTTTTTGCTGATAGGGCCATATGGCGCAACCAGACAAATTGGCTCACGTACGTCCCGACTGCCGTACAGGTCGTAGTAGTGAATAGGGGCTTCCCAGGTTTCATGTGGTGTAAAGCTGTCAACATAGAGGTGAAAAAGGGTACGGTTGTAGTTTTGTTCCACGAACGCAATAGCGGATTTGAACGTGCGCGTCGTTGGCCAAGTCCCCTCTGGCTGTTGCAGTTGAACGTTGACTAAATGTGTCTTAATCAGATCTTTGTTACCTCGATAACGAGCAAGTAATCCCTCATCTGCATGATTGGTGGCACCATATCTATCTTCTGCCTGTCCACGTACGTATGCCCACTGCCGAAAGCCGCGCGTAAAGTTCATGCCCGGAATAAAATAGTGGGGGGACATCAGCGAAAAACCCGGTATGATACTCCTGTAGCACTAAAGTTTCGGCAATAGTGATTTCTTCAGATGACATCGGTTGCCAGCCGGGAATATAAACGTTATCCCAGAGAATTGGACGGTAATTCCGAAAGGGAAAGGCACGCCGGCCTGTATGCAGCGTCCGACGTGTCGNAATGGTGGGCAAGCACTCANGATGTGCATTAGTGAAGGTCACNCTTTCGCTGGCAAAGCNGTCGAGATTGNGGGNCTGAATCCACCGGTTGCCGTAAGCACCGAGATGGTCGCGGNGCAAAGTATCCGNGACAATGNCAACGATATTCCAGGGGGAAGTTGCCTATCGGTTGCCACGCTCTTGAGAGGCGTGATCTTTGACGATGATTGGTTGACTCATTGCACTTTCCTTAAATTTGCCACCTAACATTATACCAGGCTTTACTTAAGCCGGTAGACGCAGATTTGAAAGTTGGAAACAAATGAGTACCGAAAATAGTTGGAAATAATGGCGCGATTTCGATAAGTTGTTACTAAGTCTCTAGAGTTTATGATGATATCGACCTACCGAGGTTTCGGCTTAGCTAATAACCCTAGCCCATTCTACTGTTTTAATTTGGATCGATTAGATAATCGTACAGCAAATCTTCAGTCGGAGGGGCGATCTGAAATCGAATTTTGACCACTAGTGAAGGTTTCTTACTCTCTACCGGCACGTATTCCTGTACAAAGTAGTCTGTCTCTGGCTGCAATTGGCCTAAAAAAAGAGATCCTGCCCTTTGCCGTCGCCCTTCTTAACAAACAGTGGAATGCTGATATTGTTCTACTGCTGATCTCCCAATGTTTGCACATCTTTATTATCCAAACTTCCTGTTCGATTTGGAGAATACTCAATTACTCTGGGAAATGAACCGATCTTCGTATTTGGTAGAATTCGGAGATATCTCACGCTGCATCAACTTTTCTACGATTGGAATATCGGCTGCTGCCCAATCCAGCCTGTCTAGCTGACTAACTTTCAGCCATTGCCAGTCAATATGCTCAGTCAGGGTAAAATTGGTGTCTGAGGCCGAGCATAAATAGCTATGCATTCGCAACTGAAAGTCTGGATATTGGTGTTCAACGGTTAGGAATTTCTGTTCGATCTGAATGTCGTATTGCAACTCTTCCCTAATCTCTCTTTTCAAGGCTTGTTGCTGGGATTCACCGGCTTCTATCTTGCCACCTGGGAATTCGTATTTCAATGAAATATAGTCGTATTTACCTACTTTCCTTTGTAAGCAAAGGAACCGATCTTCGACCTGGATGATTGCGGCGACAACTTCTACTTGTTTCATCTGACTACTGCAGAATATTAAACTTACTAAAGATGTACATGATAAAGTACCTTGACGAATTAGGCCTAACAGACAATAGTATAAAACAGAATCGGCTGGGAATTGGTACGGCAGGGTATTGTAACGTTTTTTCAGACCTNGACGTAAATTGCCAGATGACGTTCTATNTCTTGACTTCCCGTACCCGAAATAATNTTTCTTTCTTTATAACGATGAGCGTNTGCCTCTGNTCCTGCAAGTATTCTATTAAGCGAATACTACAAGTAGGGCTTGTTGTTCGCGGATAACGTTTGGTAAAATCCACTCGTGAATCTTTCGGCAGGAGTAACATTCCAACCATGACTCGAATTAAGATCTGCGGAATTACTAACCTAGAGGATGGGCTTCAAGCAGCAGCAGCAGGGACCGACGCCCTCGGCTTNGTCTTTGTACCAAACACGCCCAGATATATCGCTCCTGGTCAGGCTCAGTCGATTATCCGGCAGATGCCGCCGTTTTTGACTAATGTTGGTCTCTTTGTCGATGCGGAGTTAGCAGAGATGGAGGAGATTATTTCGCTCTGCCGGTTGGACGCGGTGCAACTGCACGGCAGCGAATCTGTTGATCTGTGCCATCAACTCCAGATCAAAGTGATCAAAGCCTTTCATGTCAGAGTTACCCCGGAGAATTCGATAGAGAAGGATCAACAGAGAGAAAACTTACGCGCAGAACTCTCAAATTATCAGGTTGACGCTTATTTGTTGGATACTTTCGTTAAAGGGAAAGCAGGAGGTACGGGTCAAACCTTTAACTGGGAGCTGTCCACAGGGCTTGGAGATCGAACTATTTTAGCGGGCGGCTTGAATCCTGAAAATATCAGATCAGCTGTTTCTCAAGTTCACCCTTACGGGGTTGACGTTAGTAGNGGCGTCGAAGCCAAGCCCGGCAAAAAGGATCCTGAAAAAGTTCGCACGTTCGTTCACNGTGTTCGCCAATTCGACTTTCAATTGGTTAATGTCAGTCCTTGAGCAGTAATAAATAAATTTAATCGACTGGGACCAAACAAGCATTTAATGTCAATCACTTTAGAACAGATAGATTCCTATCGGTGGCGAATTCCGCGAAGCTATCAAGCTGGTATGCGTGTTGATGGTATCGTCTATGCCAACGAAGCTTTGCTAAAGCAAGCCAAAAACGATCAAGCTTTGCAACAGGTCGCTAACGTAGCACATCTACCTGGAATTGTTAAACATTCGTTAGCCATGCCAGATTTGCATTGGGGTTATGGCTTCGTGATCGGTGGTGTGGCAGCGACGGACCCTGCTCAAGACGGGGTGGTTTCTCCCGGTGGCATTGGTTACGACATCAATTGTGGGGTTCGCTTGATGCGAACAAACCTCTCTGCTCAACAACTCGAAGGGAAAACCAAAGCACTGATTGGCAAGTTGTTCGATAATATTCCCTGTGGGGTCGGCCGTGGCGGGCGAATTCGATTGACAGTGAAAGAGGAAAAGGAGTTGATCGAGCAAGGGGCTAAGTGGTCGATTGATCGGGGCTACGGCAGTCCAACAGATCTGGAATTTACCGAAGCTGCGGGTTTGTTAGATCAGGCTGATGCTTATGCGGCCAGTGAAAGAGCCTTGCAACGTGGCCAAAATCAACTAGGCACCCTCGGCTCTGGCAACCATTTTCTGGAGATCCAAGTTGTAACTCGGGTTTTTTATCCTGAAGCGGCCGAAGTGATGGGACTCTGGCCTGGTCAAATCTGCGTTATGATCCATACCGGTTCTCGTGGATTTGGCCATCAGGTTTGCGACGAGCACGTCAAAACTTGGGTCAAGGTAGCACAAAAGTACGGAATAGATCTGCCGGACCGACAATTGGCTGCCGCTCCGATCAACTCACCGGAAGGTCAGGATTACATCACNGCTATGGCCTGTGGTGCCAACTACGCCTGGAACAATCGGCAGTGCATTATGCATTGGACACGTCAAACTTTTACCGACTTTTTCGACACTTCGTCAGACGAGTTGGGATTGGAACTAATCTACGANGTAGCACACAACATCGGTAAGTTCGAACGACATCAAGTTGACAGCCAAGAGAAAGAACTTTTTGTCCACCGTAAAGGGGCAACTCGTGCTTTCCCGCCTCATCACCCGGAGATTCCAGATCAGTACGCTGAAGTTGGCCAGCCCGTTTTGATTCCCGGCGATATGGGAACGGCTTCTTATGTGTTGGTCGGCAGCCCCAATGCTATGACGCAGACCTGGGGAACGACCTGTCATGGAGCCGGCCGGGTTCTGTCTCGACGAAAAGCCCTCGAATTGACCAAAGGACGTACTATCCATCGAGACTTGGAAGATCAAGGGATTTTCGTTAGGTCCGCAGGGCGGAACACACTACGTGAAGAGGTGCCAGAGGCCTACAAAGATGTGGACCAAGTAGTCGAGGTAGTAGATGGAGCTGGATTATCCCGACGAGTAGTTCAGCTTAAACCAATCGGCGTGATTAAGGGTTGAGCATTGCTCGTTTTTGAAGATTTATGATAAAGAAGTATTTAAGCCGAGACGACTATTTTCGAGCACTGAGCCTGACCCAGTTGGTATCGATAGATTTACTCATTGTTTGCCACGACAAGTTGCTGGTTGGCGAACGAAGCAATAATCCGGCCCAAGGGAGTCTTTTTGTGCCTGGCGGCAAAGTATATAAAAATGAATATCTGACAGAAGGCCTAGAGCGAATCTCTAAACAAGAAATTGGATTTTCGTTAAACACCAATCAGGTGCAGTTAAAAGGCATTTATGACCATATCTATGAGAATAATTTTCGGGATGACACCTGTGGCACTCACTATGTTACTATTGCCTGCCAGATTGAATTGCCCCTGGAGCAGCAACAAGAAATTAGAATCATCGAAAATGCCATGTTGGCACAACACCAACATATCGAATGGTTACAGATCAATACTATTCTGGATCACCCTGAAGTTCACGATAACGTTAAAAGCTACTTTGAAAATGNGCCAACTAACATTTTTCTCTAGTCTGATAGAAACGACATATAATCAAAGCAAAAGAGAATTTAAATATATTACTGAACTTTGATTATGATGGAGTTATCGAAGATTCTTTAGAAACGATTNCTTCTTCCACAGTAGCACCAGAGCGATNGCAGACAANCCGACCCGGTTNGCCGAATACAGTGATCGTGGGTGGCATCTTTCTTAGGGGAGAGTAATTTAATGCCATCAATTTGGCCAATGCACTGTTTGTTATACAGAATTATTCCCAAAAACGACATCTAGCCGTTGGAAAAGAAACCGGTCAAAGCAATCAGATTGAAGGTTTCAACAACACGAGGNACCAAAAAGTCTCTCGTTTGGTCAGAAGGACACTCTAATTGTCGAAAAAATCAGATTGGAGCTATCTAGTTCTTCATCCCTCACTATAATTCCTCCTTGGCTCTGGGCTGAATTGTCACCTGATTGCAGGCCNTTTTAACCAGNGNTTATAAATTTCTGCCACTACCCGATCACGAGAGCATCTGAATGCATTCTACCAGCGCAAAGTGTGCATGCTTGCCGGGGTTGAGTCCAATGGCGAGGATCAGTTAGTTAAAGAGATTAAAACTAGATATTCTGGCGATTAAGTCGACGTTCCCGTTAGTAATGGGATCGAAACTCCCTGGGAAAACCGCAATTTCTGACGAGTATAAGCTCCTCGCTTTANCATCGCACCGCTTCGATGCTAGATAATATGGGGTTAGTAGAGATGGTTAATGGAGCATGAAATCCTACTACACTTGCAAGCCCGTCGCTAACTTTAGTCCAGATGAAGACCGTCGCTATTAGTTACTAGATTTATGGTAGAATAGGCAGCGACAATCAACATATGAATGGTGTAAGTTACAAAATAGTTTGTAGCTGAGTAGGCAGAACTGCCAGCGGTCTATCGCGCTTATGATTATCGTTTAACTTTTCAGCTTGGTGTGGATGGAGCGAAGAAATGGCCAGAATAAAATCGATCAATGCATTTGGACTCAATAGNGTGGAATGTGGACTATTATCAGGATTATTATTAACTAACTTGGTTTGTATTGAAAATCTCACCTACGATTGCCACCATGAACAATAAAGTATTCATAGCCGACATAAAAAGTGTATTTCCCAAAGCATACCTTCCCGATATAGCTGCTGACATGCTTTTCCCAGCTGATAAAGCAGGCGAAAAGTTAAATCTATACGCTAGGAAAATAGCTAAATTCCTCGGTATCGAAACGCGATTTTCGGTGCTTGATGCTGATCTTTTTCCCAAGAAAAAGCTGTCAAAAAAAGAGTATCACCCCTTACATTGGGGGAAGCAGATTCTTGGACAATTTTCGAATGAAATCGATCGAAAAAAAATTGGTTTTATAAGTGTTTCGTATAATATTTCTTCGCATGTCAATGTTTTGCCCAACCTAGCTTGTCAGTTGTCTTTGGANGCGAATCTTGAGCTGGATGCNATGCCTGAGGAGATTCCTTACTACGGATGTGCAGGTGGATTGTTCGCGCTTAGATCGGCAGTTGAATATTGTCAAAAAAATCAGCAGGCAGCCTATGTGTANANCTTNGATCAATGCTCTTGGATAGCTAATCCTATTTTTGATAACAAGCATCCGGACTTCAAGNCCAATTTAATTACTTCGCTACTTTTCTCGGATGCTGGTATTGGTTTGCTCGTCATCCCGGAAAACATGAAGGATAAATTCGACCAACCATTGTTAGAAATAATTGATTATCAAACTCACTTTCAATTGGGTGCAGCTGTTAGGATGCAAGATGGGTATTTGGTTCTGGACGACAACATAAAAAGTTCATTACCCGGTATTGCTTCAACTCAGTTGGTAAAACCGATCTTAAAAAGAAACAATTTAACCCTTGATCAGATTCAAGAGTGGAGTCTTCACCAAGGCGGATTGCCCATCCTACAATCGTTCACCCACGAAAAGAACTTGAATATTGCGGATGATAAACTCGAGCGGTCAAGACAAAAGTTTCTCCAACATGGAAACCTGAGCGCTCCCAGCGCCCTCATCGTTTTAGAATCATTCTTTCATCAGAGCAGTAATGAAAACACTTACGGATTGATAGCTAGCTTCGGGGCTGGATACTACTTGGCAACTGTCCTCTACCGATGGTCGTAAGACTGTAATTGATCGAGACCTGGTGTTTTATTCAAACTGCCAGGGGATAAAAAAGGCTGTCGCTCTGCGTTTAATAGAATATGAATCGCCCCATAAAATTCTCGAAGTTGGCGCTGACGAAAATAATCAGAAGTCTGATATCGGGTTTTATTTTTTTTACACTTCTGCTAGACAGAATTTTCTTTCGCAATAAAAGGCAGATAGAAAAGCCCATTTTTATTATTGGCCATCTGCGAAGTGGCACCACTTTTTTGCATCGCTTTATGTGCGATAATTGTATGGATTTGAAGGGAATGATGCTATTTGAAATGCTTTTACCAGCCATCACTGCCCGGAAAATATCAAAGCCATTACTTCCTTTTCTGAAAAGAATATCGCTTGACAAGGTGTATGACCCAAAAATTCATGAGACTAATTTCTTCTTACCCGAAACCGATGATATTGCGATTCATTTCAGGTATGCTGAGGGAATTCTCTCGTGGGTATATTTTGGCTCATGGCAAAAATATGCATCCACCGAAGATTTAGAAAAGAGCGTACGCAGTGCCGCCGAAAAAGACAAGTTCATCTATTATCTGCGCAGAATTCATGAAAACAATATTTATCAATCTCCAAAAAGAGTGGTATCAAAATCATTCTTTAGTATCTTTAATATCAGAACAATATTAGAGGCTTTTCCCGATGCAAAAATTATTGTCCTACTGCGCGACCCTTTAGAGACCGTGCCTTCATTAATGTCGCTGGAAAGAAATGTTCAGGCTAGCCTTCACAATTTCGATCAGCAGGATGAAGACACAAAGGCACTGTTTTTTGAGAATTTATATGCTATGTCACTGTTTTACTACAAATATTTGGATAATCTTTTCTCTGACGAGAAGTTTAAGGATAAACTTCACCTGGTAACATACAATGAACTAAAAAACAATTTTAAACGTACCATGCTACGTATTATGGATTATTGCGAGCTTGAGAGAAACGCTGATGTATTACATGCCATTGAAATACAAAACAACAAACAAGCTACTTATAAAACTGAGCACAAATATTCTTTAGAGGATTTTAATTTGAGCCAAAAACAGCTCCGGCAGGATTTTGATTTTATTTATCCATGGTTGAATCCCCTCTGAAAAGGGTTTAGAGAGGTTTTGCCTCAGCTATCTATCACCATTGCGTATTGCTGGGGCAGTTTGAGCCCTCAATGAAGTCTATCGTCAGCCTTTCTTTCGTGCAACAACTTAGTGGAAGGTGTTGGCTTCGACATTATTGTGTTGATTTCGGATACGAGTTGGCAGTATCTGAACCGGTTTCCGTTTGATGTGATCATCGATGCCTGCCTCTTTATCGCGGCCGCCCTCGATGATGATTTTGTATTCTGTTGCCAGTTTCACTTCTACCCTGTCGGTATCAATTACTTTAACCCCCTTGGGGTGTAGATGTTCGTAAACAAAGCTTCCGGTTCCGCTTTGAAGGTTAGTTGCCCGTGGTCTGGCCTATCCGGTCCGGCTATAGACGATTTAGCATGTGAGTGCTATCCATTCACTTTGGACAAGTGGGGTTGGAGATGAACGCCGAACGTTGGGTCAAATGTCTGTTCCATCAATTTGGATGGGATCAATGATACTACCGAACTGGCGCTTAACATTACCGTTGAAAAAGACTACGATGCGTCGCAGGAACCATTGGGCTGGATGCCTCAGGAGATCAGTAGAGTTTTCTTAAATCGGTTGAATAATGCTCGTTATCCCGCCCACCATAGGACACAAGGGGAAGAAGGCTCTAAGTCGACACTCTGGGCGCAAACTAACGATGTGTCTGACCGGGTCGAGATCTTTATCAAAGACAATGGAACCGGTATTCTAAAAGAGGTGCTGAATGAAATCTACGAGCCTCTCATAACCACTAAACCTACGGATTCTGGCACCGCGGTCGGACTTCTCCATTATCTGTGACTTTGAAGCGGATCCTCTAGCCAACCGTAGCCGGCTGGTTCTGTGGCCAAGTAGGTTTCAAAAAGAGGACATCCGGTTGCCGCTTCGCCACCAAAGACCAACTAAAGCGGATATGATGAAGCACAGCACACAGAGAGCAGGCTAAAGTTAGCGTCAACTAGAAGTTGATAGACTAGAGGTGGAAATTACCGGTCTGGGATAAACTTGTAAGGGCAGGCCTAATGGCAAAGCAACGTTACTATTTATAAAAGCCTAATTAGCATTCAGGGCTTGACGGAAAGCTCTAATGTGTGAAGGCGTTGTCCCGCAGCATCCGCCGATAAAATAGGCGCCTTCAGATACGAGAAGGTCTAAGTTAATAATCATCTCTTCCGGCGTCTGTGTGTAGTACGTTTGGTGATTGTCGTCCAAGAGAGGCATTCCTGCATTGGGGTAAGCCATCATTTTTTTGGGTTCGAGACCTTTATCTTTCATTTCCTGACGTAACTGTCGGATTCCGTTGATGGCGTAGGGAATACCAGTGTGCTCACTACGCCGTGATTCAGCCCCGCAATTCAGCCCAAGAATGTGAACATGGTCTAGAAGATTGTCTCCACCGGAAAATTCACCTTCCGATAAGATGTCCAAAAGATCTGCCGCCGAGTATCCCCAATCCGTTCGATACAGGATCTCTCCTGTTCTCCGATCTTTGGTATACTTGTAGGTCATGTTGACTGCTATGGGAAGACCTGTTTTCCTAGCGATATCAACGATAATAGCTGCTTCCTTGGCTGAAAACATCGTTTCAAGACAAAAAAAGTCTACCCCTTCCTCCGCCATAGTATAGATAACTCTTTGGTGTGCATCCTTTACCGCTTGATTTGGTATTCCGAAATCGGTATCCCCGCTGTCAGCTTCAATGGCACCGGGAGAAGGGCCAATCGAGCCAGCGATATATACATCCCTGCCGCTCTTTTCAATCGCTATTTTTACATGTTGTACAGCGGAGCTAACTATTTTCCCAACATCAGATTTGTTTTTTCCGGCCATCTCAAGATGCAATTCTGAAGCCACGAAAGTATTGGTTCCAACAGCATCAGCACCCGATTCAATATAACTTAGATGAACAGTTACTACTGATTCAGGATGCAGCTCGTTGGCCAGTGCGCTATTGGTTAATTCTATGCCTTGGGCAAATAGCTCAGAACCAAATCCACCATCATAAATCATCAGGTCAGAGTCCGATAACCTTTCCAAGAATGGCTTCATACTTTATCTGGATTACCTCCTGTTCTGTCCTTCTTGCAGTTCCCCTTTACGATAAGCACGCAGGAAGTTCTTGCAGTATAAGTCACCACCCAAAAGCATATCTTTCGTCAATTGATAAGGTCTCGAATTTCGATTAATATTAAGTACGTTTTGAATCTTGCTAGTAATGGGATCAATAAGCCCGCTATCTGACCCAGCATCCACTGCCAAATCAATAAACACGTCATTAATGAGACGGCGACACGGAAGCCCAAAGGAGACATTGCTAAATCCGCCAGTAATATGGATTTTGGAGCCATACCTCTGCCGGAGCAGCCGGATAGCATCGAAGCAATGATTTCCAAATTCAGCGTCAACCGAAATGGGAAAAACCAACGGATCAATGTAGACATCCTGAATAGAAATCCCCTTGGCCAAAGCAGTCTCAACCATCTGCGATGCATTTGCAACCCTCTCCTCAGCATTTTGTGGCATACCCGCTTCCCCAGCAGCTGTCACGATAACCTGAGCATCATGCTGTTTAACTAGGTCTAGTGCTTCTAGACGTTCAAGCGAAGCAGAATTGAGAAGTACACGCCCTTGGTGATTAGAACTAGTTTCCAATCCAATCCTGAGAGTATCTATACTGGAGGAATCGATTGACAGTGGGATGGAACTAATCAGTTGAATGGTTTGTACTATCCATCGCATAGCCTCCTTCTGTTCCTCCGGCTTAAGCGAAATTTCATCTACATTCAGATCAAGGAAGTCAGCCCCAGCATTAATTTGGCGTTGGGCTAAACTGTAAAGATATTCCATGCCTTCGTTCGCCTTAGATCCTTGACCTGACATGGCCAACTGAATAGCAACAGTTACGTGCTTTACACGCCCTTCTTGGTAATCTTGAGTTTGTTTGATCTTTTCAGGAATAACCAGATAATGGCGTTTTTTACTTCTATCCAGATAACGAATAGCCTCATCCCCATTGGGCCTTTCAGTCACTAGGTTTCCCTTACGCAAAACAACACGAGTTGTATGAATGTTCTCACCAATGATTATAAATTCATGGTCACTACCCAATTTCATCTCTAACTCTCCATCTATTTTCCACCGCCACCATGATGATCTCGTCCAAGGAAAGTATTGATCCAAGCACTTGTGCCTTTCAGTGATCCATCCTTGAAAATTGCCGGCCCATTTAACATCTGTTCTTCTTGACCGTAGGCTTTCAAGCGGTCATAAGCTAATGACCAGATACACTCTTTTTCACCTACCTCGCATTTTCCTTGGTCTGTTCCGCCGCAGGGACCGTTACGCTGATTCTTAGCACACTGAGACTCCGGGCAAAGAAAAGCGATATCTGGTAACGAACAGTCACCACAATCTTGACAACCGAAGGCTGCCATTTTGAATGTTTGCTCTAATCCATGCAAGATCTTCTGCACACCTTTATTTGTTCTTTCAATTGCCTGCGAGGTTTTCTTACCAAGACCAAATCCTAAAGTTCCTTTTTCAAAAGCTTTATCGTGTACAACGCGGTTAATCTTATAACTCAATGGGATATTTTGCTTGGATACTTGCAAAGCCTTTAAGCTTTTGGAATGCAGGTACTCCCGATTAATTTCAGTTGAACTGAGTTGTGTTGAGGTGTCAGGTTCAAAGAAGTAAAACTCGTCCGTTTGATGAAAGCAGATTTCCTTGGAAAAGTCTTTCCAGTCATTTTCACCGAATTGATCTGCTATTTCCAAGATACGCTCATAGTCACTGGACTTTAAGTGCCCACCCAGATAGACACCACGGAAACCTAATCCTTTGGCAATCGCGCACTGCTTGGCCGCAAATTCCAAAAAGAAATTTTTCCCTTTATCACTGGAACCCGCCTGCTTTTCGACTAGGGCCAGAAGATCGTCCGTGACAGTTACTCCCGGAATATTATTGGCATGGAAGAAACGAGCCGCTGTTAAACTAAGCACATAAACGTTGGATAACACAGGAACATGGCAGTCAAAACAATCCATATATTTCAACAATTCATCCTGCTTACGTGCATCATAACCAATTTGACTAGTAATAAACGATGCCCCATTTTCGATTTTTTTCTTTAGTTTGAAATACTGAGGCATAACTTCACGTTCGTACCGTTTATGATTATTAACAACAGCCCCTAAGAAAAAGCTGGTATTTTTTAGAACTTGATCCTTTTTCTTCTGTCCAACACTAATTCTTAGTCCAGCGTTCATCTCAGACATCATCTTTAATAGCCCAACGGAATCGATATCAAAAACCGCACTTGCTTGTCCCTGATAGCCGCTAATGGGGTAGTCGCCTGATAATGCCAACACGTTATTAAATCCTTCGCTAGCCAGTTTCCAAACCTTACTTTGTAGCCCATTACGATTCCAGTCTTTACAGGAGAGATGAATGACGACTTCCTGTCCACGAGAAATAAGATCGGTACCCAACGTGTCCCCGCTGTGCATTGCATTGCCGCCAGCATTATCTGTAATGCATAAAGCATGAATCCGCGGATTTTGGGAAAGTTCACGAGCCAATTTTAATAGGCGAGTTCCTTCGCGTTCAGTGATAATGCCTCGCGTGTTAACCAGTTCCACGCAAGTAACAAATGTGTGGGTTTCTTGAAGTAAGAAACGAAATGAAGGCTTTTGCCAGATTTTCACTAAAATCTAATCTTTGATTTTGCTGTTTCGGTACTTCTTCTGGATTGATCGATAGTAAATCCGGAGGTTATCTAAATTGATTTGGCATCGGTTTGAACTGACAACCTTCTACAAATACCTCGAAAAAATCCGGTGTTGTCTCCAGTTCAACGTGATCAATTCCTTTCACCAAACGTTCAATGGACTCGCGTTTGTGCCTTGAAAGTAAAACTTCTTTCGCCCCCTGTATGGCGGCATTGCCGATCTTGATAATCCGGTCTTTGGGAACAGGAGCTAAAAATCCAATCTGAATAGCGTTATCGACATTGACATAATTGGCAAAACCACCAGCAAGATAGCATTCGGTTATATCGAGGGGACTGATACCAAAATGTCGTATCAGGATAAATTGTCCACAATAATTGGCTGCTTTTGCCTGAGCCAGATTACTCGCATCTTCTCTTGAAAGAGTAATCCCATATTCCGGTATAACGGTTAATTCATACTGTTTCTTATCTGCAAATACGCCTTTGGGCGTCATTTGGTCATGACGGCGAAGTTCTGCCAGCAAATCGATCAGTCCTGATCCGCAGAGTCCATGTGGTTGCGTATCACCGATGGTGTCATATTCAAACTGACCATCAGCCCATCGAACTGATTCGACAGCGCCGTCATATCCCGGCATTCCATACTTAATCAGTCCCCCCTCAAACGCCGGTCCAGCAGGGCAGGACGCAGCTAGCATTCGTCCCGCATGTCCGATAACCACCTCAGTGTTAGTACCGACATCAATCAACATCACCGTTTCTTTCTGCGAAGCCATATCCATAGCCACTAGAGCCGCAGCAGTATCAGCACCAACGTGACTGGCAATTAAAGGGAGTCCGTAAACTCTGGCTTTTGGGTTGGCCCGGATGCCCAAACGACGGGTTTTCTCGGTCAACGATGTGGTACTGCATTCACCAGCCAGATAAGCTTGCTCGATCATCGATTTATAAGGTTTCTGACCGATACTCTGAACGTCAAGCTTGAAAAGGATATCGCGCATAGTTGAGTTCCCAACCGCCACAATTTCGTAGATCTCTTGCCGGACAAAACCGAATCGCTCCTCCATCTGAAAAATTTCGTGGTTGATAGCATTAATAATAGCTTTGCGCAGTTCTCCGTGATGGGCTCCATCGTATGAAATACGGTGCATGATATCACTACCACCAAATCGCTGAGGGTTCTCAAAGGCACTGGTGGTAATGCTCTTTCCGTTCTCCAAATCGACCAGACTGATTACCACCGTTGTAGTACCCAGATCGATGGCCAAACCATACAGGTGCCCACGATATTTGTCTATGCTCTCTCCATCATAGTAGACGACACCATTCTGGCAAGTTACGATTGGATCTATGTCCACAATTGTCGTTTGGTTAGAATCCGTCAAGATCTTGGGGTTACGTCGTAGCGGCGAGAAGTCTAGATCTATATCAGCATCGGAAACCACAGCTTGGCAGGCTAGCCGGTAATTCTCCTGCAGAAACGATTCAGCTTCGTTTCTGGGTTGTAGTGCTTCCATTCCTTGCTTAATCTCAACAATACACTCATGACACTGCCCGGTGCGAAAACAGGATGTTGGTACCTGAACCGCTAGCTCATCTGCATAATCAAAAATTGTTTTTCCGACCGAAAGTTTGCACGTTCTGTCATCAGATGTCACTGTGCCCATACCATACTCGACATCAATTGACACACGATCCTGAACTGCTTCGGTCTCCCAAGCCTGACGATAGTCCAGCTTATCATCCCCGCCACAGATTAAGATCCCTCGGCTATTATTGGGTTTGCGCTGGTTACGACAACCGAATTTTGCTGTGCATTGATCTTCTTTGTTTTTGTAGGGACAGCGATAGGTGGATTGCTCATCAGCGTGAACCGTCATACTGGAAAACAATTCTGTGATTTTATCTAGGCGTTTTTGATACTCTTCTTTATCAATTTTCTGCATCCTATATTCACTTCACCAGTTTTAGAATTCCTCATCTTCTTCGAGTAAACGCTTAGCTAATTCCACACACTCGACTGCATCTTTGCCGTAACCATCAGCCCCCATATCGTCAGCGAATTCCTGAGTAACAGGCGCTCCTCCAACCATAATTTTAACATCGTCACGCAGGTCGGCATCAATGAAAGCTTCAATCGTTTTACCCATGTTGGGCATGGTGGTGGTCAATAACGCCGACATGCCTAATATGTCTGCTTCATGTTCTTCTACGGCATCGATAAATTCGTCTTCTGAGGTGTCGACACTGAGGTCATGTACAAGAAAACCCGATCCTCTCAGCATCATGATGCACAGGTTTTTCCCAATATCGTGTAGATCCCCTTTTACCGTCCCCATGACAACTTTACCAACAGGTTCAATTCCAGAAGCTGATAAAATTGGCTCGATATAAGCCATCCCTGCCTTCATGGCTCGCGCGCAGGCGAGAACCTCCGGAACGAAGATGAAATTTTCCCGAAACTTTATACCGACAATGCTCATTCCTGCTATCAGACCATCATCCATGATTTCCAGGGCACCGGTACCTTTTCCCAAGGCTTCACTGGTCAAATGGTCAACGGTATGGTGATCCCCATCAATTAGAGCAGCAGCAATTTCCTGCATAGCCGGAGTCACTTGAGCAAAAGTGTTAATTGCTCTTTCGATTTCATTTGGTCGTTCCAGGTATTCTTCAATTTCTTCCCTGATAAACTCATTCTCAATATCAGTGATTTCAGCCAAAATTCTTCCTTTCTATTAACTCAATTCACATTGAATTACAGATCAATATATTCCACAGATTCAGATTCCAACGAGTTTTCTATATTTTCACTATTTGCTTTCAAGTCTAATTCTGTGCCACCCGTTCTTTATGCCAATCCCGCACGGACTTAGGGATTTCTATTAAGTTCTCAATAGCGGTTTGCAGAGGGATGGCACATTCCGGCCCAATAAGTTGGACACCCGCCTCCAAATTTTTATAGACTTCTTGTCGAACTTCCTCCGGACCTCTGGCAAACAGTGTTTCAGGATTATTGATATTTCCAACCAAAGAGATCCTTTCTTGTGTTATATCTATCGATTCTTGGGGTTGGTTCTTGGAATCATAATGGAAGGCAGACATTCCAGTCTGCGCGATGTATTCCATCCGATCGACCGTTCGACCACAGATATGCAGAATCAAAGGAATCGGAATCCTATCAACAAATTCAGTGTGCAAATCACGCAAGTACCGGCGGTAATAATCACCACTAACCAGATCGCCGGTGGCATGATCAGGCAGCGTCAACGCGTCCGCACCGGCTTCAATTTGCGCCACGCCGAAGTCTATTGTTACTTTTTTCAATTTGTCCAGACATTGCATAGTCTTATCCGGATCATCCAGAGACATCAATAAAAAAGATTCAACCCCAAAGCAATGGTATCCGAGAGACCATGGCCCCATCGTTTTTCCAACAACAGCCACCTCATCGCCATACTCTTTCTTTAGAATCTTGATGGCATCCAGTACACACTTCGTATCCTGATGAGTCAGCAGATCGGATGGAATGTTAATATCATCTACATCTTCATAAATAGGTTCCTGCATCTTCACCGTTGGCCAGTTATCTTTTTGCTCCCACTGAATCTTGCAGCCGAGAGCTGATGATTCTTGAATAATAGTGAAAACCGGCATTATAGTATCAAACCCCAACTCGGTGTATCCGGTAGCAGCCAATCTCGCCATTAACTCCGGTTGCCTGTTGGCTTCCGGAAACGAGGCATCAACCAAATCCATCAACTCCACGGTAGCTACTGATGTTGGATTACAAACTGGGGTTCGATCGACAGGTTTTCGACTCAACGCTGCCAAGACACGCTGACGACTGGTCATTGAATTAATTTCGCTCTTCACACTTATATCTCCTATTATTTACAGCTTTATATCCCGCCTATTCCTGTTGGCTGGGAGAGGAAAGAACCCCACGTGACGCTGTCATCTGCTGTTCTCGCACCGCTGCTCGCACGTTGGGGGCACGAACTAACAACAACCCCACTAAGGCATCGTGAGAACAACCGCAAGAGAAAGCAACTTGATCCGATTTTTCCTCATCGACAGCTATCATATCTCCCAGTTTGATTAATCCGCCAGTAATGGCGGAAACACGTCTTTCCGTTCCTGATTCATCGCTATTAGCTGTTACGTGATAACGCCCGTTTCCATAGCTTAGTACCGTCATGTCGCAATTCGACTTTTTGTCAAAAATCGTGTCAGAGCGTGATTCAACCAACTGCATTGGATCAGATTTACACGCTTCCAGAAAAACACGCTTACAGCCCAGTTGATGATCCGTTCCACAAGGGAACCGAAGCAAACCCGATTTTGTCAACTCCATTCCGCCCAAGGTCCGCATGGCGTCAACCACAAACTGAATACGTTGTGAAGCCCCCTCAATCCGACTGTAGGTATGCACTAAAAATGAAGGCCCTATGGCTGGTTGCTGTTGGTACAAAGCAATAGCAATATCATGGAAATAAGAATCCATCGGAACCAATTCAATCCTTCTGCCAATATCAACTATTTGACCCATATTGTAGGTTCTCGTCCTCGTTCGATTCGAATTACAAAGTTGTTTTCAAAAGACTAAGTTTAGCCAAAAACGAGCGAATTGTCAAAATGATATTTCCTTCTCCAAATGCGGGAGAGAAATAGCACGCATTTAGAGTATTACACGTTTCGGGAGATCTGTCGGGTGCGGAGCTATTCTGTTTTAAGAAAGGCTTTTACCCGGGGATGATTCAACACGTCTAGGTTGAGGATGTGCGCCGGTTTCCTGCCCTGAATGGCATCGGTAACCTGTCCAAAAGTCCGTAAATCTAGACGAATAGCTGACTCAAGGGTGATCCCTGCGTTGTGATTGGTGCAGATGATGCGGGGGTGATCTTTGTGGATCTCTCTAGGACCGTTGACCGGATCGTCTACCACGTAATAATAGAGACGTTCTTCACGAATGGCGCGGTTGACAGATTGATCGTCAACCAGATTTCCTCGTGAAGGGTTAATTAGTGACCCGTGAGGTTTCATAGCACAGAGGCAATCGTAGTTAACAATGGCATTATCACCGGCAACGTGTAGGGAAACGGTATCGCTCTCACGAAATAAAACCATGGGATCATCTACAGCGATAGCCCCATATTTGGCTGCCAGTTCCTCAATGTCGCTGCGAACATCATATACAAGCAACCTTCCTTCATTACCAAGAAGCGGTTTGGCACGTGTTGCCACAGCCTGACCGATCCTGCCGAAACCGTAGAGTCCAAGCGTAGATCCACTGGCTTCATAAGTTCGGATGATAGAAAAGTCTCCCCCATGAGAGAGGTGATTCAAGGTATAAACACGTTTGAGGGTTGCCATCCATTGGGCAATGGTATATTCGGCGACGGTTACCATATGCTCAGGGGCAATGGTGACGAACACGCCATGTTGGGCGGCAATCTCATAATTCGTGTTCTCATAGCCTACCCCCCATCTGGAGACAACTCTCAGTTTCTTAGCAGCTTGATAAAAGCTCGGATGAATCAAAGCAGAACTGGCGATGACACCAACCACACCATCAGCATCATCTTCCGTCAGTTCAGTCGGTTCCATTTCCAGATCCCCCAACTTGGCGAGTCTGTCCAAGCCTTGCCGACGTTCCTCAGTATCAAATCTTTCGTTCTGAAAAATTGGTGCTAATAGAATCTTGTTTGGCATCAAATTCCTCGCATAATGTGCAATATTAAATATTGAGCCTCTGGCGTAAATAGTAAAATCTACTTTTTTTTTAACCGAGGGGGAGCTAAATTATTTGGCATATGTGCACGCAAAAGCCTCCCCACTTCCGTTTCTTGGGCTTATGCCAGAGATCTGATAAACTTGTTAACAGCATCTTTAGAATATAGCCTTCTACCGCTAGGGTAAACGGACTGGTTTCAAAGTTGCCACCACAGAGATAGACAGTAGTCAAAGTCATAGTTATTATTCTTCAGCCCCACTTATGGTGATCAGAAGGTCTCTCGGTGGTTGAGAGCTTTCAGTTAAGTACTGGCAAAGGCTATAGATAGTAATGATTTGTCCCTGCATTTACCACCTCTGGTTAGAAAAAGCATATCCCCAACTCATTTAAGGGAGCGAAGATTGAAGAAGGCTAAATCCGACCATTATTCTATCAATTTTTGCCAATGGTCGCAACTTGGGTTAAAGACACGCAAAGCAAAAGAAGCGTTAGAAGAATATTCTACTCGCCACAACTAAGAAATGAAAACTAAATTGATAGGCCTATGTAGGAGATCAATGTCCCATCAATCAGCTCGATCTTCGGGTTTCTCCACGGCTGTTAGACCTACCTACCGACGGCACAAGTCTCAGCCGAAGACGGTTATGAGGTCAAAGCTATAGAAAACGATGGAAGCAGAGCGCATTGTTTCCTCTTGTTGATAGGCAAGTAGTTAAACAAACTGTAGCTGATCTGTTGTCGCACCAACCTTGAGACTGAGAAATCTCTCCAAATGCAGATTGTATTTTCTAATCGATTTTTGGTATGATGTGGATGCAATTGTTTTAAAAATGGGGAACTAAAATGAAAATTGCTGCAATGTTCGCTGATGGTTCTGGTGGAACCGTTGATCGACCCGATCCAAAGGCAGTTGATGATTTTGTCGTTGTCAAGATCCGCTCGGCACCAATGTGTACCGAATATAAGGGGTTCAAAGGTAAGCAAGATCAAGACCGTACTGGATTTGGGCATGAAGCCGCTGGCGAAGTAGTAGAAGTAGCTCAACCGGGTCGAGTCACGGTTGGTGACCGAGTGGTGGTACAACCTCAATATGGTTGTGGAACTTGCTGGCTTTGTCTGAATGGAGAAAGCATCCACTGCCAAAATGGGAAACGTCTTCCAGAAGGTCAGAGCGCTTCGGCTACCTATGCCCAATACATAGTCAAACCTCACTGGTTACTTTCTCCTTTCTCTGAAGATATTAGTTTCGATCACGCAGGTATGGCTTGTTGTGGCATTGGGCCGACTTTTGGCGCCATGCAACAGATGAATGTCAACGCCTTAGACACGGTGTTGATTACAGGTATGGGCCCTGTCGGGCTGGGTGGTGTGATCAACGGTCATTATCGGAGGGCTAAAGTGATCGCAGTGGAAAGCCAACCCTATCGTGCCAAATTGGCCAAAGAATTGGGAGCGATAGCAGTTTTGGATCCGAACGACGATGATAACCTCGAGAAGATCAAAGATTTGACAGATGGACTTGGTGTGGACAAAGCGATCGACTGTTCAGGTGCGACGGCTGCTCACCGATTGATGGTCGATGCGTTACGCCGAAAAGGGCAAGCCTGTTTCGTTGGTGAAGGAGGCGACTTTCCGCTAGGCGCAAGTCGAGACATGATCCGCAAAGGAATTGTCTTGCGCGGGAACTGGCACTATAATCTGGCAGATTTCCCAGCTCTGATCAAGGTTATCAGTGAAGTCGGTAACCAGTTGGATAAATTTATCACCCATCAATTCGGGATGAGCCAGGTTCAGGAGGCTTGGGAACTTCAAACCACAGGGAACACTGGCAAAGTGGTTCTCGACCCTTGGGTTTAACTATCACACGATACTTGGTTTTATTATAGCTGTTGAGAGATCCTTTGCCTGCTCACTACGAAATGTTCGGGTGAAGGGCTTCTCGACCTCAAGACAACAGTTTAGGTTGCTGTGATAGATGGCCTAGATTACTCCAGATGTCTAATCCCAATCGACAATCACTTTTAAGCTGTCTGAGTCTGTCGCGCGCTCAATTGCTTGGTCGAGTTGAGGATGTCGGAACCGTTCACTCGTATTGGTCATCAGGTCGATTTTGGGCAGTTGTTCCTCGCATAAGAACTGATGCGCTAAACGGATGCCACGCATGCTCGAACCGTGCGTGGCCTGATAGCACTGAAGGCGATAGTGGATGTCACCGTTGAGATCTACCTGGTGGGGAATGCTAGGCTTGCCTGTCGCTCCTTTGACGCCGGCATGACCATCCAGTACCGTGCCATATCCCATCAATTTTGGCGCCAACTCATAAGCTTCTAAACAGGGGGCGTTAACCATTACAAAATGTGGTTCATTGAAGGGGTGGCAGGCCTTAAAAACCTTATCGATCACCTGATCATCCCACCGGAAACCGACCACGTTATCAGCTCCAAAGTCAGCCAGTACCCGATCCAGCCGTTCTACACCTCGATTGATAACGATGATTTTTCGAGCCTTCATAGCTTGGGCCGCCTGCAAAGCGTAGGTGCTTTGTGATCCCGCACCAATCAGCACTACGATTCGATTCTCGATGCAATTATTAACCCGGCTCATTCCTTCCAGGCAGCAGGCTAAGGGTTCCAACTGACAAGCATGATCGGGGTTGAAATCGGCCGGAAATTTGACAATAGGTCCTAACTTAACAAACCAGTCTGGTAAAATGGCATAAGATCTGGCGAATCCGGGAAACTCGTGACCGGTGGCTTGTGTGTTGGGACAACTGGTCCAATCGCCTGTTCCGTTCTCTCCACAGTAGATGCAGGCTAAATCGCCGCACGGAATATCGCATCCTAAGCCGACTAGGTCTCCGGGCACATAGTCGGTGACTCCATCGCCGATAACGTCAACCACACAACAGGCTTCGTGTAGCAGAATGGTTGGCCACTCTCTGATGCGGGGAAGACCTTGTCGTTGAATCACAACGTCAGACTGGCAGATGGATGTCTTGACCGTTCGTAATCGAATTTCCCCTGCTGTAGGTTCTGGAATGGTTTCAGTGGCAACGGTGAATTTTCCACCTGGTTGATCGAGATAGTAGGTCAGGTTATTCATAGATTTTGGGAAAGGGTGTGTGAAGTTGATCGTCTATTCGGTTTAGGGATGGATCAGCACTTTGGCATAAAACTGTCGTTGATCTCGCATCATTTTTAGGGCTTCAAAAGCACCACTCAATGCCACGCGATGGGTGATCAACAGTTGTAGGTCTAATGATTTGGTTGCCATAGCACTGAGAGCAGTTCGCCAGTCGTCGCTGTTACCGCAAGCGCTAAAGTCTGAGTTCCATGTGCCGACAATGTCGACCTCACGACGCATCAACTGGGAGATTAAGTTAGCCGATAACGTCACGTCGGCTGACGGATTTCCCAGCATCACCATTCGTCCTCTGCGTTTGGTTACTGACAGGGCTTGAACAAAAGTCGATGGTACCCCTGCCGCTTCGATAGATAGATCTACACCTTGTCCGTGGGTTAGATCGGTAATGACCTCTAGCGGATCGAAATTGCGACTATCGAAGGCGAGGTCAGAACCCAGCTTTTGGGCTAAATCTAACTTCTCCGGCACAATGTCGAACAGGATTACCTGCTGAACTCCCATGACCTTTGCCCATTGAATGGTAATCAGGCCGATTGGACCGGCACCGAAAATAGCGACCGTCTGTCCGACACCGCACTGACCTCGCTTCAGGGCGTGTAATGAAACAGCGGCCGGCTCTGTCATGGCCGCTTCTTCAAGTGAGACTTCGTCAGGGATTCGGATCAAGTTTTCTGCCGGTGCAACCACATATTCGGAAAATGCGCCATTGCTTCGAGAACCAAGATAATCGTAGTGGTGACACTGAACATATTGCCCCACTTCACAGGCCTCACACTTACCACACCAGAGTAAAGGAAAAACGACGACAGAATCACCGACCTGGAAGTCGGTGACATCCTCGGCACAACTCTCAACCGTACCCGCAAATTCGTGACCACAAACGGTGGGAAAATGGTAGGTTCCCTTGACGAAGATACGCGGAATGTCAGAGCCACAAACGCCACAACTACCAACCCGCACTCGAACTTGACCTGAGGTTACAGGGGGCACTGGAATTTCTTCCAACCGGGCATCGCCCACAGCGTGCAGAACCAAGGCTTGCATGGTGTCACTAGACGTCATTTTGATCTGTTCCGCAGAAAGAGAGCCTTTTTTCTAGCCCTTGATCAATGGCGTTTTGGATCTTCTTTATATTCTCAGATTTTGTGCCGCTGGTATGGAAAATACTGCTGGTACCAGCCACCAGAATATCGGCGCCGGCAGCAACCATATCCGGGATGTTATCGAAACTGACGTTACCATCGACTTCGATCGGGATCTCAACTCCGTGTTGCTTCAGGAACTGTCGGCAATCGGCGATCTTTTTAGGGGCAGAGGGCACCATCTTTTGTCCGGCAAAACCGGGGTTAACCGACATGATCATGACAAAATCGAGTCGATCCAAGGCATATTCAATAGCTGAAAGGGGAGTGGCAGGATTCAAAGCCACTCCGGCTAGAACCCCATTCTCTTGGATCAAGGTCAGTGTCCGATCCAGATGTGTGGCTGACTCCACATGAATGGCGATTTGTTGCACCCCGATTTCAACCACCTTTTGCACAAAGAAGTCGTTATCCTCTACCATCAAATGGACATCATAGGGGAGATCAGTTTTGGAACGCAGTTGATCCAGTAGGGCTAACCCAATCGGCATATTAGGTACAAAGTGAGCGTCCATCAGATCGAAATGGAGCAGATCTACACCGATCGATTCCAATGCTCGCAAATCGGTTTCAAAGTTACAGAGATCGGCACACATCATCGAGGGAGAGACCTGAATTGGCCTATTGAGTCGCATAGCAGGAGCCTTTGACAAAATTTAAGGAGGTCGGCACACCAGTGGGAGCCGAAAATAACAGCAGCGGACCAAGTAAACTTTAAGTACGATCGGAAGTCTATCATTTGGTCCAATTTCTGTCAATGTCCGTGATTTTTACATTTATTGATTTAATCGCTGAAGTTTGACCGATACAACAAATTATTCTATAATACCAACCTACTTCTTTGCACTTGATTGAGAGCAGATTATCAGCAAAAATCGGAACGAGATTATGTCTAAATTTATCGGCATTGACCTCGGAACCACATCTATCACTGCTGTGCTAATTGGTCTTAGCAGTGCAGACAACCTCGATCGTCATCCGGTTCTCCGACAGTTGAGCGTCGACAACCAGAGCCTGCGGAATAGGCCAGAACAGCCGACCTATTCAGAATGGAATCTCGACCAGATGATCAGTCTGGCCAACGGGATACCAACGCAAGAGATCGCCGGTATTAGCGTGACAGGACAGATGCACGGGATGACGCTGCTTGACGAGCGTCATCGACCGCGTTCGGCTTTATTGGTTGGCAAAATCAGCGTGGAAATGAAATTCATTCCAACGATTTGACCTATGTGGCGAGCTCAGGTCTATTCAATCTTCAAACCAACTCGTGGGAGACAGATTTACTCCAACGACTTGCTTTCCACCGGCCGTCGACGCCTGTACAGTGGTTGGTCCGGTCAAAAAGCTAACTCGGCTAGCCAGAATTCCAGTTTCGGTAGCCTGTGGTGACAACCAGGCTAGTTTTGCCGATCCTCAAAGCAGTATTTTGATCAACGTAGTCACCGGTGGTCAAATCTCGGTTTTTGTGCCAGATCTGCCACGGCCCCAAACCTTAGATCTACGACCGTTTTTATCAGGCGGTTATTTACTGGTTGGTGCCGGATTGTGCGGAGGGAGATCTTATCGGGCGCTTCACGACTCCGTTCAACAAATTGGTGAGTTGTCTTCGGTGTGGAGGTAAATCAAGATTCAGTCGGCTCCTACTCGCTCCCCCACTCGATTTTGAACCGGCTGGCCGATGGTGCTCCTGTGAGGTCAGACGGGTTGCGGTGTCAGTCAGCACCCCGACCGACGAGGGGTATTGGTCAGGGATTAGCGAAACCAACTTTACCGTCGGCCACTTTGCCCGGTCTCTTTTGGAAGATGTTGCGACTGAATTCGACAATTTCTATCAATGGATGCAACAAGCCGGTCTATCTGCACGGCCTAAACTGGTCGGATCCGGCAACGGAATTCGGCAAAACAGGGGCTGACAGCAAGCGATCGAGGACACCTTTTTAACTTCGTTTAATCCCGGTGCACACGGAGGAAGCCGCTGTAGGGGCCGCTTTGTCTGCTGNTGTTGTCATCGAACGCTTGGAGACAATTGACACTGCTGGTCAGCGTTTTATCCGTCACCGAGCTACATCAAAAAATACAAAGTGAACAATAACCCATCCGGAATGTTCAGTTCGTGGTTCCAACAATATTCCTTGGTAGCACAACAGCAGGTAAACTGAGATACGTCTCTGTTATCGTAAATATGAACTTTGGCAGGTAGTGATCGACTCCTGCCAAAGTTCGAGTTCAGCGTAAGTCAATTCTAAGTTTACCCTTGATCCAGCAGATGTCTCCCGATTCTAGCCGGCTCGCTACCTACTGTGCCTCATCACATTCTCTCTTGATCGAGGTTGGCAATATAGCGGGATCAGGTTAGGTTTAATTTGAAACCTAACCTGATCCAGAATCTCACCTTGAAGAAAATGGCCTTCAGTACCAAGAGCTGAGAGACTACGGTGTCATTCACACCTAAATTTGTTAGAACCATTGTATAGTACCAGCGATCTCTAATTGAAGGAGAGAATTATATCTCAAATCGAACGTTTTCAGCAGGTCAAGGCAGAATAACACGTGCGCAACTAGTCGGATATGTCCTAGTTCCAATCTCCGTGATATGGATGTTAAAGATGGAGATGTTGAGTGGCGGGTCTACACAGGGTGGTGGAACAGCCGTTGGTGGAGCGTCCTATCCGACGGCTATGTCCATTTTTTTTCATGTCGTGGCTTTCCTCTTTGTTGTCGTTGTTCTACAGAAATGCTTGCCCCGATCCTGGCAAACCGTTGTCCTGACCGCTCCGGAACTGTCGATTATCTATGCTACTATGACCGTTGGTACTGCTGTAGCAGGCGTTGACATGCTACAGGTATTGGTTCCTGTCACTGCCTATCCAACCTGGTTTGCCACGCCGGAAAATGAGTGGAAAAAACTGTTTCTGGACTACCTGCCTAGTTGGTGGATCATCCATGATCGTAGCATCCTGAACGGATTCTACCAAGGGGGAGACCGGTTTTATCTCGAGAAATACCTAATGACCTGGCTGCCTGTTATTGCCGCTTGGATCAGCTTCTTGATGGCCATGATTTTCGTCACGGCGGGGCTGTCGGCTATCTTACGCCGTCAGTGGGTAGAACATGAACGGTTGACCTACCCCATTACCCAATTACCGCTTTCGTTACTAGATCCGAAGAACCAGCTATTGAGGTCGTACCCGTTCTGGTTCGGTTTCGCCGCAACAGCCAGCATTACGCTATACAACGGGCTAGCTTACCTGTTTCCCCGCCTCCCAATCCTGATTTGGAGTCTGAATCTGAGATCTATCGTCACCGATTATCCCTGGAAAGCGATCGGGTCTACTCCAGTCAGGATCTTTCCTTTCGTGGTTTCAATGGCCTTTTTAATTCCTCATGAACTGTCGTTTTCGTGCTGGTTTTTCTATTGGCTGATGAAGGGGTTAAAAGTTATGGGATCCGCTTCTGGCTGGCGAACTCTACCTCAATTCCCCTATTCTCGCCACCAATCGTTTGGCGCCTATATGGGTATCTTCGTCTTTGTCCTGTTCGCCGGTCGACGGCATTTTATCAATGCCTTGATTACGGCTTATCGATCCGTTGACAGGGAGAGTGGAGATCCTATTTCGATGCGGGTTGCTTTCATCTATGTTGTCCTGGGTGGGGTTTTCCTGATCGGTTTTGCTGTCTCCGCTGGCATGTCGGCTTGGGTAGCACTGGCTTTTTTCACGCTCTATTTTATGTTGTCGGTCGGACTTGCCCGGATTCGCGCTGAACTCGGTGCACCCGTTCACGACCTACACTTCATGGGGCCACAACGATTGGTCGTTTTTGCCACAGGTACCCGATTGATCGGCAACCAAAATCTGACGTTGCTAGCTATTTTCTCCTGGTTTAATCGGGCATATCGCTGTCATCCGATGCCAATTCAGTTGGAGAGTTTAAAACTGGCACAGGTTCAAAGATTTCATACCCGCCGCATCTTTTTCGCCTTGATTATTGGCTGCGCCATTGGTGCCATCACAGTTTGGTGGAAACTATTGGACGCCTTCTACCAGCAAGGCGGTTCTCAAGGAATTGCCAGCTACGCGGTCTCCGCTTTTGGACGAGAGCCCTATACTCTCCTAGAGAACTGGTTGACCTATCCTGACCCGCCAGATGTTCCGGCTCTGATTGCGGTTGCCATAGGCTTTTGCTTAACCCTGGTGATGCTGATACTCCGGGCCAGACTGATCTGGTGGCACTTCCACCCTCTCGGCTATACATTGGCTGATGATTATGCGATAAACTGGATCTGGTCCTCTGTTTTATGTGGTTGGGCCCTAAAATTGTTGGTCTTAAAACTAGGTGGGATTCGCGTTTATCGAACGGCGTTGCCATTTTTCATCGGACTGATCTTGGGAGAATTTGTCCTCGGTAGTTTTTGGAGCTTGTTGAGCATGGTCATTGGCCAACCCATGTACGCCTTCAAAAACTGGTGACCGACAAAGAAACACACTCAACATAAACAAATCTTAACATTAAAATGAATTCGCAGCAGTTTCAAGAGAATTATCGACGATGTCGCTTCGCTGCCTCGGCCGCCATGCTCAACACAAAATGGAACCAAGCGGAGATCAAAACACCGATGCAGGTAGCACGGGCGCAACACCTAGTCTACTCGTTGTCCAGTCAGGCGGAAAGTTAACTACGGATAGAATTGATAAATCGTCGTATTTAAAACGATGCTCAGGATATTCCATAGACTGCCCATGGTGTAATCACCGAGAATCAGCTCCAAGAAGAAAGGCCTGGCTCTACGGTGTGCCTGAATCCCACCGAACTTGAGTGCCAGCCACTTTAGCAGATAACAAATGATAATNGGGTCTGACATCTCGCCGTTGGTGGCCATGACATATTCTAAAGGGTGGAATCGCCACCAAAAAAAGCGGAGTCGCATCCGAATCATGCCGGTGGTGAACAGAAGCCATCGACCATAAAAGAGACACTGGGCCAATCGGTCGAGCCGGGGTAGGAGAGCCACCCTTCTAGGATTCAGAACCCGCCGCGGCCGATACGCTAGGTATTGAAATAACCAGATGCAGCACCGTGTTTGTAGTAGAGATAAAGCTCGATCCAGAAGGTTGAAACTGCGCCTAGAAGCGTCGCCCAGAGAACGGCCACAACCATTCTTCCTGCTCCGGTTTTTCCGCAATCTGATAAGATTCAAGCTAGTGCGGCATCAGATGTGCGCGGAATCGGTGATTGAAGGAGCGCAGCATGGCAAAGGAAACCAGGTTGTCTTTGCCTAGGCGACCGCTGCCGATGGCGTCGGTGAAGAAGAACACCGGGGAGAGGTATAGTGAAAGTTATAAACGAAGATTCCAGCTTCGGCTCGCATACAGGTAATCGCGATAACCACCACCAGATAGATGGTCAGAAAAATGACAGCGATACTTATGGTCATGCCAATCTGAATAAAAAAGAACACCAACAAGACAAATCCGACACCTGCACCCAAAATAGCGACGGGATAAGGTAGAGGTTCAGTTGTGGAGCCCTGATGGCTAATAGCTCTCTGAAGATTCACGTCAGGTGGGCCCGCCCTACCCATAGTAGGCAACATAATAGACCGACGAAACCTCCGACAGATTGCTGATTACGATACGGGAATTCGGTAAGAGATGCCACCCGACAGCGCGGCCGAGAACGTCCTGTCCATGGTACAAGGCATAGAACACAAGAGTGGAAAAAATGAGATCAATCGGCATCAGAAAAATCAGTCCGATGGCAAAGGGATAAAAGGCGGTGATGACTGTGTCTAACCATCGTAGCGGTGGGTCGGCAAATCGATAGTGGCGTCTGGTGATGAGAAGTTCGGGAATGGACAGGAAAAGTGATGTAAGCCGTTCCATAGGCTGATGCTTACCGCCAGACCTTCCCCCACCACACTACCCTATTTGTGAAAAAACGGTGTGTTACATCTGGTATTTTTTTACCCATTAGGGCTCCAAACCACAGAATGAAATCCATGGCCTGACTGACGATCAGGAGATACAGGTCGTCAGTCAGGCGGCAATCCAGGCATTGGGTACTCAGAGCCGTCGTAAGCTCACAAATTGAGATAATTCCATTGATGTCGAATAGAGAATGATCCTCGTCAGCGNGCACGATGGGGCTATATTCGANGAGGTGGTAGATGTTCATTGAAGAATCTTCGTAGTGTTAANACTNAAATGGNGAAATNTGATNAGTNTGGACACAAAGATGAGCNAGGATGGCGATGTGTTCAGTGGGTGAATGGGATNGAATCTGGTCGGCTTAGGCTGGTGGGATTGGGCTTAACTAGCGATCAGGTGCAGATAGAATGAGGGTTTGGAGTATGGTATAATGAGAGAGTCAAGATGAGATGGTGCCTGGATTCCCTGTAGCTTTTGTGGTCTAGGATCTTTACNGTGCTAAGCGCTAACAGATCAGATGCCAAATCTAAGGATACGGACGGCCACGTAGTTGCCAAAGGTTCCTNCCTGGCGCCACTTTAGTAAAGTGACATCAACCTAAAGATGTTAATTGTGGCTAANCCTGCCTGCTCCTAGGCAGGTTATTTGGCGTGAAATTGAAGCAGCCCGCTATAAGCAAGGGAGCAGCAGAAAGGTATCNGGCATTCTACGAACGCATTAGTGGAAATCCGCAATTAATTGCCGATTTGAGGGTGACAGAGGCTTACTGAGTGTGTGAGAGGAGTGATTTAACAGCTGAAAGCTNCTTTGGGTTGATCGGTGAGACTTCGTTGTTCTCACCGAGGGAATCGTGTAGAGATTAGAGCGAGGCGGCTGAAATGATGAGGGTGAGGATCTAAAGATATAAGNGTGAGTTGTCCTATCCTTAGATTGGTATATAGTGGTCNTGTAATCATGGTAATCATTGCGTGTAAANGTCAGTCAATATGGTAGGCATAGGTCGGGGNGGGTTTCCAAGATCTTTTCCTGTTCCGAATCCGCTTCGTCGGTTAACGAAGTTGACTGACCCGTTTCAGCTTCATCAGTTGACGTCTCTTTTTCTGTTGAGAACAGATCACCCTGGACGGCATTTGTGACATTTGATTCATTTGGATCAGATGTCACACTTTGCGACTTCAACTCCCCCGACTCCTGCAAATCCTGCCGATGTCGGTAAACAGTTGATTGATAACACCTAAAATGGTTAGCAATTTGGGGTAAGTCATTTGTTGATTCGTCTTCGGTGATGAATTGTTTTTAAGCCAAGAAATTCTTTGAGGTAAGAGGATCCTTGCTATATTTGGGGGTGGTTTGTTCTTTGCTGTTGAGATTAGGTGAAGCCGAAGAGGACATTAGCTAGTGCTGAGCCGGTAGATTAAAGTGAGGTTGTCTTGAGCAGTTTTCTTCAGCTTCGATAATACACTGTTCGAGGTGAAGTNTTGCGGTTTCTTAGGATGGGTGAGGACAAAAAAGGAGATAGGGAAAGCTCTCCAAGACACCAGAAACTCCGCATCGCTCGAACCCTAGAAGCATGAAACACCCGCTTCAAACGGCGGCCACAATCGATGCGTAACGCAGTCTTTTCTCTTCACCCATTGAATTCCCNGTTGTTTAGTGTCATAACGTTGAAACCCCCTGTTCATAGGGTTAAACGATGCAGCAGACCTCATGATGACGTATCTAAATGGGAAATTCGGGGCCATATCTGTTGGATTTTTTATTGGTCAAGAAGATTGAAAATTCCTGCTTGTTAGCCTGCCTTCGAGTATTAGTCGCGGCCGGACCTTGACTCAACCAGAGAAAACCACATTGGTGCAATTTGGGATTTCGTCCATTCCAACAATCAATTATTACATGCTTTAACAACACCTATCTTTCAACTGCGGTTGAGCGGCATCTTGGGAAAACTGGATCTGGCTAGGAGTTTTTGATTACCCTTTTGAAGTTAGCTCTGTTGCGGTTGAGCTTTTCCTGAGTAACATTATGTCGATACTGTTTTATCATGTGTCCTGTGAACTTGATCATGTTTGGTTTGAGAAAATATTTCATCGTAATTCATCAATCTCCAGATCAAAGTCGCTCCGCTATCAAGTTAGAGACATGCTTTCTCACATCTTTGCTTATAAAACTCCAGGAATCAGACGGCTTGACAGGTGGTAGCTCTGGTTGGTAAGATTTGGTTGATTTGGCAGTGAAATGCAAGAGTTAATTCCAGTTAAAGATAGCAAATTGTGGCGCTCAGCAGATGAGGCTAGAGGCTCTAGCTTCTGTAAGCCGACAAGGCAGATCAACGTCGGTAATGTGCCGATCGGCAATGGTCACCCNATTTCGATTCAAACCATGACCACCACGCTGACTCATGATGTGGACGATACCATGCGTCAAGTGGATCGATGTGTTGAGGCTGGTGTACAGATTGTACGAGTTGCCGTGCCAGAACAGCGTGATGCCAACGCGCTTAAAGCATTGGTCCAGCGGTCGTCAGTCCCGATTGTCTCGGATATCCATTTTAACTACACTTTTGCACTAGATGCCGTTGAGGCTGGCGTAGCCAAGGTTCGAATCAACCCCGGCAATATCGGTAATGAAGATAGGATTGCTCAAGTCTTGTCAGCGGCCAAAGCGGCTAAGATTCCAATTCGGATTGGTGTTAACGAAGGTTCACTAGAAAGAGATCTACTCGATAAATATCCGTCGCCAACAGCTGAAGCCCTGGTCGAAAGTGCCATGCGACATGTTCAAATCTGTCAAGACCACAATTTTGAAGATGTGGCTGTTTCGATCAAATCCAGCGATCCTTTGCGCATGATCGCCGCCAATCGTATCTTCAGCCAGATGGTCGATTATCCGTTNCATTTGGGGGTTACTGAAGCAGGGCCACCGAGACGGTCACATGTCAAATCTTCGATTGGAATNGGCACATTACTGATGGAAGGAATNGGTGATACGATTCGAGTCTCAATCACTGGTGATCCAGTGGAAGAGGTGCTAACAGCAAAAGAATTGCTACGTACACTTGGTCTAGCGGAACAGATGCTGGATATTATCTCCTGCCCTTTCTGTGGTCGGGGAGATGCCTCAGCCGGCTATGAGGAGATCGTGGATGCTGCAGAGGCTCTTTTAGAAAAGCATCAAATTCGGATACCCGTAGCGATAATGGGATGTGAGGTTAATGGGCCGGGCGAAACCCGGAATGCCAAGATCGGCATTCATCTAGGCGGGAAAGATTTGGCTATTCTGAAGATTAATGGCGAAAAGGTCAAAACTTTTCGTGGCAAGGACGAAGTCAACCCTCAGTTCTTAGCCCAAGCTCTTTTGGAAGCGGCGCAAATTGTTGAATCTTCAACAGCCCCCAGCTGATTCATTATATGTAGGATTGTCAGGTGATGTTAATTTATAAGTGAGGTGGNCAAATTGTATTCAAGTTATACCACCTGGTGACCAGATGGTGGTGTGCTGACGCGATGTGTAATCCCAACTTCTGTGTGAGCGTTTGACCTGTCTCCTTTCCTACACCAGAGGCAGTATATAGATGTTGTCTTCTGCGAGCAACAAGAAACAACAGTATGTAACCTGAGTTGTAACTGATAACTAAGACATTAGTAGAAAATGTAAGTCCAACAAAAAGGAGCGTAATACCCCTAGCGCATATTGCCATGGAAATTTTAGATCAACTCAAGTTCGATTCAAACGGATTGATTGTCGCTATTGTGCAAGATGACGACAGCAATGAAGTCCTAATGGTGGCTTATATGAATCGTGAAGCAGTGCAAAAGACATTGGTTGGAGACCTGGCCTGTTTCTGGAGTCGATCCCGTCAAAAGTTCTGGATCAAAGGTGAAACTTCTGGACACATGCAAACGGTCAGATCGGTTTCGATGGATTGCGATGGTGATGCGTTATTGGTCAAAGTTAAGCAGGAAGGCGGTGCTTGCCACCAGGGATATAGATCTTGTTTTTTCAGAGAAATCGACAGCTNAGGAGGCCAAACAACAGTTATCAGCGAGAAGGTATTTGAACCAGATCAAGTGTATACAATCTGACTGTAACTGCCCCAAAGTGTGCCTGGACCAAGATTCTGAATAATATCAATTTGATAAAGAGGCACCCGGCTCGGTGAGGACAGCGATAATAAGCATGTATGACCCTGACAAATATTACCCTGACCTAGAGGAGTTTCGGCNAATGAGCCAGCGGGGAAACTTAATTCCTGTCTACAAAACCATTTTGGCAGACTTGGAAACACCGGTNTCAGCCTTCTATAAAATTAGATCTGACGATTACGATTTTCTGCTGGAGAGCGTCGAGGGTGGTGAGAATGTTGCTCGCTATTCGTTTCTTGGAAGTTATCCTTCGCTTCTATTTCAGAGTAAAGGGCAAACAGTCACTGTTCGGGATCTACCAACTGAAACGGTAGAAAGTTACAAAAGCCAGGATCCCTTGCGAGATTTAGAAAAGACGATGCAAAAATATNAACCTGTTGTCGTTGAAGGGCTTCCTCGATTTCATGGTGGTGCAGTCGGTTTTCTTAGCTACGACATGGTCCGGTTTTTTGAAGATTTACCCGATAGCACAACTGATGATCTGGATCTGCCAGACTGCTTCTTTATGGTTACGGACTCTCTCTTAATTTTTGACCATGCCAAGCACCAGATTATGATAGTGGCAAACGCTCAGGTGGATGGTGATCCAGATCTAGCCTATCGGACGGCAATTACACAGATAGATGCTATTATTGCCAAATTAGCGCAACCGTTGCAGATGGTTCCTACTGGCAAAAATGAAGCCGTTGACGAAAACAGTGAAAACAACGTAGTATCGAACTTTCTCAAGTCGGATTATGAACAGGTGATCCAGAAGGCGAAAGCCTACATTTCTGCTGGTGATATCATTCAAGTCGTACCTTCGCAGCGATTTAGCCAGCCGATTTCGGTAGACGCATTTTCGATTTATCGCGTATTACGAACCATCAATCCGTCGCCATATATGTACTTTCTACAACTAGGAGGAGAGTTGCAAATCGCCGGGGCATCTCCCGAAATGATGGTTAGGGTGGAAGATGGTGTGGTTGAAACGTGTCCAATTGCCGGTACTAAACCCCGTGGGAGGACACCAGATGAAGATGCGGCCTTAGCCGATGCGTTAATTTCCGATCCCAAAGAACGTGCCGAGCATGTGATGTTAGTAGATCTGGGACGAAACGACTTGGGACGGGTGTGTGAATACCATAGTGTCGTGGTCAGCGAAATGATGTTGGTGGAACGCTATTCGCACGTGATGCACATTGTTTCTCGGGTAACAGGAAAGTTGCGCCCTGACCAAACAGCTTTTGATACTATCCGTGCCTGCTTCCCTGCTGGAACACTGTCTGGAGCACCTAAAATCCGAGCGATGGAAATTATCGACGAGATTGAACCGACACGACGAGGCCCTTACGGTGGTGCGGTTGGCTACTTCAGTTTTAGTGGTAATGCTGACACGGCAATTACTATTCGTACAATTGTAGTTAAGGATGGAATAGCGTATGTACAGGCGGGTGGCGGTATCGTTGCTGATTCAGTGCCAGAGACTGAGTTTCAAGAAACAGTTAATAAAGCCAGTGCCGTTTTGTGCGCAATTGAGATTGCCAACCAATCTTTGTCAGGCCACCAAGTTAAAAAACGGAGATAGACAATGATTTTGGTGATTGATAACTACGATTCTTTCACCTATAATTTGGTGCAGTATTTTGGCGAATTGGGTGCGGACTTACAGGTTTATCGAAACGACAAGATCACTATTTCAGGAGTCGAAGGTCTACAACCTGAAAAAATTGTCATCTCGCCGGGGCCCTGTACTCCCAACGAGGCAGGCATCTCTTGCCAGGTGATTGAGCATTTTGCGGATCGGTTGCCGTTGTTGGGAGTGTGTTTAGGTCATCAGTGTATTGGACAGGCTTTCGGTGGAGAAATTGTCCACGCCAAGTGGCTGATGCATGGTAAAACTTCGATGATTCATCATAATGAGCAGGGAATTTTCAACGATCTGGATAATCCATTTCAAGCTACCCGATACCATTCGCTGATTCTGAAAAACGAGTCTAAACCCAATTGTTTAGAATTGACAGCCTGGACCGATCAGGACGAGATTATGGGAGTTCAACATACCGACCTGCCGATTTTCGGGGTGCAGTTTCATCCAGAGTCGATCTTAACGCCCGAAGGTAAGAAACTGCTAGATAATTTTTTGCAGCTCTAATTTCCGAGAATATAAGAAACACTATATTGATACAGTTGTTCCATTAATGCTAAGCGAAGGTTGGACGACTCTAATTTGGGTCCTAACTTTTTACGAGATGTGCTGGTTACTGAGCGGTTGCGCAGCAACTGCCAACGCTGTATCTACAAGCCAATCACAATCACAAGGGACAGACTTGGGTTCTGATTTAGATCGTGGATTGCGCCTGTTGAAGCAGAAACGCTATCACCAAGCAGCACCATGGCTACAACAAGCGCTTGTTGTGGATCCGGATTCAGCTACTGCTCATGCGGCCTTGGGTTGGGCTTACTACAATCTTGGTCAATTCAAGTCCGCTCTCGCTGAAGCAGAAATCGTGATAGATCTAGAACCCAACCATCCAGATCTGCCGTTACTGATTCGATATTTACGCCAACATCGATAAGGGAAAATACCATTTCATTCATCGAAACGTTACGCAGAAGAGGAATAACAGATGAAAATTGTCACTAAACCATGGGGAAAAGAGGAGTGGGTGGAGTTGAATGACCGTTACTGTTTCAAACGGCTACTGATCAATGCCGGCCACCGCACCAGTCTGCAATACCATAACCGGAAATTAGAGACCATTTACGTGGTCAAGGGTGAGGCCGAAGTACTATTGGATGACGAATGGAAAACTTTTTCAATCGGCGATTTTTTTACTGTTAAGCCGTCAACGGTACATCGGGTGGTTGCCAAAACCGATTTGATTCTTCACGAAGTTTCAACACCTGAAGTAGACGATGTTGTCCGGTTACAAGATGACCACCATCGGTCTGATGGACGAATTGAGGGCGAACATTAAGCTGATTAACGGCTGTATTCCATGTTTTTTGTGTTTGGTATATTTTAAGTTGAGTATTGACGTTAACGCCAAAAGGCAGTATCATGGTCTTACCAAATAAAACATAGATTAAAGAGACTATTTATATGAACCCATCAGAGCAAGAGATCATTGTTCAGGCTGATCCCCTGAGAGAACTCGCTTATCAACTTTGCATTAAAGTTGACATTCCAGAAGAACATGCCCGACTAATAGCAGATCTACAGGTTGAAACCGATCTACGGGGGGTACATTCGCATGGCACACGTGCCTTACCCGGATACTTAAAAAGTGCCCTCCATGGGGATTTGGAAGCGGATCCACAGATACGGGTGGTTGAAGAAGGTCCTGGCTACGCTGTGATCGACGGTGGAAACGGGCTTGGTCATCCGCCATGTGCTATGGCAATGGAGATGGCAATCGAAAAGGCCCAAACTACCGGGATTGCGGCGACCGGTGTGCGGAACGCCGGCCATTTTGGAGCCGCTGCTTGTTATACTATGATGGCGGTTGATCAACAGATGATCGGTTTCTCGACCACCAATACAGGCGGGCCATCGGTTGCCGCGCCGGGTGGGGCTCAGGCTGTAGTGGCCAATAATGCACTCAGCTACGGATTTCCGGCTGGATCTAAACGACCAATACTGTTGGATATGGCCTGCGGAGTTTCGTCTTGGGGAAAGGTGAACACCTTGAGAATGTATGGCAAACCGATTCCACCTGATTGGCTTTTAACTAGTGAAGGTCTACCAACCACCAATTTGGACACTGTAGGGCGCATTTTAGCACCAGCGGCTGGTCCCAGAGGATACGGATTAGCCTTGACAATGGGCATTTTAGCTGGCCCGTTAGTTGGCGGCTTGTTGGCGTGCCATAAACAAAGAGATCCGTCCGAACACTTTTTTATCGCCATCAATATCGCCTGTTTTACCGACTACGATTCTTACGTAGCTGAGATGGAAAAGGGGGTCGAAACCATTCAGGCTTCTAAAACCGCCCCCGATACGGAGCAGGTCTTTTTACCGGGTGAAATCGAGTGGAACAACCGCCAAAAATGGATTGGGGAAGGGATTCCACTTCATGTGGATCATCTCGGTAGTCTAGCCGAAATAGCCGACCAATTAGGGGTCGAGATCTGCTGGGAACCTAAGTTGTAAGAGGCTTAGAGAGCGAAGCGGAAATTCCAATTGGCATTCCCGCTTAAACTTATTGAATCGCTACGATTCGTTTAGAGAGTTACTCACCGACCAACTCGATTTGTACGTTGTCCGGACCTTTGAAGAAGGCCAGTGGCAAACCATTCGGTTTTAGGTCCTCTAATTCTGCCCCTTTGGTTTGTAGTTCCTCGACCGCTGCATCCAAATCAGCAACGGTAAATGCTAGTTGATAGACTCCCCAACGCGGGTTTCCAGTCGTCGGTTCAACTTCGGCATCCCCGAATTTGGGTGATAGAAAGATATTTTCTCCGCCGATCTTCATCCGAACAATTGGCATACCACGAACCTCAATTCTTTCCGTCACAGTTCCGTTGAACACCTTCTCGTAGTAGGCGACAGCGGCCTCTAACTCCTGGCAGCGTAGATGAATATGGTGAAAATTATATTCCATTGGGTTCTCCTTACTTTTAGATCTTATCGGCAATATAAATCTTGCCAGCTTTTATTATAGCTTTGCTGACATCTCGAAGTCTATCGCTTAAATGATTCTCTTGACCAATGGGGGAAATATATTTACAATATGATTATGTTTGTCTGGAAAGGGTCAGATCCCGTAAGATTGGCAATCTCTATGCAGTGGATTTAACCCAATGCAAAACCAACCTGTGGCCCTTATTGTCAATAACGATCAGCGCCAGATCGAGCAACTTCGGAGTGTTTTGTCCGACGAGTCGCTAGATGTACTGGTAAGCCACAACTTCTATTCAGCACTGGAACGGGTGGAACGCGTTCCGATTGACACTCTGATTACACCGCTAAAAACAGATCTACTAGACGGCTTAAAAGTGTTGGAAATCGCGCGAATGGCGAATCCGGATGTAGACGCTGTTTTTATCACCGGCCATCTGAGTCGAGGGTATCTGGCTCAAGAATCAAGTCGTCAAGCCCTGTTGACACACGAACATAGCCATCTGCTAGTAACTCCGATTAACCCGACCTATCTTCGGAACCTGTTACGCAAAATACTGGAGACTCGTCGATTATTGATCGAAAATCGTCAACTCCGGTTGCGAATCGATGGCCACTTTGCCAAAGAAGACCTGATTGGAAACTCTGCTGCTATACAGAGCGTACGACGACTGGTTGCGCAGATTGCGACATCTCGGGCTTCAGTGTTGATTCTAGGTGATCGTGGCACCGGTCGCCAATTGACCGCACGTGCTATACACCATCGAAGTTTGCGAAAAGGCCATTTTGTGGTCTTTAATTGCGATTTAGTTGATGATGCTTTCACTTCGACTGAGTTGTTTGCGACTGATCCGACGATGGACTTTACTGACCTCACTCAAGTTGGTAGCAGGGAAAGCCGTTACAATTCAGCACATGGCGGCACATTATTTCTAAGGGAGATTGGCAAGTTGAGTCTGCTTAACCAGGTTAAGTTACTACAACATTTAGTCAACCAAGATTTGAATCAACAGGAGTCAGCCTCATACGGCAATCCGCCCAATCCTGATGTACGGCTGATATGCTCCAGCCATCAAGATCTAACCAATTCGGTGGTTGAAGGCGAACTTATCCCGGATCTATACGACCGATTGAACGTAATTCAGATTCAGATGTGTAGCTTGAGTGAACGACAGGAAGATATTCCGCTTCTGGCCAATTCATTTCTGGAGGAGTTCTGTTTTGCCTATAAAAAACCCATTAAGCTGTTAACCCAACCCGCTGTAGATGCCTTAAAGACATACCATTGGCCGGGCAATATCCGAGAATTGCGCAGTACAGTTGAGGGCATGGTAGCGGTTTCTAACGATCAAACTCTAGATCTGGACGCTATCCCACAGTCGATTTTGGAGCAAGTAAAGATTGAACCCACCGACAAGATAGGCGGAGAACCTATCAATGCTGTTGTTGGTATGACCATGGCCGCCATCGAAAGCGAAGCTATTCGATCAACCCTCCGTGCGGTGGGAAAGAACCGGGTTGAAGCCGCTAAAATGCTCGGTATTTCGCGGCGAACAATTTTCCGCAAAATTAGGGAGTACAACCTATGAGAAGCGGATATATAGGCGAGCCAACTAAAAGTGGGATCATCCGCTTATCTGGAGTCGCTGTCAGCGGACTTACAGACCAAACGACTTTACCGGTTGCCGAATCGTCGACAGGTCTGACCGATATGATCGGGATTGTCAGTTGGCTGACGTTTATGACTGGACTGAGTCTTGGTATTTGGATTTGGTTGAGGAAGAAACTACGAGGTTCACCTCCTCAACAAATAACGAAACAGTCCAAAACAAAGCAACCTTCGCAATTGACTCCGATGACAAACTCGACTAACGTCGCTGAACAGATCTGGAGTGACTCATTAACGAGTAATCCAGCCACAAATAGCTTGCTTGCTGCGGATTTAGAGGGTCCTGAACCAACGATCACCTCACAATCACAAGTGCTGGCTTTATCAACAACCGCTTCTATAGCCTTGCACGACCTGGATCAAGCACTTTCCTTTCGTAAATCCAAAGATTATACTGGTTACTATCACATCATCTCCAATGTTGTTAAAACCTATTTGGCCGAAAAATACGATCTGAAAATGGCGAATATGTCAGTTTCACAAATTTTGGACGATATCCCAGAGTCAATTCTGGATCATACCGGCGAGATTTTGAGAATGTGTGATATGATCGAGTTTTCCAAATACAAACCTAATCGGACTGAGTTAGAGATGATCTATCAAAACAGCAAATCACTGATCGAAAAAATTGATAGTTCCCCTGAACTCGCGGAACTATATGATAATAGTTCCACTCCTACGGACAATCAATAAACAACAGTTACCAGTACCCTAGATGCAAAGAGCAGAACTCAATACCCTGAACGCGCGAATCGAGAGTGAAAGTGCCTGCATTGAAAAGTTGCTAGCCGAGATTGGGAAAATCATCATTGGCCAGAAATATATGGTCGAGCGGTTGGTGATAGGACTGCTCTGCAACAGTCACATACTGTTAGAAGGTGTTCCCGGGCTCGCTAAAACAACTTCGGTTCAATCACTTGCCTCAGCGATTTCAACGACCTTTAAACGCATCCAATTTACACCAGACCTACTACCCGCTGATCTGATCGGAACTCTGATTTACAACCCTCAACAGGGCAACTTCTATGTCAAGAAAGGGCCGATTTTTGCCAATATTATCTTGGCTGATGAAATCAACCGTGCTCCGGCTAAAGTTCAGTCGGCGTTGCTGGAAGCCATGCAAGAACGGCAGATTACAATTGGCGATCAAACCTTTCGACTTGAAGATCCATTCCTAGTTCTAGCCACACAAAACCCGATTGAACAAGAAGGAACTTATCCCTTGCCCGAGGCCCAAGTTGATCGTTTTATGTTTAAGCTGAGGGTTGATTATCCATCACGGGAAGAAGAGTTGCGGATCCTGCGATGGAACGTCCAAGACGAACCTGAAGAGATAAAACCCGTTATTCAAGCCGAGGACATTATTCATTTACGGTCAATCGTTCGCCAGATCTACATGGATACTAAGATCGAGAACTATATCGTCGATTTAGTCTGTGCCAGTCGGCGTCCCGCTGATTATGGACTGCCTGATTATACGGATTTAATTGAGTACGGAGCTTCACCACGTGCGACCATTTCGCTGGCCGTCGCAGCTAGAGCACACGCCTTTATGCGTCATCGAGGATATGTGACCCCAGAAGATATTCATGCTGTTGGCAAAGACGTTCTTCGTCATCGAGTGCTCATTAGTTACGAAGCTGACGCCAGGGAGATTTCCTCAGAGCAGATTGTGCAAAAGATCTTTGAAACAGTTGAAATTCCCTAATAATCCTAAACGGACAGCAAACTAGCCTGAAGAAAGTACCGTGCCTGCTGACATAACCGATTATATTAGTCCAACACATTTGTTGGTCGATACTATACACTATTACGGTATCTACAGCAATAAATCTTATCAGACGCCTAATTTGAATAGTTTTTTTTCAAAACGACTATCTCCTGGTATTGGGACTGAGACCAAACCCAATTTCTAAAAAGGTGGGAGTTCACTCGAGGCGTCGGATTGTCCAGACCTATTGGCTGGTTATATCGATGCGTTGACTATTGGTAGCCAAAAAGCTATTAGGTGATGATACCACAATCTTTCGTAACCCGAGAACTACGTTCGGCCGCAATATCCATCAATGGGTGAACGGCATTGACTAGGTATGCGCATCATGTGAATTCCCAATGGTGAGAGAAAAGAGTTGGATTTGGATCCCCTAGTCGGGTTGACACCACGCCGAGGA
>PACG01000232.1 GCA_002699335.1 Candidatus Poribacteria bacterium
CCCACCTACCATGCAAATTCTTCCTCGTTTAGCTGCGATTTCTGTCGCTTGCTGAAGCGTATTAGCACGGCCACCAACCGCCTCGAAAACAACAGTTGCCCCTATACCACGACTCCACGCTTTAACCTCCTCAACTGGATTTTGACGGTCGACATTGATAGTATGGCAAAACATCTTTTGTTGAGCAATTTGGAGCGGTTGCTCTGGTTTTCCTAAAACCATTACTGCCTGAGCACCAGCAATATGCGCCATTTGTGCAATTGCCAATCCGACAGGACCACTTCCAATAACCGCAACCAAATCACCAGGTTGGACAGGGGTACGAGATAATGCATGTACTGCAACGGCGTAGACTTCAGATAGTGCACCAGCTTCAAAAGAGAGCTGATCCGGTAAATGACATGCATTATCTTCAGGAATTGTCATATATTCAGCAAAACCGCCTCCTCTCTGTACGCCACCGATATGGCGCAATTTAGAGCAGATATTATAGTTGCCATTCAAACACTGCGGGCAATCGTTACAGGGCACAGTAGGCTCAATAGCGACGCGGTCGCCAACTTGAAATTGGGTGATGCCTTCCCCTAGCCCAGAAATTACACCCGCTAGTTCATGACCTGCGCTACGAGGTAGACGTGGTTGATCAGGTTGATGGAGGTAATCGTGAATGTCCCCTCCACAAATACCGGAAGCGTGTACTTTAACCTGGACATAGCCTGGCTCAGGCTCCGGTGTGGTAATTGCCTCCAAGCGGATGTCCTTTCCGCCATAGAAAAGTGCAGCCTTCAATTTTCACCTCACAAAGCATATTGATAATAACCAAAAAGTAAGTGGTGTAGTGTAATATAAAGCTATGGTAAAAAGTAAGGATAGTTAGGTGTAAAAGCTGGTCCCACCTGTTTGAACCAGCGAATCCAATTGATAGGTGGAATCCTGGCATGGTTGCCATCCCGTCGATAGTGGTAGCGAGTGAATCAAAGACTTTAGACTTAGTTAACCGTTCATAGTGGAGATGTTGGGAGAATTCTGGATAATCGATGGATTTGGTAACTTCCAACCTGTCATGGCAGGTAACCGTCCACCCCTCCTCGAAAAATTGTTCGGTGATAGATGTACCACCTGTTTTAGGCACATGGATATGTAATAATCTAATATTGCTCCGAGTATAAATTGGCATTTCGCTACCGATTGATAATCTTATTACCAAGGTCTAAGTTGGTGAGTTCAAGATATTTTATGCTAAATCGACAAATATTTCTCCTCCTTTTAGCCTATAGTCTTTACTTTTTCCTCTTGTAATCAGGGTATGAATTACAACTTCTGCCTCAAAAAGCCGAGGGTAATCAAGACAACTTAATCTCGGTGGAATTAAAATAGCTTGAGACTTATGAGTACAAAACAGGAATTTCTGGTGATGAAGAGGGGTTTTAATAAGGAAGCAAGTCCAACATTATGAAGTTAGCGAAATTATCAGAGATTCAACCACAAACTGGGAAGCCGTTATCGCTATCAAGCAAAGTAGAATTACGTGGGGATTGACGAAGTAGAAATTGAAACTAGCAGGGGTTCGGATGGAGCTAGCTCACCCACTGAAATACGAAGTAATAAGAATTAAATTCACTATCACTGACTAGTGATGCTTATAATAGAAAATCATCTGTGATGGCAATAAATGTGGTGGCAGAATTTATTAGGGATTGGGCGGTAAGTTTCCTGACACCATAGACTTCAGCTAAAACATCATAGTCCATTCGTATTTTATTGAGCAATAAATCAAAATCACCATCTCCTGATGCTAATACCACCACATCTGACTGTGATGCATATTCCATCACGTCCAGTGTAATGCCAACATCCCAATCACCTTTAGCCGAACCATCGTTTCTTTGAATAAAGGGCTTCAGTTTGACTTCAAAACCGATTACTCTGAGTATATTCTGAAATTGTCTTTGCTTTTCATTACCTCTATCAATGGCATAGGCAATGGCGGCAACTATTTCTCTGCCTGAAGTTACCTGTGTCCAAAAAGCATTGTAGTTAAAGTTACGGTTGAAACCTTGCCTGGTAGTGTAATAAATATTCTGCACATCCACAAATATAGCTACTCGTCGCATTAACCCGCCCAGCCTGCATAGCCACCAAAAGCGATATATTGCGATGAGATTAAACATCTGATTAAGATTGCTGTCTTTAGTGGGACATAAATGAAGGCAAAAAAGAAGGTGAGTCAGAGGAGATGACTCACCTTACACAAGAAGGAAGTTTGGAAGATACTATAATTATCGTTAGGTTTTACTGCGACTTTAATCCCAATGACAAAAAAGACGAGCTTGTTAATGCTCGCCTTAATTGTTCTTCTTCAACTTCTTGTGCAAGGTTCAATGTATCAATACATTTCCTCTAATCAGCTATTATAAACCAAATCGTGAATTTATGCAATGATTGGATTGAGCCATGAAACAGATTAAATACCTTTGCATTAACCAGCCTGTAAAACGGTATAAGATATTTCAGACCCTGTATGTCATTATTGGTGTTATCTTAACCGTTTGCAGCTTTATCATTCTGCGACAATCAAAAATTTGGTATTTGAAATACTTGTGGCTGGTTTGGTTATTCGGCACCGCTGGTGAAATTGTCGAGACTGTGGTTGCCCTTCGCTGGTTTGTTAGAGAGGATTAAATCTACATTGAAACGCCTGAAAAACCACATTTAGGACAAGGTTTGAACGGAGTATAAGGGTTTTCTATTTCAGATGGTTGAGTCGCTTTTTCCCGCCGAGTTTTACAAACAGGGCAGATGGGACTATGTTTTGGGTTACCAACTGAGAATATAGGCGAACGAAAAATAATAGCTATAACCACAACCACACCAATTAAGACTAAAAGAAATAGGGGGTTCATCTTCTCATCTCTGCTTGACTTTGGAGCCAGGTTTTGGTTCCCGCTTAAAATCTTCGACCTGACCTAAGATTAAGGATAGTCGCAAGCAGTAGAGATAAAAATGCTCCGACCAGGCCGAAACCCAGCAGAGCAAAAGGCATGTGCCAGGTGATAAAGTTCATGTGGGTATGAATGTAAGAATGTCCTTTGAATATAACCATCCATGATAAGGGGGCTAACAATGAGAACCAGAGGGCTATAGATAAGGCTATTAGTTTGTCTAGTGAGCCCTCTAACTGAGGTAACTTGCCCTGTTGAAGTAAAAAGTGACACAACAACACTAAACAGGAAACGAGAGCAAAAACGACAATTACCGTTTGGTACTTGACTTTTAAGTATGGATTGGAACCCGCCAGCATCTGATTAAAATCAAAAATAAATCCATTTAAATATTTCTTGATTACCGTTATCACATCTGCTTTCAGGCTGTTAGCATAAACTTCAGGATAACTACCAGCGTCTCCATACGTTCTTTTGCCCACCGAGTAGATGAAAATATGATGGAATCCAGCTTTCAATCCACCTTTGACGGCCGATATTTGGGCCGCCAATATAATGGTAGTTGAAAGCACACTGACCATAGCCGTAGTGCCGACTATTAGTAGTCGTCTAACTAAATATTTGAAATTCCAGCCTTCAAGTCGCCAATAGTAGATGTAAGGTGTCACCATCATCAGTAGCGTAGTAGTGATATATTCATATCCATTATAGAGACACTTAATGAAAACGGTAGCGTAAATAAGTAGGAGAGCTCTATTAGTGGGTGTTTTTTTCTCCAGGTGATAGAGGCTGACTAAATAGGGGAGATAAAATGCCCACATTACCCACCATAGATTACGCCCAAACACGGTTACCCAGTGTGAGCAGATAGTAGTTAGCAATACCAGCACTGCGCTAAACAGACCAAATTCTATACTAAACCATCTAATAATCAGCGATAGAACAAAAGCAAAAGAGTAAGCATTCAAGACTTTGAGTACCGTGATATAGTACGGAGGAGATAGCAGCAGAATTTTGTCGATTAAACTGAACGTAATGGCTTGAAAGCCAATTTGAGAAAAATAGGGGTTAAAAGAGGTGAAATCCAAATCATTGTAATAGGCTTGGTACTGACTACTAACAGCCGGCTCTGCCCGCTGCAATTTAGCAGTATCGATCTGCTGTATCCCTGAAACCTGACCTGTCAGGCCGCCTACGGAGAAGATACCGTCACGCTTAGCCTTAACCATTCTTCCTATCACTAAGCTCTCAGTATCCTGCTGGTGGTTTTGGAACCACTTCTGTTCGGCTACTTTGAATTGGTTATTAAGGAAGCCTGTACCTAATAACAGTGTTGAGATGAGTAGAAGTAGATAGGATTGAATACGATTCTTCATCTACTTCAGAATTACCATCTTTCGTGTTTCTGTATAGTCTCCCGCCTGTGACTTCAGACGCGCATGAATCTGATAGAAGTAAGTTCCTGAAGATACTTGTTCTCTAGTCTCAGTCTTCCCGTCCCAATAAGCTGATTTATCTCGACTGGCATAATAACCAAATGACTGGAATCCCATATCTAGAGTCCTGACTAAATTTCCTGTGGTGTCATAAATGTTAATTACCAACTCTGAATCTTAACCGAGATGGTATGGAATCCGAGTTTTTGGGTTAAACGGGTTGGGATAATTTGCCATCAAAACTGTTTCTTCTGGGTTTAATGACTGCAGAATTTCTCTCAATACAGATATNCCTTGGCTAAACTCNGTCGACCCATCGTTTGCTTTCTCCGTCAAACGATCCAATTTTCAACCATTGAGAAATCGCTCATTCCCATTGTATGGGCCAAATCGCCCATCGTTAAGAGTTCAGGAGAAAAGAGCGCAGGATTCCATCCGAAAACCGTAGCAGTTTTGACTGGACANGGGTGGGTGAGCCACAAACTCGTTCATAAATCCAACCACCAGCGGATGATCGNTCATTTTTTGCAATGGCCCTCCCAGAACCAAATGCTCATGCTCCGGAATTGATTCTGGATCGTGGCGCAGTCGCATACAGACATTCTTGCTTCTCTTTTAGCTCGTTATCAGGTAGAACACCGGGGATCAAGAGCCAGCCATTGCGATCAAAGGTATATTTCTGCTCTTGGGTTCAGTCGATCACCGGCAACCCGTCCGCGTTGGTTCGAGTCAGGTTGGCCGAATTATTGTCAAGATGAGATCCTAGATTTTTATCGATAATGTATGGATCACCGTAACGGGGTTCCTTGAGTGCTATTTAGCACCTTCTTTAGAATGTGTCTACAGGCACCGTGAATAGACAACCGTAAATAGAGAGGCAAGATANATCTTAGCTGCTTGATTAAACGGGGTTATTACTCCGTTATTAATTGTCGCATGGCAGTAATTCGCTGTAAAACGGGTGGATGGCTATAGTTGAGGAATACGTTGATTGGATGAGGGGTTAAATTACCCAGGTTGGCGACAGACAGATTTTTGAGCGCTAGAATTAGCGTTTCTGCTATCCCAAGTGTTTGAACAGCGTAAGCATCAGCCTGATATTCGTGTTGGCGCGAGAGGGCATGCATACCGATAGAGAGGGAAAATTCAATCGGCGAATACAGCAACCCGAAAAAGATCAAACCGGCGTAAACCGAGATCTGATCCATCCGAAAGGCATCGAACAAAGATCGGTTATCGATGAAGAGGGAAAGTAGATAGAAAAGCACCCCTGAGTGCACAATCGACAGCATCATCCCTTTCAGCAGATGCTTTTTTTTGTANTGTCCGACTTCATGCGCGATCACTGACACCAACTCCTCGACCGAATGCTTCTCGATTAGCGTGTCAAATAGAACAATCCTTTTCTGATTGCCGAAGCCGGTAAAATAGGCGTTAGCGTGAGCCGACCGCCGCGACCCGTCCATCACAAAAAGATCTCTCAATGGAAACTGAACTTGCTCTGTATAGTCTCGAATGGACGTCTTTAAGGCGCCATCTTCGAGTGGTGTGAACTTGTTGAATAGAGGCGCAATCAGAGTGGTAAAAATCGGTGGCGCCAGCACCGTCAAGATNATGACTAAACCCCAAGCGTAAAGCCAGGCCAATCCACCTAACTTCTGAAAAAAGTAAAGAATCGTGCTCAAGAGAATTGCACCGATAACCAGGCTCAGTAGATACGACTTCAGTTTATCGATGACAAAGGTCGAGATAGTGGTTTTGTTAAACCCAAATCTGGCTTCAATGACGAAAGTATTATACAAAGTAAAAGGGAGGGACAGCCAATCGTTGGCCAGAAACAGCAGCCCGAAGAAAATCAGACCTGTAGGAATCGGTAGCAGACCAAAACTGCGGCCAAAGGTGTCTAACAGGTTGAATCCACCTCCCAGAATCAGCGCTAGCGCCACTACCAGACTGACCGTCGAGGAGAAATAGGCCAGTTTTGTTTTGGCTCGCGTATACTGTTGCGATTGCCGGTATTCTTGCGCGTTGTAGAACCCATCGAATTCAGATGGTAGATCCGGTGTCATCGCTCGCAGGTTCAAGTATCGAACCCAGCTACGAATTAGAAACTCACCAACCAATGCAACTAGGATAATTGTCAAATAGATCTTCATTTTTCTGCTTTCAGANCGTTGTCGATTTACATCTGGTTGTAATTGCAATAAAATAGTAGCGGGTTGACAATGAGCAGGATAATTTTAAACTGAGTTCCATTCTGTATTCAAACCAAAATTGGTTCTACCAATGTTTAATATATATTATAGTATACATTAGTTTTCGAGACAGCAGTCAATGAAAATACTCAGGCGAATGAAGGAAGCAAGGATTCCNGACTCAATTCACGTCTGAATTCGTGTGAACTCTAAAGTGCAAAGGCTCCGACAAAAGTTCGGTCGNGGTGATCGACCAGGAAAAATTGGCTAAAGGAAGTACTATAATGGCAGATGTATTCCCGGCTAAAATATCATTGAATAAACCGACAGATTACAAACTCAGCGCCGCCATGGAAAGGATGTATGATGTCTGGAATCCACATGAGGATGCCGGCAACGAGTTTTATAGCAATTTCAAATATACATGGCTTGAGGGGTTTTCTCGTCAGCCGAATGTATCGCGTCGCGATCCATCCAAGGTGCTGCGTATTGAGGTAGGTATTACGTCCTGCCGTTGTACAGAAGCGCCACCCTCTGGGTACCAGAAAGCGACCGATACGATTCCGTCTGTGGACTGGGATCTAGCCGAGGTCTGGTATGCAGCTAGTGATGACGGGTTTCATTGGATAGAACAAGGACCGGCTGTGGCCCGTCCGCCAAAAGGTGAATTTGGCTGGCGCTCAAGTTGCACCCCTGACATTCTGGTCTGGGAGGGGAGATACTNACTTTACTATCAAGCCTACAGCAAAGTCATCCAGGGAGGTGATTCATGTCCAGTGACTATGGCCGAAGCCGATTCCCCAGATGGCCCCCGGCGTACGTGAGGTTGTCCTGCCATCGAGCCGGGAGCCGATGAAGATTGGGACTGTTCCNGCATCCACGATCCGTTTCCCCTGATTNATAACGGCAGGATTTACCTTTATTATAAGGGATCGCCTGGCCAGCGGCGGGGAGGAGAGAACATCATTCGCGCGCAGGGCGTAGCCATCGCCACTAAATACGGTGATCAACTCCGGGCATGAAACCTGTCTGTGGCCTTACAAATCAGGTATTGCCGGCTGGTTAGTCTGGATGGGGTGGAGAAGAACACTGTGCAGCACGCTCCGGACGGGGTGAACTTCGAAGTGAAATCTTTGATTCAGATGCCACTCGTTGCACCGGACCCGTTTGTGCCAGACGCCTTTGCAGATAATGGCGATGATCGGGGAATAAACTGGGGGTTGTGCCACATCAATCCAGATGGTGGTAGCGCTATGAACGAGTCGATCCTGGCCCGATTCGACTGCGACCTTAGCCGGGACACAGATCGCCTCTTTTTCAAGCGTAATAACCTCTGTTTCGACGAAGACACCTAATTTTCAGCGGATGTTAGCACTTCCAGATGATATGCGGGATAGGATTGTGCGAGAACGCGAGCAGATCGATAAAGATACGGATCTGGGAGTCCGTAGCTAAACTACAATTTGAGCCTGTTGCTCCAACATATTTAGTTGGTATCTCTGCCAGGTCTCAGTTTTTTGTTTTCACGGCGGCGATATGTTTAGATTAATACGTTTAGATTGCCAATCTGACCTCTAGCAGCAAAAGTGTAGGGGAAAAGACCGGGACTTTTCCTGTCATACACTGTCAGAAAACCAAAGGTAGATCAGTCGCAAAGAGTTGCTAACTCAGCTTTGGCTGTCGTGGCTCACGCTTCCTGTGCAGCCGTAACCTGGATCNCTCTAGCGGCAACCCAATTCTGACTCCGTTTCGAAGATGCGATTCCATGAAGGCAAAGATTAACTCCGTACTAGCGTAAGCGCAACGAACGCCGCCGCGCGTCGGCTCACCAGTATCCAACGCCTGAACCAGATCTTTAATGAGATTGGCCGTAGAGCTCGTACGTTCAAATTGAGGAAACGTATCCTCGACAAGTCCGGTACGCCAACCGGGGATCTGCTTTTGGTGTCGGACTTTCCATTGCCAGCCGTTATTCCAGCAGGTCAGGGTTCCCTTTTCACAGATTTCCTCCCATTCACTGCTACGGGGAGACAGGAGAGCATGCGCCATCACTCCATTCTCAAATTGAATCATTCCCTGACCGACAGGGTCTTCATAGGCAATATCGCCTTCGATAGTCTGCTCACCGTTAGGCAGATGCGCTGATACCCATTCAGCCTTGTGGTCGCTGTTTAGCCGCAGAATGAGATCGAAGTTATGGCTAGAAGTATTGAAGAGCATTCCGTTGGAGTAGATGATTAATGTCCGAAGCCGACCGAGTTCACCACTATCGATAATCTCCTTCATTTTGCCGAAGCTTGTGTGCCAACGGCGATTCGTACCCAGGTTAAAAAACACGCCATTGCGCTCCACTGCTTCCACCATTGTACTTGCTTCGTCCATCGAAGCCGCCATCGCCTTTTCGGCGTAAATTGCTTTAGACCCATGCTCAGCGGCATAGATAACAATTTCCGCCCGCTGTTCCGGTTGCGTGGCTACGCTGACAATGTCCGGTCGTTCCTTCTCGATCATCTCCCGATAATCGGTATACTGCTGATCTATCGGTACATCGTAGCGGTTCCCAAACTGTGCCATCACCGCTGGGCGAAGATCCGAACAGGCGATCAGGTCTATTCGGCCATCAGTGCTGAACCCGGCCGCATGTGAATACGGTAGCCAATTGCCTGGTAGTCGGTCACTTCGTTGTCGATAAACGCGCCCATTCGGCTACAGCCGATGACGGCCGCACGATAAGTTTTCATGGTCGGTTCTCCTTATAGTAGATTCAATCGAAAAGCACCTGCGTATAGTGCATATGAGATAATTTTGACAGGCACCGAAGCAATATGGAAGAGAGGTAGAATTATGCTCAACTGGGGTGAAAAAGGATCAATGCTTAGGGGTTTTCCCCTCGCATGATTGCTCATTCCGATCGATCAGATAATAGCACACCACCTCAATAAAGGAAACAAAAAGCTATCAGGACTAGTTTACCTCATAGAAAGCCGTGGGATCTGAGCTTGTCAACTAAGGTTATCAACGTGTGCCTATGGACAAATTGGTAAAAGCGTAATCACTCCACTTTCCCAATAGACGTTTTACCATGCAACTTCTACTCCAGACTCTGCTTCTGGTTGATGGCGGGAGTCCAGGCAATTGAACACCTCGGATCCCGGTGCATCGACTTCCATGATGGAGGTTCCGCCCCAGTCTCAGCCCCAGAAACCTTTGTCCGGTAGTATGGGTAACAGCACCACTAACTACCGATCGAGCCGGGATATCCACCGGTCCAGCGGCCCAGACACCTTTTTGCCGATCTTGTAATTGCATCTTCACCCCTTTTGTCTCCCTGTTGCCCAGATTTATCATCAGCACGCGGGCGACGGGCGGTTGATATGACTTGCTCCACTGTCCCTCGTCATGGCCTGAGTGGAAATATGGCAGCACAAAGGACGACGAACAGAAGATGGCCGGCCTATCGTAACTCTCGGTGAAAACCCTACCTAACTGAAGCAGTTCAGGCTTGAGGCCACGGCCGTCGGTCTGCATCTCCAGGAACCGGCCGCAGATGTTGTCCAGTTGCTCATTCGTCAGCGGACAATCGTTCTCTTTCAACTTCCATTTACCGAAGAAGGCTACGCCCGGCAGACCACGGCGCCACAAACCGGATAAGGCGGACCCGCTGCTCCAACTCCTCGGCCGTCTAGGTCCATTGGTACCCGCCTTTATCGTCGCTCTCTTTGCCCAGCCTCAAGACCACCACGCTTCTCTTCAACAGGCCGTTAAGTCGTGCTACCTGCAACTGAAGGGCGATCATCCACGTTATCGTTCAGGTCAACGTCAGTCTCCATCATTGACGATGTCGCGATATACTGCCGCCAACTTCGGTGCAACAGGCCCCTGCATCTGTCAGACCACGATCTTTGGGTCAGGTCTCTTCTTGTGCGCTGCTTTCAGGATAGCCATCGAGTGGCGGTCAATTCCCCCGTCAAAGTCCCAGCCGAGTTCGTCAATATCGATCACCGGATTGGGATTATCCCCTAAGTCTAACCTGGCCAGATAATCCGAAGCCTCAGCGACGTTCTAGCGTAAAATGTCTGGTGAACCACCTCTCTGGAGGCAACCGCGCCTCGCTTCGTCCAGTATTCCCAGTCACCGTCT
>PACG01000233.1 GCA_002699335.1 Candidatus Poribacteria bacterium
AGCGGATGGTGCTGCGCGCGGTGGCGTTGGAGATCCCCGACTGGGAAGGGGCGATGGACGGGACGAACCCGTTCATCCTGTTGGCGGATCGCAGCAAGCGCGCAGTTGGGGCGGTTCTTCTGCAACTCCCGCCGCGACGTAAGGGGGCGGATGCGACAGCCCCTCGGGGGAGTTTGCGGCTCTTGGGTGTGTGGAGCAAGTCATTGAGCGAGCAGCAGTCGCGGTGGACGGTGTGGGAAGGAGAACTGTTCGCCTTGCGAGAAGCCCTGCACTTCTTCAAGGATATCATCCAGGGCGCCCACGTGGTGCTGGGCACGGACCACTTGAACAATTGCATGACCTCGACGACGGGGGAGATGCGTCAACCGGCGAAGGTGTTCCGGTGGTTGTTGGAGATTGTGGCGGCGGGCAAGATCCGGTGGGCATTCACGCCGGGAGCGGCGAACACGTTCGCGGATTGGGCGTCGCGGAATCCGGCTGAGCGGGACCTGATCATTCCGGTGGAGGAGCAGGAGGTGGATCCGACGGTGCCGGCGACGCTGAAGGAGGCCTTCTTGGCAGCTAGCGCCTCCCAGGGAGTGCAGCTCCGGATCGTGTTGCGCCAGTCTCCGACCCCGTCTGGGGTGCAGGAGACCCCAGCAGAGCAGCAGGAGCCACGGTTGCGGCGAGTACGCCAGGGGGAGGACCCGGGAGGGGTACCGGTGTCCGCAGGGTTCGCGTTCTTGCGCCGGTTGCGTGAGGAACGCGGGGAGGATGCTTGTGCGGTGACGGTCGAGCCGCAGTTCCGCCTACGTGCAGCGAAGGAGGTCCCCGGGGGCGGCGCGAGTTCGAGCAGCAGCGAGAAGGGGCCCGAGCGGGTGGCTCTCCCTCTGGGGGTGGAAGTGGTGCCGGTGGCAGTGGTGCCGGGGGTGCGATTGACAGACGAGGTGTTTGAAGATCGGCGAGTGGACTTTGAGAACAAGACGCTGAACGGGGTGGTGGTTGTGGACCCCCCGCGGGATGATCATGAGGTGCGGAAGTGGGTCCACCCGTCCAAGGGGAAAGGGAAGGAGAACGAGGTGGTAGTCCGGAATGCCGTGTTGGATGGTGTGCTGCACCTGCTTCGGCGGCTTCGCGACTCCGATGCCAACGTGCGCGGGGTGGTCGCGTACGGGGAAGGGGCGTATCCCGTGTTGGCGGCTCTCCGGACTATGCTACGAGAAGAGGCGTACCTCAAGCGCAGGTGTCCGCTCGAGGAGCGCGCGGAGTTGGACGCCATCATCGACCGGTGGGAGTACGTGGTGTTGGTGGACCCCAGCGGGTACCCGACCCGGGTGTTGAAGACGAACATCGACGACGCGGTCCCGGAACTGGAGGTTTGGTGTTGCGGGCGGTCGAAGCAGCTCGTTCCCCTCGTGTTGGCACAGAACGCCACGGCGTCGGAAGCGAGGGAGCTGTCCCGGCGTTGCCGTGGGGATGTCTTGCGTCTCGAGCTGGGCATCAGTGGTACACCTGCCTGGAAGCCGCCAGTGACGCTCAAGGTACCGGCCGCGCTGCGAATCCTCCGCGGCGTGGACGACCCGGAGGAGGAAGCGGAGTACGATCAGGCGTGGACAAAGGTCCGACCAGTGAGACGGTTGGAAGCAAAACCGGTGGTGGCGGTGGCAGGGTTGCCGGCCAGTGAGCACTGCCCTCGATGTGACAAGGGCCCCAGCTACAAGAAGGGCCATGAGCGGTGGAAGAGAGGATGCGAGTTCTACGTGCCCCCACTGGGCGAGGGGGCGGTTGCCGTGGGGAGTGATCGGGCTCCGCAGGGAGCTACTCCCGGGCGAGGCGCGGGACCGTCGGCGCAGGGCTACGACGACCCGTCGGTGTTGCTGGGAGCAGGCGGGAAAGCGTCGGGGTCCGGTTCGGCGCCGGGTGGAGCGGTGGCTACGAAGCCGGGTGGGAAAACTCTACCGTTGTTTCCCCCGGTTCTGCCTGGCGGGCGCAAGCGGCTCCGGCAGAAGGGAAAGGTGCTACCGGTCGCCCCTCCCAGTGGGGAGGAGGGTGACCTCGAGATGGAGCTGGAAGAGGACCTTGCGAACCGGGATCCCATCGCGGCTATGGAGTCGATAGGAGGGCTGGATCCAGCCGTCCCAGCCAGTGCACCGGGACCAGGGGATGGTGGCGTGGCTGGTGGTGATGGTGGGGAGGGGGACCCCCCGACGGTCCCTGGGGCGGACCTGCGAGTCGGTGAAACCGTCTACCCGTTGGGGCAGTTCCGGCGGGAGCTCCGCGAGGCTCAACGAGCTGACCCGTTTTGCCGCGAGGTGATCGGCATCCTCGAGGCTACCGGAAGCCCAGACTTGAGTGCTGGCAAAGACGCTTTCGCGGATCCGAAGCGGGACAAGTTCAAGGCCTCCGTCCGGTCGGTGGACTATGGACTGGACGAGAGGGACGGTCTGTTGCTCCGGACCTTGGAGCCGGGACTGCAGGTCCCAGTGATCCCCCGTAGCCGGTATCGGGGAGTTCTGATGGCGCGCAGCGAGCGNCGAGGGACGTGGCCGGAGCTGATCACCCAGGACGCGCATTCGGCGCTGACGGGCGGGCATCAGTCCGCGAAGGATATGTACCACTCCCTGAGGGGTCAGGTGTGGTGGGAGGGCATGCGGGCGGAGTGCCGTCGNTGCTACTTGAAGTGCCGGCAGTGCGTGAGCCACAAAGTGACCGGGCACCCTGCCGTGCGAGTACGGACGGTGGTCGGGCGAAGACCGTTCCTCCGCTGCCAGATGGACGTGTACAAGGTGAACCCGCCGGGCGAAGGTGGCGTGTGCGCGGTTCTCAGCGTCATCTGNGTCTACTCGAGGTTCCCGTACTTGCGCGGGATCACGATGATCGATGCGGTTGCGGTGGCCGAGGCGCTTGTGGACATCATCTTGGACATGGGTGTGGTCCCCCTGGTGCTGCAGAGCGACCAGGGNCCGGAGTTCACGAACGACATCCTGGCGGAGGTGTCGAGCCAGCTGGGAAGCCGCCAGGTGTTNAGCTCGTCGTTCCACCCTCAGGCGCAGGGCGTGGTCGAGNGAGCGCATCGNACGATGACCGCGTTGNTGGGCATTCTGATGGAGACCCTGGTCAAGGGTCGGCCCCGGCGGTGGCCGCGGTTCATCCGCACGTTGGAGGCCCGACTCCGGGATAAGACGTTCGGGGAGTCAGGACTGACACCTCGGGGGGGTGGTGAACGGGTGGTTCAACGTGACCCCNTTGGCGAGCGCCACCGGACAGGTGGCGGAGCTTCCGGAAGACCTCGCCTACGACCAGTGGGTGAAGGAGATGGTGAAGGAGCACCTGCAGCTCAGTCGCGAGCTGGACGAAGTGATGGAGCACAACGAGGAGGTGCGGGACGCGTACGCGAACGAGACGCGCAAGGGCCCGAAGATCGAGGTGGGGCACTTGGTGTTCTTGCGGAAGGGGCATATCGCGCAAGCGGCGACGGCGGTCTCTCTCAAGCTGNTGTCGAAGTGCGATGGGCCGTACTTGGTGGCGGAGATGCCGAGNGANCAGAACGCGGTGCTCACGGACCCATTGACGGACGAGCGGATCGAGGTGTGCCGNAATGGNAAGACGGTGGCGGTGGACCGTCTGGTGTTGTACCCAGTGAGGCGGGAGGACCTCCCGCGGTCCGAGGAGCCGCCGCCCGACGTGGCGTTGGTGGCACTCGAGCGGAACGACGTTATCGCGATTCAGGAGGAGGTAGATGGGGAGGAGAGCATCCTGTTGGCGCAGGTNGACGAGAATCATGCGCAGCAGCAGTTGCTGGGAGTTTACCCGATGGAGAGTGTGGGGCGGATGCGACTGCGCGATCGGCAGTGGAAGTTGACTCGGGAGGCCCGGATGGTCGGCTACGCGGAGGTGGTCAGTCGGATCTACCTGGAGCCCACTGGGGTGCTCTCGGTGACCAGCGTTGAGGACCTCTTGGCGAGGGGTATTGCAGTGTGATCCCGAAGCGGTGTAGTAGTAGTATGTAGGGAGGCCCGGATTTCAGTAGGCAGCGGCGCGAGTGTTGGACGCACGGCGGTGTATCTACGAGTTGGGGACGCTTGTGTTTGGGGTCCCCCGATTTCTCGGTGCTCTATTTGCGACGCCCTGGCGCATGCGGAGGGAGAAGGCTTTGTTGGTGGTGGATCTCGGTTTCTAGGTAGCGACGGGATGTTGTACAGCTCCGGAGCTAGTTGGAACGNCGGAGGATTGATGTCCCTCTCCCTCTACGTGAATGTGTTTGGTCATGTNAGGGGCGGTTTGGGTTGTGCTCGGAGTGTGTCCCACTGCGGGGGNTTGGTGCGTACAGGGCTCTTTGGAACGTTCGAGCAGACGGTTCATCTTGGCTGAAGCGTTGTCTACTCGGACGGTGCGCCTGGTCGGTTGACTCGGGGCACGGTGACTTTGAGTCGGCTGTGTTGGGGAGCGCCGTGGCATAACCGCAAGGTTAGTGCGGCGGGAGGATTTGCGAGGGGTGCTTTTCAGGCCGTTTGAGGCACGTCGGGGAGTGGGGAGCCTCGGCGACTTTGCTCTGCCGTGGGCTTCGTGACGGTGACCGGAGGACCGGTGTTCGTGACCACGAGGAACTATCGAAGCGGTACGCGCAGTCCGCGCAGGAAGACAGTGTGTTGGCGGTGTGGAGTGATTCACGAGAAGCAGGACTTCGTTGGCAAGCACTTTGACAAGTGCCCGAATCTTTACGACCCGAACTACGTGCCCGAATCTNTGTTGGAGANNATGCCGGGTCGGGATTGGGCCTGCGAGCAGTGCGGGTTCAAGAATTTCGCGAAGCGGTACGATTGCTTCCAGTGCAGTACGNNGCGTGATGACGCTGAGGAGCAGGATGGGAACAACCAGGNCTGGAGCACGTGGAACTGCGACAATTGCGGCGGGACGCACCCGAAGGACACGTACTTGAAGTGCCCGCACCCGGAGCGGCAGAACGACTCCCGGGGTGGCCAGTGGCAGGACAACAACANGGGTGGCCAGTGGCAGGACGACAACAAGAAGCGTGGTGGCGGGTGGCAGAACTCGGGGTGGCAGGACAACTCNGGTGGCCAGTGGCAGAGCTCGGGTGGCCAGTCGCCGAAGTTCAGCAAGGGGCAGTACAAGAATGCGAAGGACTGGAACTCGGGCGGCCAGCAGCAGGCGCAGCAGGGCGGGCAGTCTTGGAGCGCCGGAGTCAATTGGNGCGGCCNGGGCNGGCAGCAAGTCNCGGGTGGGCGTCAGGGAGCGGCGGCGGCTGGGAACAAGGGCGGTGGCGGGGGCTCCTCGGGGATGCCGAAAGCTCCGCANGGACTCCCGCCCCAGAAGGCGGGCTGGACGGGCAAGACNAAGGAGGAGCAGNANGCCCAGCCGGTTGATGAGAGCANCGTGAAGTGCGACGGGTGCAACCTGATGNTTCACTACAGCAAGATGATGAAGACCCACCAGCTGGGCGGAAATGTGCGGAAGGAGTATCGCTGCCCGGGNTGCCACGAGGACTACCAGATGGGGGTNTACGCGNCCCAGATGCTGGAGTCGGTNTANACNTGCTCCTCGAACNTGGACCGGTTCGGCAATTGGGCGGAGAACGAGGAGGTGAAGACCGCGNTCTTGCAGTTGCTGGAGAAGGGGATCGAGCAGTTGGGGTTGACGATGCGTGCCGTGCCCCCGGAGCGGGAGNTCGCGGAGGGCGAGGAGACCCCATTGAAGGCGGGCGAAGGGTCGGTGACGACGACCGAGTCGCAGTGGGAGATCTTGGAGCAGGGTGGCCAGATCATTCTGGAGCAGGCCACGGAATCGGCGGAAGGCTACAAGGAGCCGGTGGAGCAGGANCCGAATTTGNCGACCTGAATGGGGTTCCACCCCCGAGGANGAAGTTGCGGGCAAAGGATGTGATGGTCTATCACCACCTCGCAGGATTTCTGAAGGNNGAGCGCGATCAGAGCACAGGACGGACCCGGTGGTAACATGGCTAATGTGGGTGTGGGAGACTAGAGCGAATGTCTCGGGGGGTGTTGTAGGGTACGGGCGGGGAGACAGCGCACGAACAGGGGTTTTAGTCCGGAGTTGCGGGACGGCGCGGAGTGGATGTGGGTAAACCTATTTCCGACGAGTGCTTGTTGTTTCTCGACACAACGCTCTGCGTCTCCGTGGGCCGGGCGGAACAGGGACTCGGTTCTCAGGGTAGGAACGGTGTTGTTTGGGCGACGCGTTCGGGCCGGTGTGTAACTAGGCCTCTCCGGGTTTTTCAGTGTTCTCTGCGCGATTGCGTGTGTGTGGCGAGTCGTTGCGTGATTCCGACGCGATTGAGGGGTCCCACGTACAGGAACGCGGTCTCAGCTCGTGGACGCGGTAATACGTGTGTTCGGGACTCCAGGCGTGAGGGGTAGTCCTACCGGTTGGTTCAAGGGCCTGGGCGGAGTACGGTGTGCGCAGGGAAAGGCGCGCAAGACCTCCGAAGTCGAAGGAAAGCGACTGCGGAGGTGGGGACCGTGGGCGGTTGTTGNGGCTACACGGTGTNGGTTTTGTGTTTCGGGGTCGCGCGGTGAGAGAAGACCGCGCCGGCTGTTGTCAGTACTTGTTCTTGGTGCACACGAGGCATCTATCGGCAATTGAGGCCAGCAGTTCATTTTCCGTCTACTACCAGTACAACCAGCAGTTTGGCAGGTTGCGGTCGGGACCACGGCAGGTGGTCGGAGAGCGCGCGCGACGAGAAGTCAAGCGCGCTCCCGTTTGCGAGTTTGGCTTTGAGCACGTTCCGGAGTTTTTCTACGCACGAGACGACGCGTAGCACGAGCAGGTGGAGAAAAGTCACGAAGAACAAAGCGGTGTGGAGCCACGCTCCAGGTCTCGACCCCGGTGTCTTCGGCCGTTTCGGCAGACGGGTGGTTGGAAAAGTTTTTGTGAAAGCAAAACACAGGAGGGTACAGCCGGTACCCTACAAGTGGGGGCTGTGAGTCGGAAACCACGACACAGTCGTGTCGCGGTGTGAACCTGAGAATGGCGACAATGATGTTACCACCGGGAGCGATGATGGAGACACTACAGCAGATGGACCTGAGGCGGGTGCACCAGCAGCGGGTGCGTCAGGCGGGGATCAACGAGAGCCGCGCAGCGGCGGTGGGATCGCCAGTCGGGGTAGGGGTTTCCCCCACCGGTCCGGAGTTGCAGATGTTCATGGGACCGGTGAGTCCGGAGCTGCCGCCCGTCCACCCTCAGTGGGGGATGGGATACCCGCTTGGCGGCGCGCCTCAGCAGGCGATGGGCGGGCACCAGGGAGGTGCGGTCGAATGGCAGGCCCAGATGCAAACCGTCGTGCAGGGAGGCGGCGGTGCCGGTGGGGCCCCGGGCATGGCGGGCAGTCTGGGAGGAGGAGGACAGCAGTTTGTGCAGATGGGCGCAGTGTACACCAGCGCCCACACCCAGGCAACCCCGTGGGGTGGGCAACCCTTTGCGCAGGATGCCTTCCGGGCGGCGGGATTCGAAGGGCCGGTACAGCAGTGGCAGCACCAGCAGCAGCAGCAGCAGTCACCGCACCTGCCGCAGGCGTATGGGAGGCCCATGGAGGAGGTGCCTGGGATGCTGATCCTGCCCGGGATGCACCCGATGGAAGACATGGCGAGTGACCAGGCGTTCATGCAGTGCGGGGGAGGACCAGGGTTGGGCGAACCCGGTCATGGACCCCCACCTCTTGGGGTGCCTCCCGAACCGCGGCCGGGACCGGAGAACCCGTTTGCGGTGGCCAACAAGCGCGTGGAGCGGGGCATGACACCGACGGTCCCGGAGTGCGAGGTGTGTGCGATGATGTTGGACCCGCTGTCGAAGCGTTGCGGCGAATGCAAGCGTCACCTCTGCAAGGGTTGCCAGGAGGACCATGGGTGTCTGTTGTGCAGGTTGGGGCAGAACCTGGTGACGAAGTGCGGTAAGTGCGGGACGCGTATCCCGAGAGGGCCGAAGTGCGGCGGGTGCGCGCAGCGGTACTGTGAGAAGTGCCAGCAGGACCCGGCGGTGCAGTGCGAAGAGTGTATCCCTCCGTTGCCGATGGTGCGCGACGGAAGTCCGGCCCGCGTGGTTCTCCCGATCACCCAGGACGATGATGAGGAGGAGGAGCCCAACGGATCGGAGGAGGACTTGAAACTGCGCGAGGTAGCGGTCCGGATGGCGGTGATGTCCCTGCCAGAGTTCCAGGACGAAAAGCCCAGCGTGGGCGGCGGCGGGAAGACCGACGGGTGGGGGTACAAGCTGGACGGTCACGGATTGACGGTGGAGGGCCGAGCGGGCGGTGAGCAGCAGCGGCGCTTGGAGCCTGGGGAGACCAACCGGGCACGCAGCCGGAGCGCCCCGCCCTCGCCCGCTCACCAGCGGGAGTCCGGTGGGGTGGAGGAGGAGACTTGGAACGATCGGGCGATGCGTGCTTGGAATGAGCGGTACGTGGAAGCTCCTCCCCCGCAGCCGGCAGCCGTGGCAGGGGCCCCGAGGTTGGAGGCACGTCCTCATGACCCCTTGCGGGAGGAGTATGNGCCGCAGAGCGGATGGGACGCCCCGTTTGGCGAGCCGACAGTGGCAAGTTGGCGTGTGGGTGGCCGCCCGTGCGGACCGGAGGGTCGTGGACCGTCCGGTGGAGATATGCCTTGGGGACAACCGAAATCAGAGGAACAGGCTCAAGTACCGTTGGGCCGGGTGATCGCTGATTTCCGGCAGGCGAACCAAGCCGGTATCGGGCAGGCACCGGTGCGACCGCGGCGTTTGGATCCGTGGCAGCAGCCGGGTGCGGACCCGTGGGTGCAGGACATGCGCTCAGCTCTTTCAGGAGCAGTTGAGGAGCGTGGGAGTGANGGTGGGACCAGGAAGGGCCCCTTGCGCGACCAGGTGGGACTAAGTGGACCGGAGCGGTTNGGNGTTCGCGGTCCCTGGAACAAGTACTCGACAACAGCCGGTGCGGTGGACCAGAANTGGGCCCGGGACGGGCCGGAGGATGGGCAACCTCGGTACTACGATGCCTTCTCCGGGAGTCCGGGCGGGGCCGCTGCTGCCGCCGCTGTTGCAGCAGCTGGAGTCCACGACTACCTTCCCCCTCCCCGGCGTCAGCCGTGGAANCCGCAGCAGCAGGGAATGTATGGAGGGAGCCCTCCTCAGCCAAGGCAGGCGACAACGGTGGGAGGAGGCGGTCGTGAAGGGTATGGAGGACCCCCTGGGGTCGGTGTGAGCAGAGTGGCCGGTGGTGGCTTCCCGATGGGCGGTGGGTGTCCAGCNGGNGGCCGCCGNGGAGGACCCAATCGGGGCAGCGGCGGGATCCCGGGCAGCCTTCCTCCCTCTCCGTCGACTCAGGGCAGTCCTACGTTGTGCGGAGTCCAGGTGCAGGACCGGCTGACGGGGTGGCTGGTGAGTTGCAGGCGCCATGCGGCGCGGAACGTGCAGTGCCGAAGGTGCGGGACGCGGTACTGCAGCGATCATGGGACGACGGGCGCGGTGGCGCTTAGGATGGGGCAGTGTTGCGTGCACCATCTCGCGGCGCACGACACGCGGCATCCGGCGGCGGAAACTCCGTTACCCGAGCGCCCCGGTACAGAACCTCGACGCCCTCCGCCCCCCACGCAGCCGTACCCGGCTCCGGGNCCGGGTGGAGGTGCGCCGTACCCGNCGGGAGCGGATCCGTCTCAGCAGCAACCGGGGCANCAANGGTACCCACCTCCNCAGCACCCGACGCANCCGTCGCAGCAGCAAGCGCNAGNTCCGGGTGTGGGCCCCCAGCCCCAGCCACAAGGGCCGGTGGACCCGANTGTGCANCCTCAGCAGCAGCCGGTGCCGGGGGCTCCGTCAGCGCCTGGAGGTTGCCGAGGGTGGGCGAGGATGCAGGACGAGATGGAGGCGAACCGCAGTCGGGTCTTTGGTGCGTTCGGCGGTCGGTTTGCGCCAGTGCCGCCCGGAGCGCCCGCTGGAGTTGGCGGCGGTGGCGGTGGCGGCCCTGGGTATCCTCCCGCGGGTGGAGGTGGGGGGCCGGCCGCTGGGGGTGCGGGTGGACTCGGTGGTGGCCTTCCACTCCCAGCCGGGGGTGGCGGAGGGGGTGCGCCGGGAGGAGGACCCGGNTTCCCCATGGGTCCACTNTGCCCGAGGTGCGGACGGTACCCGTGNGTCTGTCCCGCAGCAGGAGGCGGTGGNGGAGGNGGGGTGCCCGCCGGCGGTGGCGGGGTGCCTCCCGCTGGGGGTGGAGCTCCCGGCGGTTGTCCTGGCGGCGGCGGAGGCCCCGGGGTGCCGGTAGGAGGAGGTGCGCTCCCCGTTGGGGGCGGTGGCGGTGGAGGCCCTGGTCCCCCCGGCCCGGGTGGAGTGTACCGNAGCGGNGTGAAGGTGGTGGCGAACGTGAAGTTCCCGGAGTTCAGGGAGGAGGATCGCCGTGACATGCTCCANTTCGTCACGGAGTTCAACCGGGTAGCGAGCCAGACGGCTGGTGGAGGGATGCTCAACACCCAGGAGTGGATCAACATGATGCTGAACGCGTGTGGGCGGACGACTACCGCCGGACGGGCGCTGCGGGTGTTGCAGCGGACGGAGCTGTACCAGAACGCGGAAAACACGCGGAATNACGATTACTGCCAGGCGATGATCCTCACGGAGTTGGAGAAACTCCAGCGGTCGGACTTTGTGCGGAAGACCGACGCGCGGACGAAGTTCGATAAGTTGACCTATGTGCCAGGGCAGGACATCTACGACTANCACACCAGCTGGGACGACACGGTCCAGGATATGAAGGACAATCGGTGCTTGCCCGATGAGGAGACNCTGATCTACGACTACAAGCGGAAGATGGATGCGGCNGCTGTCCTTCACGTGCAGCGGGTGGATAAGCCCGTCACGATTGATGAGTGGAAGGCCCGGGTGGAGGAGTATTTCGACACGGCCCAGGGAATCCAGGGCGGCCCGGGGAGGGTACTTGGTGCGGTGGGTGCCACCGCCCGGCGAGTTGGAGCCGAGGAGGAAGCGCCTCCGGTGGAGGAGGAGATGGCTTACCAGGCCCGGGTGCAGGCGCCGAGCGAGTGCCCGAAGTGCAAGGGAAAGCACGAGGAAAAGTACTGTGTGCAGTACTACGCGGACAAGGACGATACCTTNGACCGGGCGGCGTTTGTCAAGGGNGGGAAGCGTTGTGGGCAGTGCGGAGGAGAGCACCCNGCTCGGTACCATGCNTTNGCGAAGCTCTANCGGAAGCTCCATGNGATCAAGAACTTCGCCAANGGTAAGGAGGGCGTTCGGACCCGAGCGATGGGNGAGAGNGGNGCCAACGCNTGCCACTTGTTCGCGATGAGCGGGAAGTGTAAGTATGGGGACAAGTGNAAGTTCTCGCANGACACCGCCACGTGCGAGGCCTGGAAGAACTCCAACCCGAGTGTCACACTCAGAGAAGTGTTGGAAGAGGAAGGGGTGGACGAGAACATGAACGAGATGATTCCTCCGGAGTTGGAGGGACTGGACGGTGAGGAGGTGGCGGCGCCCGGCGTGGGAGCGGCTCCACCTGATGTCCCCCAGATGTTTCCCCCTCCGGACGACGTGGTGTCGCGCCCCCAGCGCGAGGTGGAGTCGGTGGTGAACCGAAAAGTGCGGCAGCAGACGGAGGTTGCGCCGGTGGACACGAAGCATCTCCCGCTTCCCCCGCTCACCGCTCCGTTGAAGAAAGGTCTCCACGCGGAGTTCAGTGCGCGCCTGAGCGGGCTCGACGGTAAGGTCGGGGTGACAGCGGANAGCGGGGCCCAGGTGCCGGCGATCAGTCTGAACTGCGCGAGTCGTGCGTGGAGGGGACAGGAAGCGAAGGTGAAGGCATTGGAGGATCTCAAGGCGGCGCGGGCGTTCACGGGTTGTGAGCGGATGCTCACGCCGCAGAAGTTCTTCGGGTTCAAGGGCCCCGCGGGCGGGGTGACGGAAGTGGATGTGGTGGGCGCCTTGCGGGTGCGGTTGGACGGGGAGCACGCGGATACGGGAGAGCCCATGTCGGTGGAGGTCGAGGTCCCGCAGGTGCGCGTGTGCCCGGACCAGGAGGACGACTTCTTGGCCGCGAATCCGGTGTTGCTCGACTGGGGATGGGAACCGGGCCGGGACTGCATCGTCTTCCACGCGCTGGGCAAGATCAAAGTTTGGTTGACCGCTCCGATCCTGCCGTGGTCGGAGGGTGGAGTGGTGTTCAAGCAGGTTGACCCACCACGGGAACGAGTGACAGGAGACGGCGAGTGCGCGTTGCGCGAGGTCAAGGCGGAGGCGGAGGGGACCCCTCCCAGCGAACCACCTACATCGGAGCGCGCGGCGCTGGTGGCCTCCGAGTCCTGGACCTTGGACGCGTTCGAAGAGCGAATGATCAAGGTGAATCGCGTGCGTGCCGCGGACGCGGCGGAGGAGCCTATCGGCGAGGACTGGTGGATCCGGGGGGGCGAGTCTGTGGCGTGCGGACCGGTCGGGAGCGACCAGCAGGAGGTGTACGCAAAAGTGGTGGCCGGAGTCTTCCCGCGCGAGGTCAGGGTGGGGGAGGTTCTGGGCTCGATCGGGCCTCCCGAGACGGAGGAGGAGCAGATCCAGTTGGCCGCCTTCAACGCGGCGACCGCGGTGAGCAAGCAGGCCGCGGCCGACCTCTTCGGGAAGAGCAGGATCGATGAGTACTCCGACGGCTGGCTCGGGCCCGCGGAGTATGGGGTGGTGTTGGCAATGTTGGAGTGTGCCCCCGGAGGCGCTACGATCGAGAAGGACCATCTCCTGGGGGTGCGGATTCACCAGAAGGCGAGGAACCGGGTGTATACCCCCAGCAACGAGGGCGTTGGAGCCGTGTGTGGCGACGCCAGCATGCGGATCTCGATGAAGCACTTCCCCGATGGTGATCGGAAGGTCGAGTGGGACTTTTGTCCGCGGACGCCGGGCAAGACGATGACTGACCGGGGCTGGGTTGGTTATACCCTCTTCGTGAAGAAGGCTCCGCGGGTTTAGTCCAGGAGACCCGGCAGACGGTGCGTCTGCCCCGGGTCGGAAACCNGAGGTGGCGAGCGACCCAGTGTACCCAGGACATGGGCTAGTGACGGCCGTTCAGCAGTTCTGGAGCCGTGTGGAAGAGGCGCGCGCGGCGGAGTCTCCTCNCTCGNTGGAGGGAGGTCGAGCGGGATTGNTGCAACGGATCCGGAGCGCGCATGACCTACTGGNTGCGGAGCTGCGGNGGATGCAGTTGGGGTCGCTGGCNGATGAGNTGTACGAGTCGNCGTGGGTCGTTGCTGGGGACGGGGTNGAAGTGGACCTGGGGGTGGATGTTGCCCCCCTGGTCCGGCGGTATCACGATCAGGCGCTCAGTGTTGTATATAGGACGGAAGCGCAGGCGACGAGGGTTGCACAGGCGATCAACGCGGAATTGGTTGCTCTTCCGCGTGCGAGTGCGGGGTTCCAAGGTAATGTAGTAGTACAACCNCCGGTGGATCAGTCGCAACGGTACCGNGTGGTCAGGGCGGTTGGCGCGGAGGGCCCGCCGCTGAAGCTGAAGGAATGGTGCATGAAGGAGAAGTTCGCGCAATGGTCGGACGTGCGTCAGCGACGCTTGCAAGCGGCTCAGATCAGACAGGGGCTTACGGTGGACGGTCGGGAGTTTCCNCGTGAGGATGCGGCTCCCGCCGAGGAGGACACCTGCAGGGGNTATGGAGTGCAGGGGTCCGAAGGNTGGAAGGACACGAGCAGNGAGGAGTACAAAGCTGAGTTGGAGGGGTTGCTCCGGGCGNCTCGGGTTTCGGACTANGCNGACCTCCCGGACTCGGCGTTCGAGGGACTGGTGAAGCATGTGCGGCGGTATAGCCGAGCGTATTGGATCAAGGGCGCGAAGCCCACACGGCTNAANGGATACGTCGTGAANTGGGACGTCAACCCGGANGTGCCGCCGTTGCAGGCGCAAGCCCGTCGGAAATCACCCGCTCTACAGGCCGTCGAGCGTCGCCACTTGGAGAGAGAGATGCAGTACGACAACTTGGAGGCGGTGCCGCCGGAGGAGTCAGTGGAGTGGGCTAGTCCGGTCGACACCGTTCCCAAACCGGGCGAGGACCCNCCGTTGGGAGCAGGGGGGGACGGCCGGTTGGTNTGCGACTATCGGTATGTGAANACGGCGTTGCGGGCGAAGGCGGGAGCTATGACGAATAGCTGGGACATGGTACGGGAGGCGGCGGAGGCGGCGATCAAGAGCCTCCTGGACGCCTACTCGGGGTTCTCCCACCTTNTGTTGGCGCAGGCGATGCAGAAGCTGCTCACGATCGTGACGAGNNTGGGCCTGATGAGGTGGAAGACGATGCCGTTCGGCCCCAAGAACGCGCCTCCCGAGTTCCAGGCCGCGATCAANGCGGTCTTCAAGGAGTTGATCCCGCGGTACCTGCGGATCTTCGTGGATGACCTGTGCGCCCGGACCGGGCGGTGGGCCCCGGGGTTGCGCGCACTGGAGAGTAAGGCGTTGGTGGACGAGCATCTCCACGTGCTCGACCGGATCGCGGAGATCGCCGTGCGGGAGGGCCTGATGTTCAAGTTCCCCAAAGCTCAGTTCNTGCGCGAGCTGGTCGAGGTTGTGGGGTTCGAGGCCGGGCACGGGAAGGTGCAGATGACGGAGAAGCGGTGTCAGGGATTGGTGAANGCCCCCAANCCGCGGACCATCGGCGAGTTGGCCAGCTACCTGGGAGCACTGGGGTTCGTGAGAAACATGCTCCCCCCGACCTACTCGGAGGTGGCGGGCAAGCTCAGAGACTTGGTGAAGGANGCNGACCCGACGCNGAAGCTCCCGCACCCTNGCAAGANGCCGGGACANCTGCGNCGGGCGGAGATGCAGGCCGCTACNGCGGAGCCNGGNAGTGTCCAGTCGAGGCAGAAGGTCANCAGCCGAGCNCGGCGGGGGATGCATCTATTTGTGGTGGCCCANACGGGGGANGTTCTCCTNGAAGAGCGGGACGGACCGGAGGGTCTCCGCTTGGAACCCNTGCGGGCTCAGTTGGATCCCTCGGCGGCGCACAGACCCGCTATGCACGAGGGNATTTGCCGGGCAGTGGAACGCGCCGGTGGTCTGGGCGTGAAGTATTCACGTGCCGCGGTGGTCGGGCGCCGGAGGGTGGTGAGNGCAGGGGTGGCCTGGAAGNTGGCNGACGTGACCGTGGTCGTGCGGGCCCGGTTCGACCNGGGCGCNGGCTACCGATGGGTGAACCCACGGGGTGTGTGGGATGGCAGTATTGAGGGTGCGGAGGGTATCGAGCACCGCCTGGCGGCAGCGCGGGGAGCAGCCGCCGCACTGGAGTTGCGGACTGTGCCGGCCAGCTGGAAGGAGGGCAAGGTGGACACTGTGGTGGTCGGGCGCCCGGACCCGGCCGCCTTGCATGCCTGGGAGGCTCGCGGAGTGTTGTGGTCTGGCATAGCAACGGACGCCGTGAAGGACCCCTCGGACTGGCGAGCTCTGGCGTCCGCGTTGCGGCGGATGCGGGCAGGCGGAGTTGCCTGGTTGGTCCTCCCTCAGGGACCGGGTGAGCAGGCGCCCCCGAGTGAGCAGTATCTGTGTTGCGCGAT
>PACG01000234.1 GCA_002699335.1 Candidatus Poribacteria bacterium
CGGAGGGGGCCAACCAGGCCAAGAGCCAGTTCCTGTCCCGCATGAGCCACGAAATCCGCACCCCCATGCATGGGGTGATGGGTTCTCTCGGTCTGCTGCAGTTGGACTCGTTAACCCGGGCTCAACAACAACAGGCAGGACAGGCTCAGACCTCAGCTGAACACCTGCTAGAAGTGATCGACGAAATCCTGGACTTCTCCCGCCTGGAAGCCGGTGAAACCACTTATCAAAGCCAGCCCTTTGACCTAGCCCACACCTGTCAGCAGGTGCTGGAGCTATTACAACCTTTAGCCCAGCAGAAAGGCTTGCGCCTGCAACTGGAGTGGACACCGGACTTGGCCGCCGCTCGACAGGGAGATCAGCAGAAACTTCGTCAGGTGTTGATCAATCTGGTTGCTAACGCCATCAAGTTTTCAGCGCAGGGAAGTATCCGACTCAAGGTGCAGCCGCTGACGGCAGAGCGACTACGGCTGGAGGTAATAGACACTGGTCCCGGGATCGCTGAAGAAGAACAGGAGCGGCTGTTTGAAGCCTTTAGCCAGCTGGATGAAAGTGATACTCGACCTCAGGGTGGCACCGGTCTGGGCCTAGCCATCAGTCAGCAGTTTGTGCAAGGCATGGGTGGACAGATGGGAGTGGAGAGCCAACTGGGTCAGGGGGCCACCTTCTGGTTGGAATTGCTGCTGCCGGTGACGGATGTCCGGTTGCCGCTAGATGCAGATATCACTGAGGCCGAGGAGAGGGTAGATTTACAGGGACTACGGGTGTTGGTGGTGGACGACGAAGCGGTTAACCGTAGCATTGCCAGTGAGTATCTGCAACGAGTCGGTTGTGTGGTGCAAATAGCCCATGATGGCCAGCAAGCGGTGGATATGTTTCAAGCGGGCAGTTGGATCGGGTGTTGATGGATCTGCAGATGCCGCTGATGGATGGTTTCCAGTCTAGTCAACAGTTGCGCTGGCTGGAGCGAAGGTTGAATCCAGCCGGAGAGCCTGTGGTGATCATTGCCCTCAGTGCCAGCGTAGTTGGAGAGGTCGCAGAACAGTGCCGACAGGCCGGCATGGACGACTATGTCAGCAAGCCCTTCCGCTGGGACGACTTGCAGGCCACTATTGGCCGTCAGCTACAGGGGCGTGTAAGCCTGCCGGAGACCTCGGGTTTGGAATCGGAGGACAGTGATTCGACAACAGAGGAGGCAGTAGCCCTGTTCCAGCCGGATCAGTTGATGGAGTTGGGTGGGTTGGAGCTGGTGCAGGAGATCAGCGCCCTGGCCGGCACCACTATTGGACGGGATATGGAAGAACTAGCCGAGGCCATCCAGGCTNAGGATTGGTCAGAGGTCAGAAGGCGGGGCCATNGGATGAAAGGGGCGGCCGCCAATAGTGGTGCCCAACGGATGTCAGCCATGGCGGCCAGGATGGAAGGTCAAGCGGAGGGCCAGGCACCGGGCCAAGTAAAAGAGCTCTATCCGCAACTGTTAGAGATCTGGCAGCAGACACAGACGGCGATGGAGGACTGGTTGTCAGAAATCNCGGTCTGAGCAATGACCTTCCACTTTCTATTTAGGGGTNGGGCAACTAATTCCATTGGGTGAAATTGCGCCCTCGGCCTCCCGCAACAAACGGGTGGGTTGCGGCTTAAAGGTGGGTGGACAGAATCATTTTTATAGGCGCGCCTCTAGACTTCCGAAATCTAAACGTCGATTTAATTTTGTCCCCGTACTTAGACCGAAACTTAAGTTATGTAAAGTGAGCCGCCCACATCACGTCATTGAAGATTAGCTCCTGGAAACTGGAGTTGTTCAATGCCTGAGTATCGTGACCCAGAGCGTTATTATACACCCGCCTTTTGCCATGCATTTTGTTGAAGCTAATAGGGGGCCTTCAGCCCACGCCAGAATTTNCCATCGGGTTATGCCGCTTTCAATAATGTACAGTCTATCCTGGATTGTAAAATCCTCCACGTCTTCTGTCATTGGGTGTGGGATCGTGACCTTGGCTGTACGAATTTGGACAAGAAACTTGCCTCCGATCATCTGTAGATAAGCAGGAGAATTCCAGAAGGTGGCAGTTGCACCGTAAATCCCCACGAATCCCTTTCCTCCTCCCACTGCATTCAGCAGTGCGTCAATCTTAAACCTGTTAGCCACATCTGCCGTCGGGTTCGCTCCAGACAGAGGTCACATTGCAAAAGGTGGTAGTGACATCCTTGAAGTAATGCGCATCTGCCACGGACAGATCACACATGTTCACTTGAAGGATTGGGGGCACGTACGAGCGGAAGCCCGACGGGAAGGAAATCGATTCTACTGGTTATACCAATTAACCGGTTGGTCATGGAGCACTCCCAACGCGCGAGATTCTCGACATCTCACTTGCAGGCAATTTTGGTGGGTGGATAAACGTCGAACTGGACGGCACCCAGCACGCGCCGAAACCGCCACACGAAGCTGCCACAACGAGCCATCGGTACCCTGGGGAGTTGTTCGGCAATCACGTTTCTTGGAGAGTGATTTAAACGCTTGATGTGAGTTTCTCAAAAGNCAGTTGGCGTCATGATCCAGACTTCGGAAGTTTCGCGTCGATTGCGTAATCGTGTTTAGTTAAAAGGAAAAGTCAGGGGAAAAAGGAGATCGTCATGTTGACAGGTAGGTAGCGGTGTTAAACCGGTAGCAAAATCCCCCACCTCAGTCCTCTCACTTGCTATAGGTCCCCCCTTTGGTAAGGGAAGAAACAGTGAAATAGTATATAGATACTATTTCTTATATGCTGTTTCGTGTCCGTNGGACAAGAGGAGTTGATAGGGGCTGTTTTGCCCCTACGCTCAGGGACGGTCGAGAAAAGGATGTCCATCGAACAGATGGAAGTTACTTTAGGATTACCATCTTGCGTGTGCTCATAAGACATNCTCCGCGCATCCACAAAATATCATCGGTCGGGCTGTTTTCAGACCGACCAGGTTGCGTTGATAAATTTATTTCCTGTCACAGCGGCTGGAAGAAGGCTAACCGGTAGACGTGAAGCGGCNAATGTTGGCTTCGTCGTAGTATTTGTTAATCTGCGGCACCTCGGTCATGCCGTGCCAGACGCCGCGGAATAGGGTCTGCCGTTTGGCTGGCAACGACTGGATCACCTCGGGTGGCGGACAGGCTTTGCCCCACTTGGCGTTCACCGTGTTGTAGCAGGTAAACAGACTGAGTCGGTCCCTATCCGGATTGACCCATTTAGTGCCGCTGTGGCACAGGGCCTCGGTAAAAATCACGGCTGATCCGGCGGGACAAGCATAGGTCTCCCACAACGGGCTCTCTCGTTCGCTCAGGCTTTGTGGGCGTGGAAAGGCGGATTTATGGCTGCCGGACAAAAACAGCGTTCCACCATCACCTATTTCAACTTCGTTTAATTCCCAGACTACACGAATCAACCCGGCATGGATTTGCCCTTTCTGCATCTGGTAAATATGGGAGTTGCCACTGAAGTTGAAAAATCCACCACCGCCGTGTGGACTAAAGTTGTCGTGGCCCGCTTGCCGATGACTGGTATAGGTATGGTCGAAGCGGAAACCGTAGCAGTCTTCAGAAGCTAAGGCTTGATGTGAAATGATCTCATTCAGCACACCGGCCACCACCGGATGATCGAGCAGGATTTGAGAAAGGCCGCCGTGGTTATCCCTTTGCTCTGGCGGCAGTGAGTCTCGCTGATACAGAAATTTCATCTGATGTTGTCGTACCGGTCCAAGCTGTTCCTGATCTAACAAGCCGGGTAACGCAATCCAGCCCTTCAAATCAAAGAGGTACTTCTGTTCTTCACTCATGGGTATAAGCGGCTGTCCATCACCGTTTGTGGTGGGCAGAAGTTGTTTATCCATTATCTTTCTCCCTTTTGGCCTTAATTGATTATAGTCCATACCTAAATATCAGTACAAAACAAAAAAGGTGAGCCAGAGNGGATCAGTCCACCTCACACAAGAAGGAGGTTGAGAAGATGTTAATATTGCCGAACTGAGTCTCATAACTCCTAAGCAAAAAATCTGAATTGATTCGGTTCTATGGATTTGGTGACGATACTTCACCGAACACGTACACTTCACCTCTATTCTCAGGTTTATCCGCTTGAGGGCCTAGCGAAACCAATCGTAGTACAGCCCCAGAGAACGGTCGGCTAAGGGCAGATTGATACGCGCGCCTTTCTGGGCCGAGGACTGTTTGAGGGCGATTTCCACCTCCAGGGCTAAAGCCACCCGGTGACCCGAGTTCTTGGGTTGGTCCAACTTCCCAGCCAAACAATCCAGCACGTCAGCCAGGCAATAAACTGCACCATAGGGTGAAGCAAACTGCGGTTTTGGCCAGGGGATCTTTATCCGGTGCTGGCCAGCCGGTGTCTCCATATCTTGCCATAACTCCCAGCCGGATTGGTAATTAAACACTATTTCGCCGCTGCTTCCGCTCAACCGAATACCGGGCGCCCCCTGACGGAAGTGGACGGTCAGGTCGCCTGCCGTGACCAGCATTCCGTTACCGGTAAATTCGCTACTGCCGGATTCACGGCGTCGTGTGTCACCGGTACCGACCACCNAGAGCGGGGAACTGTCCAGAAAATACGACCAGTTCTGATGTTGGGCAGAAGGAGCGCCNGCTTCAATGGAGACGATCTCACCGATTCTACCATCCTGTACCAACTTTCTGGCCTGAGCAAAAGAGGGGTGGGTGGTGGTAATAGACCCGCAACACAGGGGAATGTTGGCTTCGGCACAGGACTGCACCATACGGTCGGCTTCAGCTAAGGTGTGAGCCATCGGTTTTTCAGTCAGAATACCTTTGGCTCCGTATTCTACAGCCAAACAGGTTAAATCAGATCGGTGTTTGGTATTGGTGCAGATGGCGACAATATCTGGTTGCTCCTGGCTCAGCATCTCAACGGCATCGGTATAAAGTTGCTGGCCCCCGTAACGTTCAGAAAAAACCCGCAATCGGTTTTCATCCCGATCCACTCCAGCAACCAGACGCACTTCGGGTCTATCCCAGCAGGCCTCGGCATAGGAGGTGGGCAAACCTGAATCGTTAGGATGATCGTGATGGTAAAACTTACGATGAATATCCAGTGTTGGCGTTGGGCGTTTGATGTCATCCACCTCGAAACGATCGGGGATACGCGATGCCAAGTCATACAGCATACCCATCCAACCCAATCCGATAACAGCGGCACGATATTGAGACATAACAGACCTCGTCAGGTTGTGATTGAGAATTGAACATTCTCTGACTGTGAAGCCCGCCGAACAAAGGTCGAGCGGCCTATTACGTTTAACTGTACCAGCAATCGTCGGCGATGTAAACAGGAGAATCGAAAATTGTTTCCTTCTGAATCGATTATCTTGCTAGCTATAATTTCATCCTCGACCGAGCGGATGTATCCCGACTTCAGTCGATGCTTATACACCAGCCTGTTGGTTAGCGTGCGGGGATCAGGTCGGGTTGAATCTTTAATATCCGAAGATAACACAGGGAGAATAGATCAGCCATGAAGATTTCCAGAGTAGNGCAGTTTGTGATAGAGTGCCCCATATTCAACCGATTCTGAAGTGCCGACCTACCGACCACGATGATCGCCATTATCAAGGTNCATNCCGATGAAGGCATCTACGGACTGGGAGAAGGTGGACGNGNCNAGNGTTTTGATCAGGTGATGGACCAATGGATCGGTTTNGATCCCATGGAGCTAAAGTGGCCAGNTTTGGGCGGNGGTTTCGGTTCGGCCGTCTACGATATCGTGGGNAAAGCCCTGGGACTACCGGCACACAAGTTGATGGGCGCACAGTATTGGGAAGAGGTGCCGGTTGGCTATTGGTCTTGCCCGATGGAGCCGGTCGAGTTTGCTGCTGAGGCCGAGGTAGGAGTGAAACGCGGTTTCAAAAACCACAAACTCAAGGCCCGTCCCTGGAACATTGTCGAGACAGTAGAGTTGATGACCCAGGCGGCAGGTGACAACTACGGGATTATTGTCGATCCCAACTTCACCTTTGAAACGCCAGAGCAGTCGCTTCGACTAGCACACCAACTGGAGAGGTACAATATCCAGGCCTTTGAAGATCCCTTCTCCTACGAGACCTATGGATGGAATAGCTACCGGGAGTTTCGTTCCCATACCTCCATCCCTCTGGCGCCACATCTCTACGATCCGAAAAAGGTGCTAACCGCTATCAAGGAGGAGGCGGCTGATATGTTTAATATTGGTGGTAGTCCCAGGTTAACTCAACAAAATGCCGGTATTGCTGATGCAGCCGGGTTTCCCGTCTGGTTGCAGGTGGTGGGATTAGGATTAGGGGTGTCGGGCGCTTTTGCCACCCACCTTCACGCCGTGGTTCAGAACGCCAGCATTCCCAGCGATTCTCTGCATTACATGCGAGAAAATGGACTGATCCACGGCGCCCTGACACCCAAAGATGGAGTGGTCGAAGTACCAGCTGAGCCGGGCCTGGGAATTGAACTGGATATGAAAGCGGTTGAGCACTATCGGGTTGGATAGTCTTCGTTAGCACCTCTCCGGTCGGTATGCGGGGGGTTGGGCACTGTAGGGGGACGAACCATTTTCGTCACTGGTAGCTTACTTGCCGTAGGAGCCAAGCAAATGTGATGATCTTGATGAAGGCCACAGCTGTGATTCTGGCATCCGGCCCTTGTTTTGGATCGATGCTTGATTGCTTGGCCCAGCCGAGCTGAAATAGAAGTGGTTCCTAGGCGAAGCATAGAATCAAATTAGTGAATTGAACCCTTCGAGAACATCAAGGTTGAGTGGAGAATTAGTTGGTTGGTACTGCTTCGCCCCTACACTCAACTATTCAGCTATTCAACCATTCCCGATCCACTCCCCAAGGTTATCACTATAATCACACAAATCAGAGTCAGACAATAAACGCTGCCGGAGCCAACCTCTCTATTTATTTTGAGTTCCATCTGTGATATGATATATAATAGACTCCAATGGCATCTGATGCCAAACTCAGGAACAGGATTAGGTGGCCGAAAGGCTCCATCTCTATACGAAAATGAGAAAATGACGTTCTTCTCTTCTCCTCAATCAGTTATTTCCCTGCTGTTGAGCGCTATACTCCTTTCTGGCCTTACTCCTTCATCTCCAGCTCAGGTGCATTATCTGAGTAACGGTAGCCCTTGGAGCCGAAAAGCGGAGGCCGGCCCGGATGCCGAGGTCGGAGGTTGGTACTACAACCTGGGTATTACCGGTATCCGTGTGCAACTGATGGCCGACGCGCCCAAACATCTGCTGGTCAAATATGTCTTTGCCGATTCGCCTGCTGGAGGGAAGATTCATCCTGGCGACACTCTTATCGGCGTCAACCGGCAGTCGTTCCAAACTGAACATAAAAACGGTTACGGCATGGACAAGTTTGGCGCTGATGGGCCCATTCTGGAGTTTTCCATCGCTCTGGAGAGTTGTCAAGCCAAGTCAGGACGGGGGCTGTTGCCTATTACCCTGGTTCGCCGGGGCAAGACCGAGGAGGTAGTGCTCGATGTCGGACAGGAATATGGTGCCTATGCCCAAAGTTTTCCCTTTGACTGCCCAAAAACAGAGCGTATCCGGCACCAACTGTATCAGTACCTAGTCGACCATCAGGGCGAAGACGGTTCCTGGGGCATACCGCCGCAGGACACCTTTGCTCCCCTAGCCCTGTTGGCCAGTGGTGAGAAGCCGTACCTGGAGGCGGTGAAAAAGAACGTACAGATGCATGCGCGAACCACCAGTGCAGAGGACGATTCCTGGCTAATCAACTGGCGCTATATGGCCGCCGCTATCGTGATGAGCGAATACCACCTCGCCACGGGAGAAAAATGGGTGCTGAAAGAACTGGAGGAGGTTTACGCGCTTCTGATCTCTAGCCAATACATCGATATGAACCAGATCAACGAAAAGGTGAAAGAGACGCACCCCCACGCCTACCCCAAAGACGAGATGGATTCGCACGGTGGTTGGGGGCACAACCCCGGATTTGAAGGCTACGGACCGATCAGTATGCTAACCGCCCAAGGAGCGTTAGCTTTCGCCTTGATGCACCGTTGTGGTATTGACGTCGATCCAGCCCGACACCAGGCGGCCTATAATTTTCTGCAACGGTCTGCCGGGGCCAATGGCTATATCTGGTACAAAGATCAACCGTCCGGCGAAAACGATTGGGCCGATATGGGACGAACAGGCACTTCCGCCATCGCCCACCAATTGAGCCCTTACCAGGACGATGTCTACCATCAGCGCGCGCGTCTGCAAGCCAAGGTAATCGGTCAGCATCCGCAGAGTTTTCCTGACACCCACGGTTCGCCCATTATGGGCATGGGTTATACCGCTGTTGGGGCTAACGTTGCCCCCGGTTATTTGCGCCAGTTGATGGCGGCTAACTGCTGGTGGTTTACACTAGCTCAGTGTCACGACGGCAGTTTCTACTATCAGCCCAATCGCGATAACGCCGGTTACGGAACCGACTCCAGAATCGCAGCCACTGCTGTTACCGCCTTCATCTTTTCCATCCCCAAAGGCAACCTCTACCTGACCGGTAAACAGGCCAGCGATCACCACTAGCCTCGCACCTTAATCGGCTATAATCCACGGCCTGAAAGGTACACCAGGAAGGAAGAGTTCTCCCGAGCCGCCAACCTCAAGTCTCATACTAGGCTATTGCAGTGTCTTAATCACCTTGATTCATTATTGGAGTAGTCGACAGCTCGTATTTTCCACTTCCCCTTACCTTTCCGAAAGGCCGCAATCAGGTCTTCACCTTTTAACCGATGGTATTTGGCGTGCAAGGCTGCATTTTTCCCTCGAGAATCGATTCCGACTGTGTTAATTGTAACCGTCATCGACCTGGGGATGTTCTTCATTGGGTCTTTCATGTAGCTCTTGATCTCGTTACACTCCTCCATTAGACTGAAAGCCTCCCCAAATTCCATGCCGTGAACACTTCTGGGGACTATAATTACAACCAGTGGTTCATGATCTCCTTGATTTCGCGTTCACTAACGGCAGCGGCGTAGGAAGTAAAAAGTTCCTCAATAGCAGCTTATTCTACCGCATAATCGACCACCATCTGTTTGACTTCGATATGTTCATCAGCACAACATCGGTCAGAAATTATAGGAAGTTGAAAAAGAGCGTCGGTACGCTTGATTAAATTGGTTGTAGCATGATCAACAACCGGGGTAATGGTGGCTTCGCCTAGTTCTCTTCTGCAGTCGAGTGATTCTGTCTAAGACTCAATTGGGGTCGCTGGGTATCATCTCAGCCTTCTCTTAAAAACTTGATAAGGTACTACCTGCCAATTGAAGCTTACATCCAATTTTAGGTTCAAAGAGCCTTGATATCCGTTGCGACTAGTAGGGCTTTTTTTAAATCTGTTTAGGACTTACGCAGTTGAGCGCAAAATCATGTATGATGGCCAGGCTAATTTTTGAATAGGGACACCAATGAATCCACCAAAATGCCAAGTAGAA
>PACG01000235.1 GCA_002699335.1 Candidatus Poribacteria bacterium
AAGTTGCCAAGTACCATCAACACCGATCACCCACAGAGAATCATCAGCGCTCTGGTAAATTTGTATAACCCATCCGAATTGGTCGAATGAACACCAGCCACGTTGGGCTTGACTAGAACTAAGGATTAATAAGAAAAGAAGAAGAGAGATGGTAAATTTTTCATAATTTGGCTTTACCCGTTAAGAAGGAGTGTGCAAGGTACCCTTGGACCAACGGCAAATTTAGGAATGGCTAGTCCTGGGTTTACTGCGGTTAAAGGCGCGTCGGCTAGCAGATTTCTGTTGATTCTGCCAGTGAAGGGGCAAAAAGTCAAAGGTATTGGCCCAGGCTCGCTTGAAATATTAACCGGAAGCAGAGAAGAGGAACCAAGGGAAAGAAAAAAGGTGCCAACTGGTGCTGATACCCACCTGATTACCCGTAGGGGCAATGTCCCCGTGCGGGTTGCTTTTAAACTATATTCACACTTGGCAATACACGCCTCTGTCGAATCGGGTTTGAAATTTTGTGCTTATTCACAGCTATGAGTTTCAAACCTGCAGTCGGAATCGGGAGTGAAGTATAAGATCCAATCCTTAAACGTGTCCACTTATGGCTAGAGTTCGGTCTTCCAGCGGTAGTTCTATTTTCTCTTCTCCTCGTCGATGTGATTCTCTCAGCCTAATCGGTGTTTCCAGTGCTTCCCGACTGAATTCTCTTGGGCAAAGTGGTTGACTCCCATCCTTCAGGTTTTGTACTAATCCTTCTATGGCTGCTTGCTGCGAGCTTTTGGGCCTTTTCGGATTTGGGAATTGTCGACGTATTGGTTCTCTCGTTGCGAGTATCTGGACCACATCTCAAAATCGGCCTGCATGTTTCTAGCGCTGATCCAACCGTCGCTGCCGACAAAATCGATATTTAGCCCCCCCGCGATTCAAGAACCCTTGCATCCCATTTTGATAATGGATCATTCCTGTGCTAGATAAATCCTGATCGCCCTTGGCCGCTTGATCACTGTTCATCCGACCAAAGACCCATTCCAATATGCCGCATGTTCATGGTTCAAGTATAATTCCGTAGACTACAGCCATAACATACCAGATCAGCACCAATTCACACACCGACAGTGCGAGTTTGGGCGAAACTCCGCTCAAGATGCGGTTGCCAATCAGCACCAGAACGGTCAGGACGAAAAATGGGGTGACAGGGAAGTGCCCGCTTGCGAGAAAGAAATTGCGAATCGCGTAATCATTGTAAGGCGCGATCATAATACATTCGAAGGCAACACAGATTAGGCCGATGAGAATTGCTCGCCATGATATGCTAAGAGATTCGCGTGGGGCACGTGATGCAGTATTTAACGTATCATTCTGTCAGGTGTTAAAGGCTATTGGCTCTGAGTTGTTCTCAGATGATGGTGAATGAATCGCTGCAACTTGTACTAATGTAGGAACCGGTACATTGGACGTTCCAGTACAATACCCAAAAGACTCCATAAACTTCCAACGACAAAACTGCCGAGGATAAATCCGAGAAAAAAGGGAACAGCGCTTCGATAGACACGCAATCCCCCGAACCGCAACATGGTATACTTGGCCGTCCAGCTAACAAATAGCGAAAACCAGAATACCCCCATCGACCAACTGCCTGAGATCGCAAAACCCGCAGGATGAAACGGCCACCAAATAAAACGCAGTCGCATCGCCATCAACAGTGCTGTCAAAAGGAATCCGCCTCCCATAAAGCTGATACCGGCCCAGTCAGGAGGTGGCTGCGAGTGCAACCATCCCTGAAGCCGTCTGAACGCCTCGAAACCGGGGTGAGTTTCTGAACCGTATTGGTAAGCCGCATGCAATCGTGCCCAATATCCTGCAACAGTACCTACAATGATAGCTAGGACCATCGCGACAATGAGCCGCTGTCCACCCTGCTTCACACGTTGCATCAATTTGAAACCCTCCAATTGGTGCGGCATCGGGTGGCTTCGGTGAGCTCGGTTGAACCAGTACAGAAACGACAACATCGTCAGATTCGGCCCACCAAGCATTCGTACGCCGAACATCTTTGGAATGACCTCGTCGGGCCCGATAAAATGGAGGTCGTGTACCGGGGAACCAACCTCCGCACGGATGCGTGTAATCGCGGTAGAGATTGCGAAATAGAGGGAAAAGAACAGTAGGATGACCCACAGCGACATCCCAGCCCGATAACAGAAAAAGCCCAAATATATTAAGGCCGCCCAGATGAGCCCAAAGGCAAAGCGATAGCTTACCGGTTCGTCAACATTCCGGTGTTGAGGCGAGAAAAGTTGCCGGAAAACCCGATGGAGATGTCGCCGAGCCAGCCAAATCGATAGCACGCAGATGCCGACGTATCCACCGAAGCTCTGCTCTGGAATATAGGGAAAAGTGGGTAGGCTGCGGAATCCCATCACATCACCGATGATCAGCTCAGCCTTCCAAAACAAATAAAAAAACCAGCAAGAGAAGGAGAGTTCCAGCGGCATCAAGAACCCCAAACCAATGGCAAAAGCGGAGATTCCAACCGGGGTCCTGCCGATGGCGCTCCATGGTTTCTCTGTAATATATGGCCCAATGTCCCAGTAAGGACCGCCGGTAGAAGGAATGGCAGGAAAAAGAAAGTGAAGCCCGTTAAGGACATCCATGCCGCCGGCAATCGCAAAGCCCAACCACATGAGTCGGTATCTGAAAAAACGTCCGTCATTGAACGTCATCTCCTTGGGCAATTGAATCACAGGATAGCTCAGTTTCTCATTCTCAATCCATTGTCGGCGAATAATCAACGTGATGCCGAGCATGACAAACAGCAATGAGATGGCAAACCCTGACCATGCAAGAAACGGCTTCCGCCACGCCATCAGATGCTCACGCCGGTAGAATGACGACTCGCCCTCGAACAACTCAGCAAGGCTTTTCTTGTTTGTTATTGCTAGATTTTGGGGTATATGCCGGTGGAATAACTCCGCCCATTCGTTTTCGGGTGTCGCGAACCAGAACGGAACGCCTTGTATGGGCACAAGTAGCCTAATCAGGTCACCACCGCTCACGGCAGAAGCCAGAGATAACATGATATAAACCATAAGAAGTTCGCCCTGTGAGAAGGCGAATTTTGGTACGAGCCATTTCAACCACGGGTTTAGCGAAGCGAGTAGGAAGAGGATGAAAACCACGTTTAGGAACAGGGAAACCTTTGTGGGGGCAACCTGTCGCCAGACCACGGCCATGGATATCCAGTAACTGTTGATGGGAATCAGCAGCAAGCTAAACCAGATGACACGCCACCGTATTTTCTGATCCGGATGAACGCGAACTTTTCGGCTGTCGTCGGACATGTAGGTAATGTTTATCCGTTCAAAGTTAGGCTCTAACCTGTGTCGAAGGCCTCCTATGAATTATGTCCCACGCCACAATGCCCTTTCCACCAGTCAACCCCCTCGAATTTAGATCCGCACCTTTGGTTAGAAGAAGTTCGACTACTTCGGTGTGCCCTTCACGAACCGCATTGGCCAGTGGTGTGTCTCCATTCAACCTTTTCCATTCATGTTTGCTCCATCAGCCAATAACCATTTAATTTTTTCGAGGTCTCCACTAAATACAGCCCCATGCAAGCCATTTAGGTCGGGCTCCATTCAACACCCCATCCAAGAACCAATATCAATAACCAAACAAATAATCTCATTCTTTCCTCTATTATTTATTTACGTGAGCTGAAAAATCCTAAGTTTTACTCACCAACCATGGTAAAGAACACTCCTTCGTCGCTCTTCAGAAGGTTGAAATAGTCACGGAACGCCACGTGCAAAAGGATAGTTAAATCGCCCCACTCACCTATTCGTATCTAATTAAGCATAGAGGGAAAGTATTGCTATGAGAGTAGTCATAACCATCACCGTGATATTCTCTATCGGTTCCAAACATTGACGACTTTGGTTTGAGCCTGTCCTCCGACTGTCACTGCAATAATGTATAAACCTGTGGGCACAGTCTCTCCATTGTTATTTGTCCCGTTCCAAGCTAGAGCTTGTTGCCCTTTCCCATAACTTCGTTTGTTTTCAGCTTAGCTAATCGGCCTGCCATACCGTAGATTTTGACCGTAATTTGAGATAGTTGGAGCAACTTAAAGAAAATATTGGTGTAAGAATGTGTCAATCCCCTTTTAGTAGATAAAACACGAGGTTAGCACAATAAAGAGTTCTTAATTAGCTTAGGATCATGCGATTTACTGGCTAGTGGCATCTCCACCACTGCAAACAGACCAGTGTCAAAGTAACCAATCAGCCGTGGGTGGAATATCCTGCCAACCGGCCCAGGCTTCACGACCACGGGCGGTTAGTTGGCCAAACAGGTGACGAACAAAGTCGATGTCACGGCGAAATAGGAGATGAAGACGTCTGACATGAGAAGTGAAGCNGNGAGTTTACAGAGCCATTATATAGCAATGNAAACTTCAGGTCAACAGAGCTAGAATCAGATAGGATAGGTTAGGAGGAGGGAAAAGGGTACCAACTAGGGCGGCTGATACCCGCCTGATTACCCCGTACCCGATATGTTCCAGATACGAGTTTCAACCTTTTAGTAGGAATCGGGAATGAATGTCTTAACCTGGCATCATATTTCTTCTCATCATCAGGATACGTATAAGGAATCCGAACCATCTTAGCCCTATCCTTTTTCCAAGTGATCTTCTTAGCGTTAATCCCCTTTAATTCCTTGGTGCTTCCAACAACTCTTCATCTTCGGCATAAACTGAAAAGGCCGACAGCCTATCCCAAGGAATCATTTGATGATGGCCTTCACCTTAGGGGAAAAAGCCATAGACTTCGGCTTGAGTAATTATCCCTAATAGTGTCCACGTGCTGCCGACGACGAATTGTCCCAATAATAGTCCTAAAAAGAAAAAAGACAGCCTTCGGTATAAGGTTACTCCACTAGACTTGATAACCATCATCTTGCAGAACCAACCGATAAAAACGGAAAACCAAAGAAAGTGCATGATGTAGCTGCCACCGCAGATGGCGTACCCAAGCGGGTGCAATGGCCAGAACAAATATAGCCGCTGCATAACTGATAGTATCAAGATGACTCCAGACCCAATCCCAATTTCCTGGATCGCCACCCAATCAGTTCCCGGCAGGTTCAGCAGTCGAGAAGCCCAGCGCTTATACAACCGCAAGCCCACATGTGACGAGCGGCTCAAATCAATTCCTACATCATAAGCACACCAAATATAAATCCACGGTCCTATCAAAACGGTCAATCCAATACTAGAGATTATCACCGCCAACATTTGAGGGGGCCCGAGGTTGGCTTCCTCCGCCATTTTTAGCCCTTCGATTTGAGGACCAATTGGATGGCCTCTGTAATTCCAACTACCTAGCCATGAAAAGAGGGGAAATACGCCTAGCGACCGGGTTCCAACACGACGTGTGCCCACACAGGCAATCAGAAGTTCCTCCGGACCAATCTGATCAATGTCGTGCGTGGGTGGGCCCAGTTGTGCCCGCAAACGGGCAACGCTCAATGCCAGAAAAAGATAAACTACAATAAATGAAATGGCAACCCAGACTGCCATGCCGGCCTTAACGGAAAACATAACCAACGTAGAAATGGCAACTATCAAAACGCCTACTACACTTCTGTAACTAATAGTTTCCTTGTCATTATCAGACGCTCTTTTGCCAATTGTCAGTAGGAATACTTGCCACAGATGTCGCTTGGCTGCCCAGATCCAGACCATCCCCAAGCATAACCAGGCACCAAAAGTTTGATGTCCAGCGTTTCTACCGTAGCCGGTTAGACCGACACCGACTGCTGCTCTCAGAACCAACTGTACTTTTAGTAATAAATAAAAAAGCCAACATGAGAACGACAAATTTACAGGCATCATGTAACTGAATCCGACTGCAAAAGGATAGAAGCACAAAGGCGTGAAGCCCATGGCTGACCACGGTTCATCTGGGAAGAATTGTCGGAGATCAATACGCATATCTAAATGAGGTAGAATCGGATAGAAGAAATGAGCGCCATTCAAAAGATCAATGCCGCCGGCTACGGCAAAACCAATCCACATCAATCTGTTTCGTAGCAGACCCTTATCGGCATCAATCATGTACAACGGCAACTGAATAACCGGATAGGACAGACGTTCGTACTGTGATGATTGTCGGTGCATGATGCAGCTGATACAGGTCGTTGCCAAGGAAGTGACAAAAGCAACCATTCCCCAGATGAACAATGGCTGGGCCCAGAACTGAAAATATTCAGCCAGATACAGGGATTCTCCTCCCATGTAATAACGCTCCAGTGTCTTTGGGTCACTGACGGTCAACCAGTTTGGCAGATGTTTCCAAAAGAGAGCAGCCCAATCATTCTCAGGCGTCGCGTACCAATGACCAGCCCCGATATAATGAAACAGAATGCGTGCCGAGTCGCGGGCGAAAATCGCTGTTGACACACTGAGGATGACATATATGATTGATATTTCTGAGCCTGACAAGGCAACCTGAGGCCAAATCCGTTTCAGCAAACATGATAAGATTGTTAAAATGAAGAGGATAAATATAACATTGGGAAAAAGAGTCAACCATGTTGGATAAACGCCACGCACCAACTCTGTTTGAACTAACCATATCAGGTTGGGTGGCACCAGGAAAAGACCAATCAGCGTGGCCCGGAGAAACTTCAGCCTTCCTTGGTCACTGGATTGCCCTGGCAACATTAGCACATCTCCAATCTAAATGAGAGAATCAAGATGAGTGAGATGAAAATTTCAGAACAAGCCCGATTGGTTAGTCGATAAATGTGCTGGCAGGACTTTTACACCTAGCTCAATCGAGCAATTTAATCATATCAGCAGGGCGAATTCTTGTGAAGTAGGATTTGGCAGTAACAATGGGCAAGAGCCTGAGTAATTTATGGGTGACAATCTGGGCCTAACTGGTGCTAAACTAATATTTGTCATGGTAGAAAGAAATGGTATGTCATCTGATCCAAAATATACCTCCGATGGGTTTCTGTATTATGAAAAAGTAAGAAATACTATCACTAATTATATTTCGTTTGTGATTTCATTCCTAATCATCGGTGGAGCTTATCTTAATCACAACTGGGGGCAGAAGGATTTCATCAATCTTATGCTATGGGCTATACCCGTTTTATTGTCCATCTGTGTTTTTGGCTATGTGATTTGGGTTTGCATCAAAGGCGGGTATTTATTAGTAGACTCAATAACACAAATTCTACACAGATCTCTGACAAAAGCAAAATACTTCCGACCCACTATTGATAGCACGGTAATTGGATTCTGGTTGTACATCTGTTGGCAATTTATCCGACCATACCTTTACCAAGACAACGACCTCATTTTCCAGCTGGCATGGTGATTCCAGTGAATGGATAGGGCAGACATCGTTAGAGATCAGCCCTACCCTGTTACTTTACCATACACTACTAGATTGTCTAGGTAACCACATCTTTACCCGAAGCGTAGCGCGTGCCACTGCACAGCAGACAACTGACGCACTGCACTCCATGCGTATGGTGCGGGCCCTAATTTCACCCTCCAGCATCTCTTCATCACGAGTGTAACGGTAGGTACGGAACCCTAATTGCTTAGCTTCTTCATATTCATCCACCGAATCAACAGATGCCATTAGCCACTGTTTCAAGTGGGGAAATTCTCGCTATTGGTGGGTATAACCAGTCGACTTGTGATCAACCAGCGTTTGCAGTGTTTCCTAATCACACGAGAGGTCAGCATAAGCACCCAACTTAATTGGCACGGTGTTGAAGATAGTCATTACCGCTTGATACTGATTGGGTTTCAGCTCATTCAGCATTGGATATTTATCCTCCTGCTATTGCTGGGAAACCTGAGCGGGGGCACGAAAAGACTTAGAAGCCTCCTGGTTAATAGAACAGATTTGGGGTAGGGAACATAACCATCCGTTATTGTCTGGGAGATTACGTTGATCCCAGGCAATCAGCCGACACCAAATTGAGGCACAATATCAATCACGTCTTCAATCAACACGCTCGATCTAAGAAAGCCGAAGAAACACGCTTCCATCAAAAGCCAAATGCCTTGGCGGGATACAACAACGGCGATCGTCCACCTTATGAGTATCGAAAAAAGAAATTTCCCTAAAGAACCACCGAAATGAAAGCCAACGCAAAGTGGCTCTGGAGATAAATCCAGATACAGATCCTGCCATTGAACATCCCTTCAACAGACATGCCGAAGGGATAAGTACAAATACCATTGCTGCCGAGTTAAACCAGATGGGTTTCCGCGGTCAAAAAGGCAGTACATTTACCAGGAATACGGTTCGAGCTTGGTACCGCAATCCTTACCCGTTTGCTGGCTGATTAGCTAGAATCGGTTGAATAAAAAGAAAAAGGTTAATCCGCCCGAAGAATGGGTAATCAATAAAGATGTTTTCCCTGCTATTATTAGTCATGAACAAGCAGATAAAATCTTTCGACACACTCAAGTGAAGAAAAAGCAGAAACTGCGGGAAATAATAAAGGGCTGAGTCGGCCTATAAAATATCTTCTGACGGGGCTAATCCATTGCCCCATTTATCAGTCTCACTTTGTGATCAATAGCGATCTACAAAGAAAGCAATTTCATTACATCTGCAGTACACGTAACCGTGTATCTCAGGGCTGCCGAAATGATATATGGATCCATCAAAATACTTTGAAGATCAGTTGATGGAGCAGATAGAAAGGCCATTTTGAGGACCTTTAGA
>PACG01000236.1 GCA_002699335.1 Candidatus Poribacteria bacterium
AGACGTGATCTTTTGAGTTTATATCCGATTATCAAACGGATTCTGAATGACCTAAAGAATAATTGCTAGACTGTGCATACCCTCTGCTTGGATGGTATATGTTTATGGGCATTAACCCATACCGGAAAAATGCTGATTTTAGAATGATGCGTTCACGATACCCGCGCAATAGATCACTGGTGTACGGGGCAATCAGGTGGGTATCAACGGCCCTTAGTTGGTACTCTTTTTCCTCCTCCCAACTTGTTTCTTCCTTTCCAATCTAACACACCAAAAACTCACATTAAAAAACAACCTTCAATGACCCGGGTAATCCCCCCTTTTGTCGTCAGTGATTGGCAGTTTCACTGACTGGGTCAGTATTTGCGTGCAGGCTAAGTTGCTGGCTTCAACGATAAAGTTGGTGTCACAGATAGTGGGTAAAGAAGATTCAGTGTTTGGATACTCGACATCAGGTTGGAGTCGGCAAAACCCAATCCGCTTTCACTACACCTAAGCTGTAACGTTGGTCTATCATAAAACTAGTTGGAGTCAACAATATCAGTTGCCAGAAACTGTTGACCTTCTTTTGTGGTAGACCAAACTAAGAAGCATTTGTCCCCGTTTTTCTCTCCATCCACCAGCTAACCAAACCAGTTTGCGATTACCGATCTGGAAACTCGACCAACCGAAATGCGGTGGACGGCTCCGAGATTGTAACATCCGTTTCATCTCACCAACTGGCAAATGCGGAGCAACTAAATCAATCGTCCATTCATAATGGTCTACCTCAATCAGGATAAAACGACCTGCTTGTGGCAGTTGGCCGAGTTCATCTAAGATAAGGCCAGCGATGATCCGAAAATCAATCCTCTGTCGGTTTAGCCAGTCAGCACAACAAAAGCTAGATGCATACCTGGAATATCGATCGCAATAATCTCGCGTTTTGGGTCGTAAGTGTCCAAATCGACCATGTACCATTCAAATTGGTGGTAACTCGATGTTTGCTGTGCGGGAAACAGACCTGACTCAATTTTTCCGATCTGCTTTTGATAAAAAACTTGCAAGGATTTTTGTTGGTCAATCTTGGCAATTTTTTAACAAATTGACTGTGGCTTCATAAGCTCCGGCGTGGATGTATACACCGGCCGCCCCAAGTCCGTCGGGGCACCGCCACCGATCGTTTCGGCCAGTTGATCAATCAGATTGTCTTCGAAATGGATGAAAGGCCGTGCTTCATCTCTAACCTTATTCCATCTACTGCCTTGCGAAATGTTACGAGCCACTACATTTCCCTTGGGAACAGCAGGTTCGTCCTGCCAGAGCGTCAGCAGTTGAGGATAGAAATCGGTCCATCGAACTTCCTGAAACAGCATGGCAAAAAGCCGGTCTTTCATAGTCGTATCGACGTGATAATTGGCCCAGCCAATGGCTCGGGCATCGATATGCAAGGCTGGCTCACAATCGACAAAAATGTTGTTCGCAACTGTACAATCTCGGCCTCCACCGATAAAAGCAGCGCGTGTCACTTTATAAAGGAGATTGCCGGAAATCAGTGTGTCGCAAAACATGTCGTCCAGGTAAACGCCGACACAACCGTGGCCTTCGAAGCCGTTGATATGATGGAGAAAATTATGCCGGATAATAGTGCTGTGCATGGTCCAATCGCGACCGCAGTATAGATGGCACCGGCGTCGTTCGACTCTTGACAGACGTGATGAATCTCATTGAATTCGATCAAGTGTTCGTTGCCGCTAAATCCTATGGCCATATGCGTGCGTGGTGGATCAGATTGTGTGTGACCTGATTGGCCGACACCGTTGATCGATATAGCAGGCTGATACATCCACTTCCATCGACTGTAGTGATGAATGTAGTTGCTGTCGGACAGATGACCAGCGGATTCCAGCTTCGGTCGATTGCCACCGCCAGTTTGCGTGATCTCGCAACCAATCACCCGGTTATCGGTTCCACCTTATGACTTGAACGGCCCAACTGCCCACGTTCCGGATCGTACAACCGACGATTCTATTATGCGAACAGTTTTGTAGCCTGATCGCATCCGCCCGGAAGGCTTTAACTGTCAAATTTTCAAAGCTGACCTGTTTAACATCTTCCAGACTGACGGCGTTTAACGTTACCGGAACAATCGTCGTACCGCTCTCCGAGGGCGGGTGAAAATATAATATGCCGCTTTGACGATCCAGATACCACTTACTGGGTTGATCCATCTCTGATAGCAGGTTGAAGGCGTAAAAACACTGCCCCTGGCGATGGCCGTACCCGTGATAGGGTGACCGGACAGAGATGATGCGGTTGTCTACGTCGATAGGCTCAACGGAGTGCCGCTGGTCCGACCAGTCCCAGAACCAGTAGCCATGTAGCCATGCCTCTTTTGCCTGTTGTCACCGTTGGGGGCGATCTCCATGGCAGTAAAACTTTCCGATCCAGTCGCCCTTGGTGCCGCGGACATCGACCGGGTTACCGCCAACCAGATCGGTGATCTTGCAAACCCTTTGTTAGGCCAACGTGAGATCGGCATCGGTTGCTCGTTGAAAAAGAGTTCGAGTCCCCCCTCGTTGACCGAACCGAAATCGGTAATGCCGAGTGTCGCCAGGTTGGCCTGTACCACTTTACCATGAACGGCAGGATCCAATCGGTCCAGGACCTGTGGGCCGGTTACCGGTTCAAAATTGGTAACGATTTCACCACCGATCAGGCGCACTTCACCTGATGATTAGGCCACAAACCGAATTGGGGGCTCCGTTGTTCCGCTTTCCTCCGCCGCCAGTGTCAGCGGCTCATGAGTAGGATAAATGCCGTTACCGATGATAACGGTTACACCGGTTTTCGGTTGTGATTGATGGAGCTGCCTAATTTCGGTGATCGCCCTATGTAGAGAGGCAAAAGGCTGTTCTAAAGTACCTATCGCTTCATCGTTGCCGTCAATGGCAACATAGATCTGCTTACCTTCCATTTTCTTCACTCCCAACGTTGACAAACAAAAAATGAAAATGACCAGAATTGGCCGTCTGAGAAAATCCACTGAGGTCATTTCCTAATGGCAATCCGCTGTTTTAATTCTAAATTGATTTGGTCAAGGGACGTTAAAATGCTTCCTTGCGCGCCATTGCCAACTCTTCTCGATTAGGTCGATTGGAAGTTGGCACCGACCTCTTGTTGGATACCCTCAGCGATTATGTCCGCTGAATCGAAGACAAGCGCTAAAGCTTTAATATTACTCGACCGATTTGACCGCCTTCAAGAATTGAATCTATCTCAGCTAACATTCCCGCTAGATCTACCTCTCTACAGATGCCTTCCAAATTGTCTAATTTCCAACCGGTAGAAAACCGGTTCCAGACTTCAGCTTTTTTATCAAGAGAAATTTCAACTGAATCTATACCAATAAGGCTAATTCCTCTTAAAATAAACGGGAAAATTGAAGTCTCAAACGCTGTACCCCCTACCAAGCCACAGCAGGTAACAACACCACTGCACTTCATACTTGCAAGTATCGCCGTTAACAGGTCACCACCTGCAACATCGACGGCAAGATCCCACAGCCCTTTGCTCAAAGGGCGCCGCCGGGTCGATTCTTTAAATTGATCTCTCGGGAGCACTTCTGCAGCCCCCAAACCTGTTAGGAAACCCAGAGCCCCATCTTTCCCTGTAATCGCGGTAACTTCAGCACCGAGTTGCGCTAGAAGTTTTACGGCAATGCATCCAACTCCCCCTGTAGCACCGGTTACCACAGCCTTCTTTCCTTCAATATCTGAAGCCTTTTCTAGAGCCTGAACGCACAATCCTGCCGTTAATCCAGCCGTTCCGAGAATCATTGAGTCTCTGTATGTTAGCCCATTGGGCAATTTAATTGCCCAATGGGCCGGGATTCTTATGTACTCCGCAAATCCACCCGATGTATTCATCCCCAGGTCATATCCTGTCACAATAACACTTGTACTCGCCTTAAAATCTGAACGGTTTGAACTTTCTATGATCCCAACTGCATCGATTCCTGGAGTATGTGGGAACTTCTTAGTAACGCCACGATTTCCTTTAGCGGACAGCGCATCTTTGTAATTTAACGAAGAGAAATTGACTTTGATGAGTAGATCGCCTTCAGGTAAATCATCAAACTCCCGTTCTACGATTCTACTAATGAAACTTTTACCGATCTCCTCGATTTGAATGGCTTTAAATTTATCTGTCTTTTGGTACATTGTCATTTTAGTCGGAGGAACGACTATCTCGGTAACGCTTAAAAGGAAGTGGTGAATCAACCAGGATCACCCCGGTGGGTAATAACCTCTGCTGCGTCCAGATATCGTCAGCGGGAAAAATCTTGGTTGGGTCAAAATCGACCCTAAACAGGTCGCGTACTGTATTCCAATATTCGATTTATTGAGTTGTCGCACCGTCACTCAGCATAGATCTGGCGTAGTGTTACGGTCTCCATGGTCAAAGATGGCTTTGACGTGATCAGTAAAGGCAGTGTGATTGAACATCATGGCAATTAACGGCTGAGTAGAAAGGTGAAAAAACCAACGGATATTATATCACCCGTTCAACATGGTTTGACAAGTTCCATGGTGGTGCGACCTGGCAATCAGTCGGATAGAACAGTAAGAGTCGACTAGTGATCGACCTAGTTTCGATTCCGCCTTAAATTGATCTGATTATCTCCAAAAGGGATAAAAGGGGATGTACCATCTCAAACTTCGTCTCATTTGCCGCTTCGCGATATGTGCAACTACCCAGTTGCCGTCGTCGGCTCGTTATCCCGGAGCGCCAACAGTTCGGAATATCGATCTGCTCATCTAGTTTCCAAAGTGACATGGCTAAGTGGTTTAAGGTTTAAGCTACAGTGGAATTTTGTCGGTGATTGAATGGAGTTATTCTTATCGCACTAAACTAAATTTGGCATTGACATTCAAAACAAGGGTCTGCTAGAATTTCGACGGCAATATTCGCTGTCTGGTGAGGTGGCGGAGTGGTCGAACGTGGCGGTCTTGAAAACCGTTGTAGCGAAAGCTACCGTGGGTTCGAATCCCACCCTCACCGTTGTCTAGTGTGGAGAGTTGCGAGAGTGGTCTATCCGGGCTGCCTGCTAAGCAGTTGTAGCGAAAGCTACCGTGGGTTCGAATCCCACACTCTCCGTTTTCTCTTAGGTGCTAGTACCTGGATTTGCGCCGGTAGCTCAGTGGATTAGAGCATCTGACTACGGATCAGAAGGTCGGGGGTTCGAATCCCTTCCGGCGCCTTTTATGTTTACGGACACCTATTGGATGACTCAGGCACTGGAACTGGCCAAACGGGCTGCCCAAATGGGGGAGGTTCCCGTTGGAGCCGTCATTGTACGAAATGACCGTTTGATCGCCACGGCACACAATCTCCGCCAGACGGACGCAAACCCGATCGCACATGCCGAAATCTTGGCCATCCAATCCGCAGCCCGGCAAACTGGAGATTGGCGTCTGACGGATACTGCTCTTTACGTCACGTTAGAACCGTGTTCGATGTGCGCAGGTGCGATTTTGCTGGCACGCATCCCACGACTTATCTACGCCACCAAAGATCCAAAGTCTGGTGCGGTTGATACTCTCTTTAATCTGCTCAGCGATCAACGGCTGAACCATCAGGCTGAAATTAGATCTGGGGTCATGTGGCAAGAGAGTCGGGAGTTGTTGCAGTCTTTCTTTCGACAACGTCGAGAAAATAAAGTGGAGAGTTGCAGGAGTGGTTGAACTGGGCAGTCTCGAAAACTGTTGTGCGGGCGACCGTACCGTGGGTTCGAATCCCACACTCTCCGCCATCGATATTAGCAGAAGAGTAAAGAGTTACAAGAGTAGTTGAGGCCTGGGTCTTAAGGGGTAATAGCTCAGTTGGGAGAGCGCAACCTTCGCATGGTTGAGGTCACGGGTTCGAGCCCCGTTTACTCCATTCAAAACAGGAGAGTTGCAGGAGTGGTTGAACTGGCATGATTGGAAATCATGTGTGCGGGCGACCGTACCGTGGGTTCGAATCCCACACTCTCCGCCATTTTGACCGACTTGGTTATGCTAAGCGGGGATGTAGCGGCGCCCTATACCTGCAATCCGCTATAGCAGGGCTGAATTCCCATTGTGCGGCAAACTTTTTCTTGGACTGACTGTAGCACGTGGTGTTGAGAGTTGGGTCCTGGGCAACTGGATGTTACTGAATCCCGTCAGGTCTGGAAAGAAGCAGCGGCAGGTAATTTGACAGTGTGACACAGGGTCGCCTAGCTTGAGCTAACGACTACCTTAACGCTTGGGGCTGTTTGTCAACCTTTGGGTGCATAGCCAAGATTTATGTTGAAATTAAGACCTTAACGAAGAACGAATACCCCTCCAAAACCAATAATATCCCCTTCACTCCAGTGAAGGCCTTCACGAAGAACAACCGTTATGTCTTATGAAGTGCTGGCGCGAAAGTGGCGTCCTCAAACTTTTGCCGATGTTGTTGGTCAAGCTCATATCATTACTACTTTGCAAAACCAGATTGGCACCGACCGGGTAGGCCACGCTTACCTTTTCTGGGGGCCAAGAGGAACTGGTAAAACCACTGTCGCCCGCATTCTCGCCAAAGCCGTCAACTGTACCGGACATGATCCACTTGCCAATCCTGAGCCCTGTAATCAGTGTGCCAACTGCCAAGGGATCTCTACGGGTAGATCTTTTGACGTCATCGAAATGGATGCTGCCTCCAATAGAGGAATTGATCCGATTCGAGAACTGAGAGAGAATACACAACTGACTCCTGCGACTTGTCGGTTCAAGATCTACATTATCGACGAAGCGCACATGCTAACCCCAGAGGCCTTCAACGCACTATTAAAAACGTTAGAGGAACCGCCGGCTCATGTTATCTTCGTTCTAGCCACTACCGAACACCACAAAGTACCACTGGCTATTGTTTCTCGCTGCCAAGGATTTGATTTTCGGTTCATGGATCAAGATCTAGTGGTAGACCGCTTGCGCCAAATTTGTCAGACTGAAGAGATTGAAGTAACCGATGACGGCTTAGCTTTAATTAGCCATCAATCGGAGGGGTGTCTGCGAGATGCAACCAATATCCTGGAACGACTGACCGCCTCGATTGGCAAACAATTACCAGTGGTAGAAATCAACCAGGTGTTGGGACTTGGATCTTCTCAACTAATCGAAGATCTTTCAGAATTAATTTTAGCCGGGAATGTAGCAGATGCCATCCAGACCTTAGCTGACCTTTCACGAGTCGGTACCGATTTAATCCAGTGTTTGCAACAACTGATTGCCTATTTCAGCGATTTGCGCCGAGTGGCTATTGATAGTAAACTATCCAGCCTGATCCAAGCCTCGCCGACTGAAGTTGAACGGATATTAGCGCAGGCAGGTCAAGTCTCAGCCCAACGCTTATCTCGCATCTTGCGAATCTTGATACAGACCCATAGCGAAATTAAGAAAAATGGCTACGCACAGTTGCTTCTCGAATCAGCCTTGGTCGAAGCTTGTGCCACCACTCAGAGTATCCGGAGCCTAGCCGAAATCACCGATTTGCTGAAAGAGCTAAAAGAGCTGGAAAAGAAGGTCGATCAGAGAGGATCAACTCGTCTGCCAACCAACCCGATTAATAATGAAACTTTGAACGGTGAGGGGGCAACGCCGATGCAACCGCCCGTTACCACCGATGGGAGGATTCTCTCCGACTCGCCCAATTCGGCATACATGCGCATGGAGGCTGAAACTGTTGTACCACCGAACCAGAGTGATGTCCAAGACTCATCCCTTGACCGGGAAAAGGGTAAGCTCGACGGAGGTACAGTTGAAACCGACAGCGATCGATCGTCAACCGATGAGAATCAATTTGAAGCCAAGGCGGTACCAACTAATCAGGAAGACACTTCAGATAGTATCGCTAAAAACGGTCATCTAGCTTCCGAGGCGGTGGCGTTTGATTCGATATGGCGACAAATGCTGGATGACTTGCAAGTCCATAAGCGGTCTGCTTACGAACTGTTAAAGAACGCTGATTTCATCCAAATCAATCCGGTTGGCTCAACACAAGCCGATAATGGTGATGAGCCTGGTCTCTGCTTCCAGGTCGCACTGACCCGTCCCGTACTACTGTTGGCAGATGGTGACAAAGAGTTGGTTGCCAGACTCCTAAAACAGAGGATTAGTCAACCGGTACAACTCAATTTCGTGCGTCAGCGAAATGGTTCTCCTACCAATACAACCTCGGCCTCTGGTAGGAGTGCGCGTCAGGCCTCACCAGCCAGTGCTTCCACGGAAGACGAAGAGGAAACCTCACCACGGATTATAACTAATAGCGGTTTAGATTTGGCTGAAGCACCAACCTCAACTGATACTCCGCGTAGTCGCCAAAAGCAGGAAAAAACACCTTTGATGCTTCAACGAGAAGTACTTCAGGATAAGACCCTGTCTCCTGTATTGAATATGTTTGACGCTAAGATTCTGAAAATTGAACCTAAGTAGATCGGTTATTTCCGAGAATATGGGTAAGCTATATTAAGTTCTTTGTAGAATAGAGGTAATTGAAAATGAATATGAATAATTTGATGAAGCAAGCACAGAAGATGCAGAAGCGAATGGTCGAAATGCAAGAGGAGATGACCAATCGCACGGTTGAGGCGTCCGTTGGTGGCGGCATGGTTGCCGCCGTTGCTAACGGGAGTGGTGAGTTGGTATCGATTAAACTTTCACCGGAAGTTGTAGATCCGGATGATATCGAAATGTTAGAAGATCTGATTGTGGCGGCGGTCAGTGAGGCACATCACAAATCACAAGAACTAATGAGCGAAGAGATGAGCAAATTGACAGGTGGGGTCAAGATTCCAGGAATGATGTAAGCCTGGTCAATGAAACACTATCCAGAGGCGATGGCACGCCTGATTTGCGAATTACAAAAGCTGCCAACCGTTGGGCCAAAAACAGCCCAACGCTTAGCCTGCTACTTTTTGAAGATGTCCGAGATCGATGCTAAAGGAATTGCACAGTCCATCGAGGACGTCAAGTCCACACTTGACTATTGTACCCGGTGTGGCAATATCACCGACACTGACCCCTGCCGAATTTGTACTGATCCGAGACGAAACCAGCAACTGATCTGCGTAGTTAAAGATCCCGATGATCTGTTAGCCATTGAGCGGACCAATCAGTACAATGGACTTTATCATACCTTGATGGGCGTATTATCCCCACTTAACGGGGTCGGTCCACAGGAACTTCGAATGTCGGGGCTTTTTGAACGGGTTGAGAAAGGTCGTATAAAAGAGGTGATTATTGCTATTAGTAGTACCACCGAAGGTCAGGCAACAGCCTTCTACTTAACCCGGCAATTGACCCAAAAGTTCACCATCTCCGTTTCGCAAATTGCACACGGAATTCCGGTTGGTGGAGACCTGGACTATATTGACGAACTGACCATTGCAAAAGCCTTAGAAGGTCGACGTCCGTTCGGACCATAGTTCTCCCTTGGTTCATGTCAGTAACGTAACCCATGACCCTCCGACCTAGTTTCACTCTTCTAGAGTGGGTGTATAGACGTGTACACTTGCTACCTGTCTTCATATTTATCCTGATTTTATGTTTACTTGGCGTTTCAGATCCTCGTTTTACATGTCAAGTCAGCGAAGAACCTGTTCCGAATTTTAATGCTGAGCGCGCTTTTTTCTATTTGCAACAGCAGTGTGATTTCGGCCCACGTTACCCGGGATCAGATGCACATAAAACAACACGCGATTACCTCACCCTAGAACTCAAAAATCTAGCTGATGAAGTTAAACTTCAGACCTTTACCACGAAAGGTATAGAGATGACCAATATCTTAGCCAGATTTGGAGGTGGTAAAGGGGCACCAATGCTTCTTTGTGCGCACTGGGATACACGCCCTTTTGCCGATCAAGACCCCAATCCTAAAAGTCGGGAAACCCCAATCCTGGGAGCAAATGATGGTGGATCTGGTGTAGCTGTTTTGTTGGAACTTGCGTACAACCTGAACCGCCACCCCCCACCGAGCGAAGTCATCATAGCCCTCTTTGACGGCGAAGATTACGGTCGGGAGGTTGACAACATGTTTTTGGGATCAACCTATTTCGCTCGTCACCGAGAAGATTGGGACGCCGATTTTGGTATTTTGCTTGACATGGTCGGCGACAAAGATCTTCGGATTCCGAAGGAACGGTTCTCCTGGCAAACTTCGCCCGATTTAATGCGGGCACTCTGGGATAGAGCCGCCGACCTTGGCTTGGCCGAATTTTTCCCAACCGAACTGGGTAGAGCAATTATGGATGATCATGTTCCTCTGATTCGTGCCGGTTTACCAACAATCAACCTAATCGACTTTGACTACCCATACTGGCATACAGTGGAGGATACCGTTGATAAATGTAGTCCCGAAAGCCTCGAAATTGTCGGCCGTTTAATGCTGGACTACATCTACCAATGAATAGCTGAACTGTATTTTTAGTTTTCAATCCTCAATTAAGCTGAAGGCCTAACTGATTGGGAATGTGTTATAATGTACATTTAATTGATCGTTCGGCATAAGACGGTTTATGCACTTAAAAGGCCAGTATTTACAGTACGAAATTTATGATCGGTTACTTTCTGAGGTGGGGTGTGACCAATTCGTCGAACATGCTTAGGAACTGCATTATACAAGGGTGGCCCTTGGCTGTTTCAGTGGGAAGTGTGAAATGACCCTTCCGCGCTCGCTCAACTTAGTTAACACCCGTTTGAGTCCTATTCACGATTAATTAGTGAAACCGCAGGGGCAGAGGTACTTTTGTTTAGCCTTTTTACATATGAAGAAATGATCTGGTAGCCATAATACTAATTATGACTAGAAAGTCGAATTGATGTGACAAACGAATATGAGAGCTTACTATAAAAATTACGATGTACTGGTAGTTGGTGCTGGCCATGCGGGTTGCGAATCTGCGTTAGCAGCGGCTCGGATGGGATGTCGGACGCTAGTCATGACTCTAAGCTTAGACACGATTGGAAAAATGTCGTGCAACCCAGCTATCGGTGGTTTAGCTAAAGGCCACTTAGTCAAAGAGATAGACGCCTTGGGTGGCGAGATGGCAAAAGCTATTGACGAGACGGGCATTCAGTTTCGGCAGTTAAATACCAAAAAAGGCCCTGCAGTTCGATCCAGTCGTGCACAAGCTGACAAAAAAGCCTACCAACTTTATATGAAGCAGGTCTTAGAAAATCAAGACGGATTGGACATTAAAGAGGGATTAGTTGAGGAATTGCTAACTGACAACGGCAAATGCGTCGGTGTTCTCTCTCATACTAGAACTGCTTATCTAGCACAAACTGTAATTTTGACTGCCGGCACTTTTCTGAGAGGTACTATCCATATTGGAGACGTTTCCTATAGTGCCGGGCGAGCAGGAGAATCCTCAGCCGAACGACTGTCGAAAAGTTTTCTCGATCTTGGTCTTGAGGTTGGCCGGCTAAAAACGGGAACACCACCACGTGTCAATGCCCGAACAGTCGATTTTAGTTTGATGGAAGATCAGCCTGGAGACGAAAGGCCTAGACCTTTTTCGTTTTCTAACGATCGAATTGCACAATCGCAAATACCGTGTTACATCACCTACACTAATCCGAAAACGCATCAAATAATCCGTGATAATTTGGATCGGTCTGCCATGTATAGCGGACGAATCAAAGGCGTGGGCCCAAGATACTGTCCCTCAATCGAAGATAAGGTGGTTCGGTTTTCCGACAAAAATGAGCATCGGATTTTCGTCGAACCAGAAGGGAAAGATACGCAGGAGATCTATCTCAACGGTATTTCAGCCAGTTTACCGGAAGATGTTCAGATGGACATGGTGGCCAGTATTCGGGGGCTAGAAAATGCCGAAATTATGCGTTTCGGCTATGCAGTGGAGTATGATTTTGCGCCGGCCACCCAACTCTATCCAACTCTGGAAACCAAAAAGGTGGAGAACCTCTTCTTCGCCGGACAGTTAAACGGCACTACCGGCTACGAAGAAGCGGGGGTACAGGGGCTGATGGCGGGCATCAATGCTGGCTTAAAAGTTAAAGATCAAGGTTCGCTGATCTTGGATCGATCGCAAGCCTACATCGGTGTATTGATTGACGATCTGGTCACCAAGGACATTCGGGAACCCTATCGAATGTTTACCTCGCGTGCGGAACATCGTCTTCAGTTGCGTGAAGATAATGCTGACCTACGCCTAACCGAAACCGGCTATCGAATTGGAACAATTTCTACAGCTGACTACCAGCGTTTTTTGGACAAAAAACAACAGATTGAAGCTGAATTAGAACGTCTGTCTAACACTAAAATCAAACCTTCACCAGAAGTCCTAGATCAACTACATAAAATTGGGCTACCACCCATTAAAACGNCAACCACGCTAGCGGAACTATTGAAAAGGCCCAACATCTCTTATCAGCAAATCCAAGATCTAGCCGACTCGTATACACTCCGATCGTGCCANCCTGTTCCCGCGAAAGCAAGGGGTGGAGTCGGACATATCCGCACAGTCGAGGAACAAGTAGAGATACAGATCAAATATGCGGGTTACATTGCCCGGCAAGATCTGCAGATCGAAAGGTTCAAAAAGTTTGAAGCTTTGCAGATTCCTGATGATTTTGATTTTTCGTCTGTTCATGGACTAAAAACAGAAGCACAGCAAAAGTTAGCTCAAATTCGACCGCTTTCGATTGGACATGCCTCTCGAGTACCGGGGGTATCACCGGCCGATGTCTCCATTTTGATGGTTTGGTTGAAAAACAGAACAAAGTCATCCGACTCATCGAGNACGGAAATTCCGGCTCAAGCCAAAGTTCCTGCCGGCTCGAATCGGTACCAGGCGTAGGTCGGACATACTATATGCGATAAGCCTCTAAATTTGGTGCAAAGCGAATCTCGTTCTCGGATTGAAACTCTATTCTGTAAAAGTGGGTTCCAACTCTCAAGCCGGCAGCTAGACCAGTTTATATATTATTTGCAACAGCTTCAGATCTGGAATCGAAAAATCAACCTGACTCGTATCGACGATGTCGATGGGATTGTCCGAAAACATTTTTTGGACTCGTTGCAGTTGTTAGAACTGGAATCAGTCCAAGCAATGTTAGTCGACCGGCAGTCCGGTTGTCGATTGATCGACATTGGAAGTGGAGCTGGTTTTCCAGGGCTTCCTCTGAAGATTTACCGCCCCCAAATCGAATTGGTNTTAGTAGAGTCGGTAATAAAAAAGGCTAGTTTTCTGCNATATATCAGTGCTCAACTCAGCTTGTCAGCAGTTCAAGTCATTGCTGAGCGAGCAAAGCATCTGTCAGGCTCAGCACNAGGCCAACATGGTGCCGATTTAGTCGTTACCCGCTATGTGGCTTCGTTGCAAGCATCAGCAATCTATTGTCTGCCCCTCGTCAAGTCAGATGGCCGTTGGATCGCCTATAAATCAGGTCAGGTGGATGACATCAGGCAAGAGATTTACCAAGCTGAATCTGTCTTGTCAGCGTTAGGCGCAAAAGTTGTGCAGATCTGGGAGCGACCAGAACACACAGGAAATAGGTCCAAACAGGATAAAAGCGAACGTCTGCTTGGATACAGCCGTTTAGTTGAGATTAGGCGATACAACTAACCAACGACTTGATAATGATTAGACAAACGATTACTTTCTCAGCCCCAGCCGAACTGGGAAGTGGTAGCAACCTGATCAGTGTCACCGATAGCCAACCGCCAATTCTCCATTTCCATGGTAAAATTATCGGTATGCACGCGGAAAAACTAAAAGAGGAGATGAACCGATTAACCAACCAACATGCGAGCGGTTTTATTCTCGATCTATCGCAAGTGCCATTGTTGGATAGTTCAGCCTTGGGCGCAATTATGTTGACCGTTCAACAACTTCGCCAAACAGGGGGTAAATTAGTGTTGTTAAATCCACAACCTAATGTCCGTAATGTGCTACGAGTCACTCGGCTAGATACGGTTCTTGAAATTGTGAGTGATTCCGAAACTACTAGATACGCCCCTTAAAATCTAACCTGTAAATCTAGCATTCGGACGAATTAATGGNTGGTTTTTTGTTTCCANACATTATTAACTGATCACTGGCTACTAATCTATTAAAAGATGTGGCTGAGTAATAAAATAAAGAAAAAAAATAGNGGTCTTAATCTCGGTCTGCGGGGTGAATTTGTCTTTCAATTCGTTCTGATTGCACTCATTCCACTCTTGCTTGCTTCTCTAATCGCCTATACCTATGGTAAACAGGCACTGGAAAAAACAATCGGTCAAGGCCTGGTACAGGTAGCACAAGAGAAACTAGATCAAGCTGACCATAGTATTGCCCTACGAATAGAAACGATCTACAAATATATTGAAACTATTCGCTCTAAGGTTGCGCTTGCTAACAGTAGTACTGGCCAAAATGAGGAACGGCCTACNGACTTGCAGTTGCTGGAATCGAATAACCTGTTAAGAGACGATGTCCGCCAACTGGAAGGATATGCTGGTCCTAATAGCCAAATTGTGATTACCAATGCCCATCGGCAAATTATCCAGGCTTCCAATATTGATACCTTCTTTTCGATNGTGGAAGACGGTTGGTGGGATCGGGCCTTCAATAATAATCTGGGCTACGATGTTATTGAGGATATTACGTTTGATGAAAAGCGACATCAATTAACGATTGCCTTGCCAATTCGTGATCAAATGAAGAAAAATGTACTTGGGATTCTAAAGGCTACACTGGTCTTACCTGAATTAGTGGATCTGGTCAAGGATTCGACCTACGGTAGAAAGGCGACGGATGTTTCAACCCATACATCCGTCGCACTTCGAACTGTCATCATTGACCAGTATGGTCGGATAATCGCTGCTCCCATATCCAGTAAATATATCTTTGGTGATCACATTGACCAAAGTGATGCGGCGATGGCAGCCATTATTGCTGCCACCAGCCAGAATGGTGAGTATTACAATTATCAGATGCGCGCTGAGAGAGCTGATCTACAGCCGGTGGGTGACAAAAATCTAATGGCGTTACAGACCGAGCCACAAGTTTATGGCTGGGCACGAACTCGAACCTGGCAACAACGGTGGCCAAACCAAAAAATGTCGCAAAACTTTAGCAAATGGACCGTATTAGTTTTTCAACCGGCCTCAGTCGCCTTTGAAGGGATTACCCAGCTGACAAGGCGGATTCTCAACTTCACCATGGTCTCTTGTGTGGCGATTATACCCATTGCTTGGGTTGTTTCATTGCGGATCGTAACGCCAATTATGCAGGTCGTAGATGGGGTTCGTGCTGTTGGTCAAGGGAAATTCGATTTAAAAATCCCAGTTACTACTGGCAATGAGCTAGGGTTGTTGGCCGAAGAGTTTAATGCCATGAGGAGTAATCTGGAGTCGGCGGTTGAAAATCTGCGGCAGGAAGAGCAGAAAATGACAGCTATCGTCAACAGTCTATCAGAAGGATTGATCGTTATCGATAGCCAGAACTGTGTTCTACACATTAATCCGACGGCTGAACGGTTGTTGAACATTCCGCACGGTGCGCAGAACCGGGAGCTGTCACAGGTGATACAGGACGAAGCCTTAATTGAGGCCTTGCAAAAAGGAGCACGACATACAACCGGGGAAAGTTTGACCGGTANGGATACCGATAACGCTTACAAGTTAGCAGCTACTGATCCCCTGGTCGGAGTTGGAGGTAAAATTATGACCACTGAAATTTCACTGCACAATAGCAGTGAAACGGAGGTAACAAAGGACGGTCAAATTATTCTTCGTGTCATTACAGCCCCTTATCTAGATGAAAATGGTGCAATTCTCGGTTCAGTCTATGTNTTTGAAAATGTGACACGGAAGAAAGAAATTGATCAAATGAAGTCAGACTTTATTTCCCTGGTATCGCACGAACTCCGAACACCTCTAACCTCGATTATTGGTTTTGTCTCCTTGGTTTTAGAAGGTAAAACTGGAGCGTTAAATCAACGTCAAACAGATAGCCTATCGCGAGTGCAGCGTCAATCCAAGCGGTTAGCTACATTGATTAACGATCTGCTCGATATTTCTCGCATTGAGGCGGGACGAGCTGAATTTAAGCATCACTCAATTTCAATGATTGATNTTATCAAAGATCGAATCGGAGATCTCCGCCTCCAGGCAGACNAAAAATCGATCCGGCTACATTTGATTGGGGCAACCGAACTCCCCTCAGTCTGTGGTGACGAAGAGCGGATTGGGCAAGTCTTAACCAATCTGATTGGAAATGCTATCAAATTTACGCCTGACAAAGGTATTGTCAGTATTCGGGTCAATATTCCTGATCAAGTCGGGAATGTATCTGACAACAATACAGTACATATTGAGGTAATCGATACAGGAGTTGGCGTGCCGGTAGAGGAACGCCAAAAGGTCTTTGACAAATTTTATCAGAAAAGCAATATTCACACTCGGCAAGAAGGAGGAACTGGGCTTGGATTGGCAATTGCCAAGGGTATTATCGAAGCACATGGTGGTAACTTGTGGATAGGCGATGGCGAAAATGGAGTAGGCAGTAATTTCCAATTCACCTTGCCAATCTGAACAAATAGTGACAACTGAAATAGCACATCAAGCAACAATTTTGGTTATCGACGATGAGGTTGATATTTTAGATCTGCTGGAGATGATCTTAGAAGTGGAAGGCTACCATGTAATTACAGCGGGTGACGGTAGNCAAGGGTTGNAACTAGCAGAAACACATCAACCTGATCTAATTTTGCTGGATCTGATGATGCCGGGAATGGACGGTTATGCAGTAGTGGAAATGTTGAAAGCCAAACCTGATTTGGCAACAATTCCTGTTATTATGTTAACGGCTCTAGCCCAGGTCAACGAGCGAATTCAAGGTTTAACAGCAGGGGCAGAAGACTATATTACCAAGCCATTTGAATCCCAAGAACTAGTGTTGCGGATTGAGTCAGTCTTGAATCGGACCTTACCCATCAAGTATATCAACCCGTTGATCGGTGCTATGGGAGAGCAGTTTAGTGCAGATGGGGTCGAACAACTAGCCTCACATCTACAAGCAGCATCTGCTATCCAACAGGGCTTACTCCCACAGACGCCCCCCCATATTCCTGGCGTTGACATGGCCGGATATCTCCGCAGTTCGATGTCNGTTTCCGGTGATTTTTACGACTTTATCCAGTTAGACGACCGGCGGTTTGGTTTGGTGATTGCCGATGTGCGAGGCAAAGGGATTCCGGGGGCCTTACTGATGGTAATGATCCGCACAGCCCTCCGCTTAGTTAGCCGGGAAGAAGAAAGGCGATTCGGAGACAAGGCTTCTACAGCAAATGTCTTGAAACGGATCAACGACCTCATAGCTACGGATACAGATCCAGATCTATTTGCTACCGTTGTTTATGGAGTGTTAGATGCTGATGCCAACCGTCTTTCGACCGGGACTACGCCAACTTACACTTTTACTTACGCCAACGCAGGTCATTGTTATCCCTTTCACTTGATGAATGCTTCTCCCTCCAGAGATTGGGTTGAGGACAACAATAGCACTGACATAGAACACGCCCCCGCCCCCCGACCGGAATCAGAGGCGGGATTGATCGAGGAGATTCACCAGATCCGGCAACTCAATGTTGGCGGGTTAGTCCTAGGAAGTTTTGGCTTCGCAACCTTTGAAGAACAGGTGATCGAGTTACAACCTGGGGATGCTCTCCTATTTTATACTGATGGGATTTTAGAAGCCGAAAACCAAAATGGGATTTTATATGGAGAGAAGCGTTTGGCTCAAGTCTTCGAATCGAATTACCATCTATTTGCCGAGGGGATTTGTCAGCAGATAGAAGCAGATCTCCTCAATTTTTGTCGGCTTGAAGATAAGAGCGACCCACCTCAACTCCAAGACGATTTGGCTTTGATAGTTGTAAAAGTGAATGNAGGTCGAAACCCATCAATGAGTATAGGGCATACATCCGCTTCTTCAAGACAAGAATAGCCATGTGGACCGTTCGGTTAGATCTACCCAGCACCATTGAGAGTGTTCATTTACTCGATGCCTTGATCTCCGAAATGTTAAACTTGATGCAGATCGATGAACAAATCTCGCACCAAATCAATCTGGCTGTTATCGAAGCTGGTACGAACGCTATTAAACATGGTAACGCCGCCGATCCAGAAAAGTATGTGCACTTTGAATTTCAAGCATCGTCCGAAAAAATGACGATTCTAGTTCAAGACAGTGGTTGTCTGAATCAACATAAACTACAGGAGAGCCCTTCTTTGGTGGAGACAGAGTTAGATAATCTCACGCGATCAGATGGGCGTGGCTTGCAACTGATCGACGCTTACATGGATGAGGTAATCTATGATATTGCCTCGGTTAAGATGNTTAAAAGAATTAAGAATTGAGTTGAGAATTCACTATCTACTAATCACTATTAAAATAGGAAAAGGAGTAAGATGAAGAAACTGGTAGCAACTGGTGGTACCGATGTACCAAGCCGGTCTTCAGATAGTCGGCTTCATGCATCGTCATCCTCTCTGGATCTCGCGCCAACAGATAATGAGCAGGTACTATGGGTTAAATGTCGAGGATGTGAGGAATTAGTGTTTAAGAAGATGTTGGTGCGCAACCTGTATACTTGCCCCCGTTGTCAATATAATAACCCAATGCCTAATGATCAGCGCATACGTCAGACCTTAGATTCAGTTGAGTATATGAGTACAGACGATCCTGATTTCTCCCAGATCGGGCCAACCAAACTATTAGAATATCACCAAGCAGTAGTTGGCTTGGGCCAGATCGGTAACGGTAATGTTGTTATATTGGCAGGAATACCAACTAACTTGACATTGCCACTGCGAGCAATTGAATTAGCCATAGATCAACAGGCCCCATTGATTACATTTATTCCTTCGGACTACAACCCAACGGAAGCCCCTTCGTCCCAATCCCTCGATATGTCGCAACCAAGACTCGAAGGGGCTTCCGCACAGTCGAGGACAGGTATTGCGTCTGCAACCACACCGATAACCCCACTTTCAGCTATAGACCTAACCTGCTTATCGGTGAAACTGAAAGGGCTCGGCCAACAGATACACATGACTATTCTAACCTCCACGGTTCCGACACCGGTGAATACAGCAACTGATTTAACCACAGAGGAGACGAAATCCCTTGATTTTCGGTTGGCTAGGTCACTAGAGCATCAACCGGAACAAGTAGGAGGTGATGGACAGCTGGTATATGAACTGGTACATCAATGCTATCAGACCAATTTTCCCCTGGGAGATATTGTTTTATTAGAACAGACGATCGAGAAGTCAACCACTCAATCGCCCCCCAATGGTTTTATCGACCGGGTTTCAAGCCGACAATCGCTACCGCAATTGTTGATCCAATTTATAGCATGGAGTAATCGGACGGGGAAAAGTTAGAAATAACTTTTTTATACTTCACACCTTGATCGGGGAGGACNACGATGGNAGCAGATCCTATCAAAGAAGATACGACCCAATCTCCAGCCAATGACTACAGTGTCGGTGTCGATCTAGGTGGCACACAAATCAAAGCTGGACTCGTACTTGATAACGGGGACATTATCGCTGACCTGACCATACCAAGTCAGGCTAATGATGGGGCTGAAGTGGTGGCCCGAAATATAGCCAAGGCGATTCACAGTTTGCTCGATGAGATACAGGCAACAGATAGAAATCTAAATTCCCGATCGAGCCAGTCCTCGCCCCTGACTAGGAGACAAGAACATGTTCTGGGACATTTAGTTGGTATCGGTATCGGTACACCGGGCCTGATTATTCCAAGCCAAGGCGTGGTTCATTTCTCACCTAACTTTGAAGGTTGGTGCGATATTCCATTAGTTAACTTGGTTCAGCAACAGCTTAAACCCGGAATTGCCGATTTGCCAATTCACATTGAGAACGACGGGAATGCTATGGCCTACGGCGAGTTACGGCAAGGAGCCGGAATTGGTCTGAGCGATGTGGTCTGCCTAACGCTTGGAACGGGAGTCGGTGGTGGTATTATTATCGATGGTCAGATCTTTCACGGTAGTCGATATGTTGGCGCAGAGCTAGGGCATACAATTATTTTCGGTGATGGTCGACGATGTAGCTGCAGTAACTACGGTTGTTTAGAAGCCTATGTTGGAGGGGGGCAGATCGTGGAACGGACTCGAGCCAAAATTATCAAGGAGGTTCGTCGTTCACCCGGTTTAGAAGGCCGACTGAGAGCGTTAACCCCCCAAACTATCGCTGAAGCAGCAGTAGATGGGGATCCTATCGCTATTGAAATTTTTGCCGAAACAGCAAGATATATCGGTATTGCACTGACGTCGTTTGCCCACATTCTGAATCCACAAATGGTGATCATTGGTGGCGGTGTAGCAGCGGCTGGGGAAAAGTTGCTCTTTGAACCCATTCGAGTTGAAGTTCAGCAAAGAGCAATGGACACCAACGCTGAGAGCTTACAAATCGTTGCGGCCAAACTTGGAAATCGGGCCGGGTTGGTTGGAGCCGCTATGCTGGCGCAACGCCAGGCATAATCCCCGATCGAGCACCAACCGAAGGTTAGCGTCCTCGACTTGATCAGAGATCGGGAATATGACTTAGAAGGCGAATGTTTTGGCGATTTCTTTGGCTACAACCTGAATCAGGAAGTACGGATCGGTATTTAATCGACGGCGTTCCGAACGCTTAACGTATTGTTTCACCTGACGATCACGGCTATCAAAAGTATCGTTCATACTCCAGATTGTCATCGGCATAGTTTGATTGATACTCACGATACGAAGGCTTAAGCCGATGAAGGGTGGTTTTCGCAACAGCGGGTAGGGTGATTCCGGTTCCTGGAAGTTGGTGANTTCACCCAGCAGAATGGCATCAGCCTGCAACTTGCGGGCGATGTTTTTGACCAGTGTATCGCTGAGGTCGATTCCCTCCAGTCCTTCATCTTCCACGAGCGTCGCTACTTTGTAGTGGTCGACGACTTCAAATCGATTTAGTTGTAAAATCTGAACCGTCAATTCACGGGTAAGTTCCTGTGTCCTATTGGTATTGGTACCGTTCAAAGGCATGATAGCGATGGTTCTGATTCGATCAGGTGAAAAGAAGACTGAACGTCCAGTATTGATCTGCTTAGCCGTTGGCGCAGATCCACATCCACTGAAACTTACCAAACAAAAGATCAGTAAATAGACGGGATCAAAGGTGCAACAACGACCTGAATCAGACATTAAGTTTTTGGATCCAACGCTGTTGGCGAGGATCGGAAGTTTGGAGTTGATTGCCAAGTTCGTGGTTGAAGGCTTTATCTCTGGCCTCCACAAAAGTCCTTATCACGGGTTTAGTATCGAATTTGCGNAGTACCGCCAGTATATGCCAGGTGACGATATTAAACATATTGACTGGAAGGTCTACGGACGAACGGACCGACACTATATCAAGCAATTTGAGGAGGAAACTAACCTCTACTGCTACCTATTACTAGATACAAGCGCCTCCATGACCTATACGTCGATGGAACTAACCAAGCTGGATTATGCTTCATATCTGGCGGCATCATTGGCCTACTTTATGATCCGACAGCGGGATGCAGTTGGTTTTGCTTACTTCGATGGTGCCCTTCGTCAATTTATGCCAGCTCGAAGTTCCCCTGTCCATCTGCATACTATTCTACAAATGCTACACCAGATTGAAGTTCAGAAACAGACGCAACTAGCCGAGCCTTTACATCAAGTAGCGCAACGCCTGACCAAGCGAGGTCTCGTTATCTTACTATCGGATTTATATGCCGAGGAGACTGAATCAGTGATCAACGCATTGGAGCATTTCCGCTATAATGGCCACGAAGTAATTGTGTTCCATCTGCTAGACCGTCAAGAACTGACCTTCGATTTCAATCAAATGGCTCGCTTTGTAGATGCCGAAACCGACCACGAAATTACAGCAGATCCAAATGCGATTCGGCAGACCTACCTACAACATCATAACGACTTTATTCAGACCTACCAGCAAGCGGCCGCAAAATCGAATATCGATTATAACACGATCGACACGGCAACTCCACTTGATTTTGCATTGTCTGCCTATTTGGCTAAACGGCAAGGATTGGTTTAGATTAGACTCTTCCATTTGTACACAAACCCTTACTAGACTGGGTTTTCCCAACCCCTGATACGAATATTGACCCTTTTGTCCAATTTGGACACANTTCGTATTATGAATCTCTCGTATCTAGTCCATCGCAAGACAGGAAGTTCCTACCTTTTTCGTTCGGTCATTCCACTTGATCTCCAACCGATACTTGAATCTAGACAGTTTCAATTATCTCTGGGTTGTGGGATCCTCAGACAATCCAAACAACTTNCATTATACCTGAATCAGGTGACACAGTCTCTATATAATTCATAATTCAATCCGAGANAATCCAGAGATGAAAAAACTAACCATNAGTGATATCAAGGATATTTTAAGAACTGAACTGGAAAANGCCAAACGTCATGTCCAACACTATTATCTGGGTACTAACCGATTTAGTGAAACGGATAGACTAAAGAGTCTCNTCAATAATCGGGAACAAGAAGAACAATTCAGAGATAAGTTGAAACANAATTACAGACAAACCTTGAAGGAAATGAATCCCAAAGTGAATCAGGTTNTAGAGGAACACGGATATGACCCAGANCCAATAGTTCAAACAATTAAGGGAAGAATNGATCCAGTTGAAATTGGATCNATTTGAACAGAAACAGTTTTTACTGAGTGAANAAACTGATAATGTTGAGAATTCAGTTGAATTAGAAACAAGGGAATCAGTTTCAATCCCAGTTAAACAAGAACCCACAGAGGATAGTTCTATTCTACTATCTGATTTCTGNGACAGATTTATTAAAAGTAGAGAAGAAAGGGGTATAANACCTCGAACTCTTATAGATTGTCAGGATTCTACTAACTTACTTCTGGAAGTTGNAGGTGATATTCCAGTCCATTCNCTTTCCCACTCTGATGGTAGAGAACTGGTTCAAACACTCAAAAAACTATCCAAAAATAGAAAATCTAGATACCCTAATAAAACTATTAATGAACTGGTTGAAATGGAAAATGTTGAACTGATAAGTGATAAAACAATGGGTAAATTGTTCAGCAAAATCATAACTCTTTTCAATTGGTCAATCAGGAGTATGTGAAAGAAATTTCTTCCAAGGGAAATTAGACTCAACTCGACAAAAGTAGACCATCGAAAAACAAATCACCTCAAGTGAATTAGAGCTGATTTGTGCTGATAGCTTGAAGAGAGGTTCTGTGGACCAGAATCGACCAGAACGATATTGGGGAACACTGATCTCACTTTATTCTGGTAGTCGTCTAAATGAAATCTGTCAGACGAATGTATCTGATATTGCAGAACAAGATGGAATTTG
>PACG01000237.1 GCA_002699335.1 Candidatus Poribacteria bacterium
AGGTAAAGGTCGTTTTTTCATTATTTGCCCCATTGCTAGAAATAAACTCATCGTTCCAGTCAGCGACCGGTACAAACGTGAGCTGGCTAATTTGATCACCAGGAATTTCCTGATTGGCGGTTACTGGTTGCTGACCGAGTTTCANGGTTCCGTTATTAGGGAGGGTTTCAATCTTAACATTGACCAGTNTGTTGGATTCCGCGTCACTATAATCTTGGTTGAATGCCTGNATCGAAAAAGTATAGNCAGCATCTTCNCCGGTAGATACGGTAGCGCCNGTAACCGTTGGTGCATCATTGATCGCGTTGACGGTGATGGAGACAATTACAGCTTCACTGTATGGGTTATAGCTGTTTCCGCTTACTCCCTGCGTNTTGACNGCATTGTCATTGACCTTAAACTTAAAGGTGTCTTTTTCGCCATTTTCACCGTTCCAGTTTTCTCTGGGGATGTACTCTAGTCTTTCAATTTGATCAACCGANAACGTTGCATTAGCTTGTAACGGCGAACCATCAAGCTTTAATGTTCCTTCAACTGGAAGNTCCACAATTTGGATATTAAACCACTCGTTGTCTTCCGCATCTTGATATGAATAGTCCTGTAGGTGAGAATTAGCTGAAAAAATCAACAGCGGCGAGTCTTCAGTAGTTTCCAACATTTTTTCGGCNACAATAGTCGGTGCATCATTGATCGGCTGGATGATAATAATAAATGGGTNGGCNGTGTTATCGTCATTGATTGAAAACTCGAATGTGGTGTCTCCATGCCAATCTGAGGTNGGATGGAATGACAACTGGTCAATATCTGCCACTGGAATGAGAGACCCAACGACCAGAGTTGTCTCACTAGACTTCAGAGTTCCGTGTTCAGATAAAGCCGTGATTTTGACACTGTTAAAATTGGCAACATCTGTTGCATTTTGGTAAAACTTCTGAAAATCTTCCACTGTGAAATCGATGTATGGTGTATCCTCATCGATTTTAATGAACTGATCTCTGACCTTAGCCTCAAANTAGATNGTTTTGTTATCGGTATTATAGGCATCACTTGCGAGCGACAGTTGCCCTGTAAAATTACCTTCCTGTTCAGCATTCAAGATTAGGTTGATCGATACAGTNGCGTTCGGTACAACAATCGGATTGGAGTCTANGGTAGAGTTGATGGTCAGGATCTGGTTTCTTTGGCTGGAAGGAACCGGGATATTGTCTTCTTCGATGCTTGTCAATTCCAGGCCGGTCAGGTTCAGATCTGCATCTCCATCGTTCTGAACGGTTATCTCAAACTGTCTCTCAAGATCAACACCGACGATGCCAAAATCGATTTCTGTTGGTTCCGGCGTAACAGTAATCTCGGGCGCGACACCTGTTCCCGTAATAGAGATTAGTAGTTCTGNTGTCTCTGCCCCGGCACTGCGACCACTTAAAATCTTCAGTTTCCCTGAAAATACACCACGAACAGTAGGCTCGAGTGGGAGTGATATGCTCCATTCACCAGCGACGCCTGATTCGTTTATCCCAGGAATTGCAAAACCACCCAGATCCTGATCGCTATCTATCAGCTCTAACCCATTAAAGTCAAGTGGCGTAATATGACTGACATGTAAAATTGCTTGTCCTGTATTCCGAATGGTCAACGTCTTTTGGACCAATTCCCCGACGCGTGCGATGTCCAGATCAATTTCGGTGACGTCAACCACGATTTGTGGTGCAGTCTGAGATTTTCCAGAAATGNTAAGTTCTTTGGTCAGTTGATCNGGATCGTTGCTGGTAATTACTAGGCTACCCGAAATATCTCCTGCTTCGTTAGGATCNTCAGGAACAGAAAATGTTAAGGGGATATCGGTAGAGGTATTAACCGCTAGGTTGATCGGATTCAGGTCAGAGACCGGATCTAAGTGAACCAGATCTTGAAAAGAGATACTGGAAATAGAGAGTACACCGGTTCCATTGTTTGCAATTTTTAAGGTTAGACTTTTTGCTTGCCCTAAGATGAGATTGCCCAGATCAATGCTGGTGGGATCAACCAAAATATCGGCTTCAGGAGCAGTGATACCGGCCTCGACGGGAACAATGGTCGTGGTCGTAAACAGCAAGAGACCCAAACCGGATTTCAAATCACTATAGGCTTCGATCAGGNATTTNCCACCGATGGCAGGCGAAAATCTAAGGGTAACTGACTTTTCAGTACTCGAATCTGAATTGGNGTAGGGTTTGAGAGCAGTAAATGTTTCGAGTTGCTTCGAGTTAAAGGTTAATGATCCTGTTCCTTGCAGGTTGCGAGNAACNAGTTTTACGTCTGTGTTAAAAGAATAGTTATGCTTGACCGTTACGCCTTCACGAACAGTTTCTGGNTCAGTTAAAANATCGCCAAAATTAATCCAATTATCTTCTCCAGTCNAGGANGTCACGATAATCAGTGGATCCGTCGGTNCGACATAAACGTTTCCTTTANATGAACTGTTTTTGTAGGCACCGATCAGGATNGTTCCACTTGAAGCGTCGATAGCTTGACCAAAAGCATTATTACTATCACCTGCGTGNCGTACCGTTTCTTGCCAAACACCAGTAGTATTTAAATCCTCAAAAACATAGACTGCGGGAAATAGAGTGCTAGTAACATTAGAACCGAACTTGTTGCCCACGACAATGGTAGATCCGTCTAGGCCTGTGGAATAACCAAATCCCTCATTTAGCATATCGTATGATCTGGTTGGCCGTAATTCGTCCTTCTGAACCAGTTGATCAAAAACATAANCCGCCCCCGAATCGTTGTGTGCCTCTGGTGCACCAACTACAACTAAGCTATTTTCGATTGCCACTGAAGCCCCAAAATNACTCCCCACTGTACCTGTCAAGATTTGGGTNNGATCTCCNCCCCAATCGGNCCGGTCCCAAACATAAACCAAATCGCCATCNGGNCGGCCNACCACAATTCGGTCGTTAAAAATATCGGCATTCAATCCGTCCGATTGAAGTATGTCATTATCGACAAAAAGTGANTANTNGTCGCTGTAGTTGAAATTATCATCAAGATCGTAGACTTGGGCAATGTAGCGAAGCGTTCCGCTTCCGCTAGGGCCAGGAGGNGGCGNATGGGCAAGCGTTACAACTACGGTCTTACCGTGTACGGCCACATCCATACCAAATTTCCCCCCGTAATCTAGAAGTGGACCTGGCATAGACAGTGATTCTTTGAGTTGCCAGTTGTTATCACGATGGAAAATAAAAACTTGGCCTTTCTCATCATCGGGGTCACCGACCACTGCTACATCCCCTGAAATATCGACCGATGCTCCAAAATTAATGCTACTACCAGGAGCTTGTAGCTCTTGAGTCTTAACCCAACTGCTATTCTGTTGTTCAAAGATGTAGGCGTAACCGATTCCCGTCAAGCCAGGGGCACCGATGATAGCGGTATCTCCATCGATGGCAACTACCTTCCCAAATTCCTCAGCGAAGGTGGGCAGCTGTAGTTTTTGGACGGTTTGCGATTGAAGAGAGAGAAAAATCAAGAACTGAAAGGTGAGAATGGAAATTAACGTTCGTGTGGATCTCATTCACTTACACTGTGGCTGTTACTAAACTGAACGCTCAATTTTCAATCGAATCCATTGGAGCGTTTATGTTGGTATCCTTGTAATTTAGAATAATGGAAACTGTACCGATTAAATTTTGGAACTCTTCTCTTATCTTTTCGGTAGATTGGACAGAAAACTTCAACTTTTTTTGCTGAGAGACACTNCCTGACACTCTATTTTTCGCCGCTGAATATATACAGCAAAATGTATGCCTAAACTAACACACCCCTACACAAGGTGTCAACTATTTTGGACATTAGGCAAAGGTGCAGAACGTTGGACCTACGGTTGATGGGCACCTCTTTCTAAGTGAAACAGTAAGCGCAAGATTAGTGCCGACTATCGAACTGTAGCCGCTTATTGTTTAACGTTTGATAATTACCTTATCTGTGATATAATCGGTTGTTAATACCGGGATGCTCTGGAGAAAGAAAATGCTCAGTCAGTATCATATAGATCACCAAATTACGGAAGCTGAACTTCGCCAATTCAACGAAGACGGTCATTTGTTGGTCAAGAATGCGTTGCCTCCTGAAATGATAGAAAAATTGGAGGTCAAAGTCGATGCCATCCATCAATCTTATCTAGATCGAGGGTATGACCCATATACGAAGTCGGCTTTAACTGCCCATCAGAACTTTTTCTATCCTAATTTTTTGAAAGATGATCCAACCTTTACCGACCTGTTGGACTGGCCAGTGACCTTTCCGAAGGTCTGGGGGATTCTGGGTTGGAACATTTACTCTTACCACTCGCATCTTATTGTGACACCACCTCGTCCCGCAGATGCAGACCGTTCCCCTCGTCCCCTAGGATGGCACCAAGACAGTGGTCGGGTCAACGTCGAAATGGAGTCGAGTCCAAGACCTCGCTTGTCACTAAAGATTGTTTATTGGCTTTCTGACTGCTCTCAGCCTGGTAGAGGTAATTTCTACGTTTTGCCCGGTAGCCACCTTCGCGATCAAATTGACAAACCAACTGATGGATCGCTGCCAGAAGAAGCGATGGTCGTTTTAGCTGAACCTGGCGATGCCGTCTTTTTTGATCGGCGGCTCTGGCACGCTCGCTCCGAAAACGATTCAGAGATAACTCGCAAAGGTCTATTCTACGGTTACGGTTATCGATGGTTGCGACCTAAAGACGACATGACGATTCCTGAAGATCTATTCAAAATTAGTGATCCGATTCGCCAACAACTCTTAGGGGGTGGAACAAATGCTAACGGTCATTTTTCCCCCAAAGACACGGATGTCCCCCTCAAGATTTGGCTGGAAAAACACAGCCTGATTTAGTAGATCTGTTCTGCCATAAAAAACCGGGAACGCAACATGAAAATCGCGAAAATCGAGCAATTTTTTCCTCGTCGACGGATGCGGTTGGTTAAGATTACCACTGATAATGGAATTGTCGGCTGGGGTGAAACGACCTTAGAGGGAAAACCCCAAAGCACAATTGCCGCTGTCAACGAACTGGCCGGCTATTTGATCGGCAAAGATCCACTGCGTATCGAACACCACTGGCAGCATATTTACAGATCTGCCTTTTTTAGAGGTGGTAATGTATTGATGTCAGCGCTGGCTGGTATCGACCAGGCACTGTGGGATATTGCGGGTAAGTTCTACCAAGTTCCAACTTATAAACTGCTGGGTGGGGCTGTCCGAGACCGAATCCGAGTTTACGCCCATTGGGGTATCCACAACACTAGCGAAGCCAGCCTGGAGCAGGCTAGAAATCGGTTGGAGTGGTTGCAACAAAGCGGCTATACCGCTTTTAAAAGTGGTCCTGGAGGGAAATGGCGTGCACACGAACCACCTGCCACCATTGACGCTTTTGTGGAAGCGGCCTGTCTGATGCGGGAGTGGGTTGGCAACGACACCGAACTCTGTTTTGACTTTCACGGCAAGATGACGCCGGCATTAGCCATTGAGGTCTGCCACCAACTGAAACAGATGCGCCCAATGTTTGTAGAAGAGCCGGTTCCGCAAGAGAATATAGACGCCCTCAAGCAGGTTTCTGATCATGTTCCGTTTCCTATTGCTACAGGTGAACGACTTCTCTCTCGTTGGGAGTTCCGGCAAATCTTTGAAAAACAGGCGGTCGCCTACATTCAGCCCGACGTTGCCCATGCCGGTGGAATCACCGAATTAAAGAAGATTGCCAATATGGCCGAGATCTACTATATGCACATTATGCCGCATTGTGCGATTGGCCCGGTTGCCTTCTCAGCTTGTCTGCAGGTCGATGCGGTTGTCCCTAACTTCTTGATTCAAGAGCAGGTCGATGCAGGCTTGGGAAGCGATCTATTCCAAACGTCCTGGCAAGTTGAGGACGGACACATTGAACTGCCGACTGCATCTGGTCTGGGCTTTGAAGTCGATGAAAAATTGGTTGAGCAGGATAATCGAATTACACAGGATAAGATGAATCTCCTTGGCCTGGTGGCGGGCGGCGAAGAAGAATTGGGGGGTGAATTTTATTACGAAGATGGTAGTGTCGCCGATTGGTAAATTAGTGGTTGAAGATTACGACCAAACTTTAACTGAACAGAACAAGATAAAGAAGAGAGAGAAACTATGAGTCTACTCTCAATTGATGTTGGTACGACAGGCTGCAAAGTAATTGCCTTCAACGAGGAAGGTAAGATTTTAGCCCATGCTTACGGTGAATATCCACTAATTCACACCCGGCCAGGTTGGTCTGAACTCGACAGCCAACTGGTTTGGCAGAAAGTGTCGGATGGGATTCGATCAGTTGCCAAGCAGACCCAAAAAGATCCTATAGAAGCGATTAGTGTGGCCAGTCAAGGTGAAGCGGTAACGCCAATCTCAAAAACGGGTCGGATTCTGGATCATGCTATCACCTCGTTCGATTCTCGAACCACAGGTATTTCAGACCAGATTGAGCAGCAAATCAGCAAACTGGAAATTATGCAGATCACCGGCGTGCCGTTGAGCGATATCACCACGGTAGCTAAGTTGATCTGGCTTCAGCGGAAAAAACCCGGGATCTACAAGCAAACACGGAAGTTCCTTGGCTTTGAGGATTTTATTTATCATCAACTCGGCATCTCTCCGGTGGCTGTTGATTATTCTTTAGCCGCACGAACGATGGCTTTTGATATTCTGAACAAACGCTGGTCAGAACGGATGGCTAAGGTGGCAAACATAGATTTAGATCTTTTTGCCCAACCGGTTCCTTCAGGAACCGTAATTGGCCAAATTAGTTCAACGGTAGCGCAAGATCTAGGCTTGTCCAAATCCGTAGTCAGCGTGACGGGAGGACACGATCAACCCTGCGGTGCGCTCGGAGCCGGCATTATCGATCACGGCCATGCCATGGATGCCACGGGAACGGTTGAGTGCATAGCTCCAGCTTTTACTGAACCCGTTTTAAATCAGGCGATGATCGACGGTAATTTCTGTTGTTATCCACATACGGTGGAAGGTCTCTTTGTCACGTTAGGGTTTGTCTCCAGTGGTGGGGTAATTCTACGTTGGTTCCGCGACAACTTTGCGCAAACAGAGGTTGCCCAAGCCGAAGCCAACGGTCAGGATGTTTATGATCTACTGCTGGATTCAATGCCCGAAGAGCCCTCGCCTGTTATGTTAGTGCCACACTTTACAGGCTCTGGCACGCCAACACTAGATCTAAATGCCAAGGGTGCTATACTAGGGCTAACACTGAGTACCACAAAATCGGACCTTGTCAAAGCCGTTCTAGAAGGTATCAGCTTTGAGATTAAACACAACCTCAATCTGCTGGCGTTAGCCGGGGTGGAGATTAACGAGATTCGTGCTATTGGTGGTGGCGCGAAGTCGGAGAAGTGGCTTCAACTCAAAGCCGATATTTTCGGCAAAAACGTGGTTGCTCTCGATGTATCAGAAGGCGTTTGTATGGGAGCGGCAATTCTAGCGGGCACCGCTATCGGGAAATATGACAGCGTTCGAGAGGCAGTTCAAACCCTAATCCACCCTAAAAAGGTTTACGAACCCGATCCACAACAGCATCAACGGTATTTAGGGCGAATGGAGACCTACACCCGGATCTACGACGCCATCAAACCGGTTACCCCTTAGGACGGGAACGATGGCAGCGAAGAATAGCGATTGTAACCGTTGGTGAGATCTTGTCCACGGAGCAGATAAATCTGGTGAGACAGATTGGCTTTAGCATCGTTACAGCGAACACTAGCAGGCATATAGCGCATAGTATAACCACACCGGCGTTGCTGAGACGTATTAGCGTTTGAACCGTGAATGGTGAAGGCTTTATGAAAGTGGCATTCACCCACCGCCAATTCCAAATCGACCACTTTTGACGGGTCTCGATCTTCGGTTACCACTTCACTACCAAACAGATTTTCACTTCGGGTGGCAACTGTTTGGTAGCGTAAATCTTGGTCTCTGTGGCTACCTGCAATGACGCGCATGCAGCCGTTCTCTACCTGCGAAGCATCCACCGCTAACCACATGGTAATGACGTCCATCGGTTCTAGTCGATTGCCCCAATAAACGCCATCCTGATGCCATGGCACGGCTAGTCCATCATTACATCGTTTACTGATAAAATGGCTCGACCATAACACAATATCGGGGCCGATGAACCGCTCGATTACGTCTAGCACCCGTGGGTGAGCTAAATAATTGAACAAAAATGGATGTTGGAAGTGAGGCGTATCCATCTGTTCTGGGCGCTTATTTTCAGGTAAGTCGACAATCATTTGATCGACGTATGCGTACAGCTGATCCAACTCAGCTTTGGTAAAGATACGGCCAAATGTCAGATACCCGTTTTGTTGGTAAAAGTCAACCTGTTGGTCTGTAACTTCTGTTGCTAGCTCCCACTCTTTTGTCATGTTCCCGTTCCTATGTTAAAGTCTAGTCATAACTCTCTCACCGATTTAAACTCGTCCGTTTTTTCCTGATACAGTAGGGGTTTAAACGATTCTTAACACACTATAACAGACACTATTCTGTGTCGTCAAGTGTGTCTTTTTGAGTCCTAACCACCTTATTTGAATTGCAGGATCAGGATCCAGAGGTTCGTGCATCTACGGTAAGGGCATTAGTATCGACTGGTGAAACCGTTTCGGTTTGATTCAATAGGTTGTTGTTAATCCAGACCAATTTCAAATGCAAGAGGGGCGGTTGACCGAGCCAGTAGTTGTTCACGTTGCCCGAACTAGACGTGCTATCTATTATGCTCAGTGCTGAAACGGTCAATCGAGTCTTGTCGGCAGCCGGAGACAAGAGTCACTATTGGAACTTAATATAAAATATGATGGAACAGATTAGACATTTCTGAAGTCTGTTCCGCTATTATGGACCACCAAGTTCCTTCTGGGAAGCGTCTGTGGTTTGTTGTTCTGCTAGCTAGTGGGAATAGTACCAATTGGCAGACTGGATGGGTTTCTGTATCCGTTTTATAAGAAGGGTATTCAGAATGGAACATTGACAAAAACGAAACACAGGAGCTCTTGGAGTGTCTCTGGATTAAGTCCAATATGAGGGGGCAGCAGCGTGGTTGGAAGGCCTATAACAGCGGGAATAACATCGTCGTTGGGGAACTGACGACTGGTGGAAGGGGACACCAATAAACTTTCTTATATGTGTCTGAATACGNTAGCGAGTGTCAGGCTTGTTAAGCCGAAGGTGAACGTGCGGGCTCACAAGGGTATTGTGAGGAAACTCCTGGAAGCNGCTTGCTGGGTTATCGCTTTGGGATTGGGACAGCCGACACTCTACAATGACGAGGTGGCCATCCCCGCGTTGGTCAAGACAGGTATTCGGTTGGAAGATACGCGAGAATATTCCAACGACGGCTGTACGGAGTTGCTTATGCCTGGTAAATCCGACCTTGCGTTCCACATCTGTCTGATGGTTCAAGAATTACATAATTTTCTGTTCGGCCTGGATGTAGAAAGGTTTCCGCACGTTTAAGGAGTTCATGCTCGGATTCAAAGAATACCTGGAGTCTTTGCTCGAAGAAAGCTGTTTTCTCGTGCCTATCGGCACTCAGAATCNATCCTATTTCGCCTCTATTTCCGTTCTGTTCGACGATTGCCTCTGGTGTGGAATTCAGAAGTTTTTTTCAAGACGTTATTTGGTTTCTATTTTATGGTTATAATCTAAAAAGGAAGTTTTAGGATGGGAATAATTGATCTGATCCTCGCATTGCAGGATAAGAGTTCAAATGTTCGTTTGACTGCGGCAGAGGCATTAGGCAACATCGGTCAGGATGCCAAAGATGCCGTGCCCGCTCTGATCCTCGCATTGCAGGATGAAATTGAGTATGTTCGTTATTATGCAGCAGAGGCATTAGGCAACATCGGTCAGGATGCCAAAGATGCNGTGCCGGCTCTGACCCTCGCATTGCAGGATAAGAGTTCAAATGTTCGTTTGACTGCGGCAGGAGCATTAGGCAACATCGGCCAGGATGCCAANGATGCGGTGCCNGCTCTGATCCACGTATTGCAGGATGAAATTGAGTATGTTCGTTTGNCTGCGGCAGGAGCATTAGGCAATATCNGCCAGGATGCCGAGGATGCGGTGCCGGCTCTGATCCTCGTGTTACAGGATGAGAGTTCAAATGTTCGTCGGCATGTGGCAGAAGCATTAGGCAACATCGGCCAGGATGCCAAGGAGGCAGTGCCGGCTCTGATCCTCGTGTTACAGGATGAGAGTTCAAATGTTCGTCGG
>PACG01000238.1 GCA_002699335.1 Candidatus Poribacteria bacterium
CGCTACATCAATAAAATTAGCCTCTCCATCATTTTGTAACAATCGATTAGGAAACCCTTCCCCATTCGTTATATAAATATCGAGATCTCCATCATCATCATAGTCAAACATAGCTACACCAGGCAAACCTCCCATGAAGTCCCCTACACCAATCTGATGGCCAAAAGGGAGCGTTTCACCTTTGACCCAGCTTTCTATACTTATGGTGAGAAAGAAAAGAATGATTAGCAAAAAAAGTGAATTCCTCAATTGCCGTATCATACTTTTGCAGTATATGATCCAATCAGATTTTGAGTCGGTAAAAAAGAGTCTATCAACCATCATTGAAGTATTACTGGTATCAATAATAAACTAAATAATTAACATGGAAAAACTAAGCAAAGACTTCTACTTTTCAGATATTTTAAAAAACAATATGTTTGGCCTTGAATTATATCCGATTTTTATTTCGATTACTAGAATGCTAAATAAGGCCTGAATTGCGAAAATGGAAAGGTTCTCTCCTCACATTATGATTAGATCATTTTGAACACTCAGGTTTTCAGATGAAAGTTGATCAATGACAATAATATGTTGTAAAATGCTATTGAACTGGTTTTGTCACCTCAGCGCGTGCATACACTTTAAATTCTTCGATTCTAACTCGCAATAACTTTAGAGTAACCATACTCAATTATATGATATGTTAAGTCAGAGAAAGACTGAAGAAACAAAATGGAAGTGTAATCCCCCTCTTATCTTAATGGTTTGGGTTGTTTTTATGATAGCCGGATTCTTCGAAGTTGGGTTCTCTCAGGATATTGGTGATTTACCTAACATTAAACATATTGAACAAGAAAAAATTGACGACGGTTCTCTTTCGTTTGAAGAACTTTTCGATATTGGAGGGAAATTGTTTACTACTGATTTCAGTACCTTGGATGGTTATGGACGTCCTAACGTCAATTCTGACGGTATTTTGAACGCGTTAGCTGATCAGACACTCGATGACCTATCCAATGATCTTTTTACTCGAACCTTTGGACCAGATGCCAATTCCTGTGTGGAATGCCATAACAAACCTTTCGCCGGTGGTGCTGGTGGTAACGTTGCTAACGCTTTTATCCGAGCATGGGATTCCAAACACCCCTTCTCCGTCAAAAAAGAACATACTAACGAGCGAAACACCAAACACGTTTTTGGCTCTGGCGGACTCGAACTGCTAGCTGAGGAAATAACAGCACAATTGCAGGCTATTGAAAACCAAGCGATGATCGAGGCCACTCGTACTCGGCAACCCATACAACGTTTTCTTACTGCCAAGGGCATAGATTTTGGTCATTTGGTTGCTTTGCCTGATGGGACTGTTGATAAAAGTAATGTCAATGGTGTCCCCCCAGATTTAATGATTAAACCGTTTGGTTCAAAAGGAACTATTGAAAGCATAAGAAAGTTCACTACTAATCCCTTGGTGTCTCACCATGGAATTCAAGCAGATGAAAGATTGGAGGATGATCCCAGAAAAGAAATACACCCTTTTCATCAATGGGACGATGGTGACGGGTATGATCATGAAGCCACGCGTGGTGATGTCACGGCACTGGTAATTTGGCAAGCCGCTCAGCCTATACCTGTCCAGATTATTCCGGATGATCCAGTTATAGCTCAGGCAGTGGCTGACGGCAACAAGACATTTAAAGAAATTGGTTGTGCAACATGCCATATTCCTCAACTTATTGTTGATGATCCTATTTTTCGAGAACCCAGCCGCATAGATCCAGCAAAGTCTTTCAGTTTCGATATTACACGTGATGGCCCTGAACCCCGTTTTGAAAGAACCATCGATGGTAAAGCTATTGCTTATGCATATACAGATTTGAAACGACACTACATGGGTGAAGCACTGCGAGAGCCGATAGATGAACCTAATGTTGATTCTGCAACTTTTATTACAGCGGAATTATGGGGTGTTGGTAACACCGGTCCCTGGATGTTTAACGGTCGCGCCTTTACTCTGGATCAAGCCATTCGTATGCACGGTGGAGAAGCACAGAGCAGCCAAGGTAAATATATAGCCTTATCCAACCAAAAACAACGTGAAATCGTTGAGTTTCTGAAGTCTCTGGTGCTACCTCCCAATTTTCAAGCAGACATACAACTAGAAAAAGGGCTTAATATGGTTTCTCTGCCTTTGAGACCGTATCGTCCTTTTTCCGCCAGCCATTTGGCACAGAAACTGGGAGCTTCGATCGTTATCCGGTTTAATTCACAACTACAACAATTTGAAGGTTTCACAATATCAGATCCACCTCCTGGATTTGCCGTCGAGGGAGGAAAAGCATACGTGGTCAATGCTATGCAGCCAGCAACCATTACAACTACTGGAGACGCTTGGCATCGTGGAGAATCGAATGTTCGACTTTTTTTTCGGGCACCATCCTCAACAATAGGAAAAACCAAATGGGCATTCATTCTTTGTGGCAAGCTCAAAGGTGTCGACCTATCTCAAAAACATACAATCTCTGCTCGGAATCAGCGCACCGGTATGCGAACAGTGGATATTGTTCCATCTGAGAAAAATGCGTTTTCAGTTGTATGGATGGGTTATGCTAATCAGCCTATTATCGCACGTCAGGATATTCTCAGAATCACGGTCGAGGACGAAGATAATCAGTACGTTATCGGAGAGTTAGAACATTTGGTGAGTGATCGCGAGTTTGACCAAGCATATGTTTATCTGGAATTAAGCTTAAAAGATATCATGCCATTACGAACGGTTCTAGCACAGAACTATCCTAACCCATTTAATCCAGAGACATGGATACCATATCAGTTGTCAAAGTCGGTTGAAGCCGAGATCCAGATTTACGATGCCAGAGGCAAAATTGTACATACGTTAGATTTGGGAATAAAACCGACAGGGATATATTTTAATCAAACACATGCTGCCTACTGGGATGGCACCAATACAGCAGGAGAACAAGTAGCTAGCGGAATATATTTCTACACTTTCAGGGCTGGTACATTTTCTCAGACGAAGAAATTGGTTGTTGCTAGGTGAAGGACGGGATTTGTTATCGCTTTAGCCTACGATTTGCCTCGCTCAGTTGCTAAAACCACACCAAAGTTTGATCGGATATAGGATTCAACGGGGGAAAGAAGATTTCCGAATATAGAAAGTAAGGATGAAAGATGCATAAATACCGTGGTTTTTTCTTGAATTGTGTTATTTGGAGTGAGCCCAAAAAGAATGTGCTCCAGACCATAATATGTTTGCTTTCTTTTGGGTTGATGAGTTGTAACTCTCCAACTTCTCCAGTTACAAGGGAGTCTTCTGTATTTCTGCGATCCGGTGACGACACTGAAATTCGTACTCATGAGATTATACATCTAGCAGACCAATCTGTAATGGTATTTATTCCGGCAAGTGAATTTGTTATGGGCAGAGATGGAATGCCTGCGGAACTTGGNGAGTCGCCTGCACACAGCCTCCATTTAGATGGTTTCTATATAGATAAATTTGAGGTAACTAATGCGCGTTACCAGCATTTTATGAATAAAACCGGTGCTTCCCCACCTGATTTCTGGGGGACAATGAATAGTCCAGACCTACCTGTCAGTTGGGTTACGTGGTTTCAATCACAAACCTATTGCCAGTGGGTTGGCAAGCGTCTGCCTACCGAAGCCGAATGGGAGAAATCAGCAAGGGGAACAGATGAGCGCCTATACCCTTGGGGTGATGAGTTCAATTGGAACTATGGGAACTTTAGTGATAATTACCTTGAAGACGGACATATTGATGGATTTCCAAGTAGTTCCCCGGTTGGTTCCTTTTTGACGGATATCAGTCCTTATGGAGTCTTTGATATGGGAGGGAACGTTTTAGAGTGGGTAGCTGATTGGCAGGATGAAAATTATTACTCTATCAGCCCTAAAGAAAATCCTAAAGGACCAGCAACCGGTACACATAAAGTAGTTCGTGGAGGTGCCATGGATATCGGTCCTGAATACAGTCATGCGGCATATCGAAATCGCTTATTACCTCACTTAACAAATATGACTTTTGGGTTCCGCTGAGCTAAAGACTCAGAGTAGCATTTAGAGTAGGTATGCTACCTTTAGTCAGTTTGACTAACAGAAAACTCGATTTAAGGTCAATTGTTTAGCAGTCTATGTTTTTTACCTATCAACGTTTCAAGAAAATAGTATTGTAGCATTTTTAAATATTGTGTTATCATTTATAGAATTTAAATAAACCAATATAGAGCTTAAATAGAGTGGTGAGATATTATGAAAAAAGTGTTTTTTTACGCAATTGTTGCGCTGTTTCTTCTTACGTTTTCAATCGATTCAACTTTTTCTGTTACCGTCGAGGGAAAAAAAGGAGATGAGGTCATTAAAATCAGTACTGATACCTACAAGGTTCACTGGAAGGCAGGAGCTGCCCAGTCAGGATATATCGAGGCTTTTGTTAAAGGCAAGGTCCTCTTTGAGAAAGTAGAAGGTCGTCGATTCTACCATTCCGGTAACTACGCGGGGTGGAAGGACTGGGGAGCTCTAACTGAATTTAAAGTGCTTGAAAACAAAGCAGGGATGGCTAAGGTGGAATTTGTTAATGATGATGGTGGTTCCAAGGAATGGCACAGCGTCGTCACCTTTTGGGATGGTACACCTCTGATTAAGCATGAAGTTACGGTAAAAGCCAAAAAAACTGTTGTTTCGTTCCAAGATGGTCATGAACCGATGTACGAAGTCAGAGCTGACGTTGATGGTAGAGCCAAATGGGATAGTGCAGGAGATAAAGGTCCTTTTGCCCATAATGCTTTTTGGATCGGCGGCAACTTTTCCGCTCTTTATGCCACACACCCAAAGGCCACAGCCAGAGAATTTCCTGCTTGGCAAGCCGCAGGTAAGGGCCGAATGGATCTTGTGCACAATGACCTAGGTAAAGAAGTGAAAGAGGGACAGTCCAGCGATCCACTTGTTTACTTCGTGGCCTTTGGCCCCGGAGGGAAAGCAGAAGCCCATGCCCTAGCCGACGAAGTGGCTAAAGGAGGCCCACAAAATCTGACAACTGTTGATTCTAATGGGAAACTCTCAATCACTTGGGGAACGATTAAAGATATTCGGTAGAAGCAGGATTTAGGCTGAAACCAATCACCAGTTAGATTATATATGCGATTGAGGATCCTATCCAAGAGGTTTTTGGATGGGATCCTCGAGTTCTACCTAAAATAAACTCTAAACAAATAAAGGAAAATTGTTATGAAAAAAGGACTATTATACCCAATTTTTTTACTAATGTTCCTGATGATCTGGACAAATTTCAGTTCGGCTGCCGTTGAAATCGATGGCAAAAAAGGAGATCCGGTCATCGAAATCAAAACGGATACCTATGAGGTTCACTGGAAGACAGGAGCACAAATGGGATACATGATAGCTTTTGCTGAAGGTGAGCCGGTTTTTGAGGCTATGCAGGGCCGCCGACTCTATCATTCAGCCAACTATGCAGGTTGGAAAGATTGGGGAAGTCTTGTTGATTTTAAGATACTCGATCAAACGAGAACAATGGCAAAGATAGAGTTCGTTTCCGATGACGGCGCTTCCAAAGAGTATATTTGCGTTGCTACTTTTTGGGATGGGACACCTCTAATTAAGCATGAAGTGTCGGTAAAAGCTAAAAAAGCTGTTGTGTCCTTTTCTGATGGTCATGAACCGATGTATGAAGTCAGATCTCCCATCAAAGGAAGAAACAAGTGGGATAGTAAAGGAGATAATGGCCCCTTTGCTCATGCTGCTTTCTGGACTAAGGGTGGGGTGTTTTCTGCGCTCTATGCAACCGATCCCCAGGTAATGGCCAGAAATTTTCCTGGTTGGCAGGCTGATGGCCGAATGGATCTTGATCACAAAAACTTAGGCGTGCAACTGAAAAAAGGTTCTACCAGTGAACCAATTATCTACTGGGTTGCTTTTGGTACTGGGGGTGAAAAAGAGGCTCATGACTTGGCTAAAACTGTGGCGGAAGTAAAAGATGGGGACATATTCCAGGCTGTTGATGCAAANGAAAAACTCTCCATTACGTGGGGTGCGATTAAGAGCTCCAANTAAGAATATGCTGTAGAACACCAAATAAGTAGAAGGTGGGCAAAGTGTAGCATGTTCACACCGAAAGTTTCAGTGGAANGGCGACACCCCGTACNACATCCTTTAGGCTCCAATCCGTGCNACGGATNACCNTTATTGACTAGNTTAANATGNGNNACNNGCTTAGTNTACTNNCCAAATNTNNTNNTNNNTCACNNNTNNNTCANNGATNNATGTGAAAAAGGCATTTAGTTGCGTACGATGAACAGACTGAGCGTCTTTCGNNTCTCTAATTCCTAACCAGTATCAGCTTATTTCAAACCTNCCAGACAGAATCGAGATCATATCGATATTACCCTTTCTCCATCCGAATTTATAATTATCACTTTAAATCGCACTAGTATTAACCGGAGTTTACGTGCCGAAGCCTCACGAGTAAATCAATTCAAGCTTGGATGGTTTTGCCTATGATGCTATGTGTATCAAAGCACATAGAGNAGCCAATGAACTAACCATTTACAATGAGGAAATGTGGTACAGCGATGGNCATTCTAGGGATACTAGAAGACTTACTCGGGAATAAAAATTCAAAGGATATATGAACGGTTTACTCCAACAACTTTTATCTGAGAAGATCGAAGGAGAAGTCCGATTTGATCTGTATTCCAAGGCCCTTTATAGCACAGATGCCAGTCTTTATCAGATCGAGCCCATTGGTGTGGTCATCCCTCTCCATAAGACCGACATGCTGAGGACAATTCAAATTTGTTATGATCAAAATGTTCCAGTTCTTCCTCGTGGTGGTGGGACCAGTTTGGCGGGGCAAACCGTTGGGAAAGCTATTGTTATCGATACATCCAAGTATATGAACAAGATTATCGAGGTCAACGTGGAGGAAAACTGGGCAAAAGTTCAACCCGGTATTGTTCTGGATGAACTGAATCACCATTTAAAATCACATGGCTTGATGTACGCACCAGACGTGGCTACCAGCAGCCGTGCCAACGTCGGAGGAACCATTGGAAACAACTCGGCTGGATCCCATTCGGTGATCTACGGAAAAACAATCGATCATGTAATGTCACTTGATCTAATCCTNTCNAATGGCGAGGAGATTGTAGCNGAACCAATCTCACTAGNCGAACTAAAAGACAAAAAAGAAGGTNATACCAACGAAGCCNACATCTATCGTGAAATCTGCCGCCTAGCTGAGGAAAACAAAGAAGAAATTCGTTCAAGGTATCCACGAATCCTGAGGCGGGTGGCAGGCTATAATCTCGATGAGTTCATACCAAATGCTGGATCAAAAGAGGTCACACCATACCGAAGAGATGGATGCGATAACGAGCGACCATTCAATCTGGCCAAGATAATCGTGGGGTCGGAGGGCACCTTAGCCACCGTGACCGAAGCTAAAATTAATCTTGTACCAACACCCAAGATGACAACACTTAANGTCATNCATTTTGAGACTCTGATCGAGGCAATGGAGGCAGTTCAGCCAATTCTCGAATGTCATCCAACTGCCGTTGAATTAATAGACGACTCTATCATCAAAATGACTAAAGAGTCCCTTGAATTTTCGCGNGTCAGCAACTTTATTCAAGGCGACCCTGAAGCAATCCTAGCAGTTGAGTTCTATGGTGAAACGGAAGAAGAACTGTTAAATCAACTCGAAGTTCTAGAGAAAAAGATGAAATCATTAGGGTTAGGATACGCTTTTGTCCGATGCTTAACCNCAGACCAAAAGGCCAAAGTCTGGGAAACACGGAAAGCAGGACTCGGTTTGCTAATGGGTATGAAAGGCGACCATAAACCAGTAGGGTTCGTAGAGGATGCCGCTGTACCGATTGAGCATTTACCAGAATATGTTCGCCGTTTTGCTAAGATCGTCGAGGATCATGACACAACAGCGGCTTACTATGCCCATGCTAGCGTTGGGCTTTTACACAATCGTCCAGTGATTAATCTCAAATCTGAATCGGATATCAAAAAAATGCACTCCATTGCTAGTCAGGTCCGAGATCTACTGATAGAACTGGGAGGTGCCATGAGTGGGGAGCACGGTGATGGACACGTGCGTAGCGAATGGATCAAAAGTATGTTCGGCCCTGAGATCTATCAAGCCTTCCGAGAGATCAAACAAGCTTTTGATCCAACAGGTATTATGAACCCAGGTAAGATTGTGGATGCGCCACCAATGACGGAAAATCTTCGGTTTGGTCCCAAATATAACACTATCCAGATTGACACTTACTTTGACTTTTCCAGTCAAGGAGGATTCGGTCGCGCCATTGAAATGTGCAACGGAGTAGGCGCTTGCCGAAAGACACTGACAGGAACCATGTGCCCATCCTTCGTGGGGACACGAGAAGAGAAGCATAGCACTCGAGGACGCGCCAACGCACTCAGGAACATCATTTCCGGCACATTACCACACGATCATTTTACGAACAAATCACTCTATGAAGTCCTAGATCTTTGCTTAGAGTGTAAGGCTTGTAAATCGGAATGTCCTTCCAACGTAGACATGGCTAAGATTAAGTACGAATTTTTAGCCCAATATTATGATCAGCATGGTCTCCCGCTACGAAACTTGCTGTTTGGTAATATAGCCCAATTGAGTGCAATTGGTTCGGCATTAGCACCAATATCNAACTGGATGATGAATACAGAAATTTCCAAATGGATGNCAGCAAAGCTATTTGGTATTGACCANCGTCGATCACTGCCAAATTTCGTCCGCCAGCCCTTCGAGAAATGGTTTACTGATCGCCAGACAGAAAAAGAAANGCCCTTGAGATCTAAGACAGTGGTTCTTTTCCACGATACTTTCATGAACTACAACTATCCACAGGTTGGAAAAGCCGCAGTTGAAGTGTTAGAGGCGGCAGGTTTTGACATCATCCTATCTCAGAAGAAATGTTGCGGGCGNCCCATGATTTCGAAAGGCATGATCNGGCAAGCTATCGANAATGCCCAATATAATATCGACTGCCTGTTGCCTTATGTTGAACAAGGTATCCCAATCATTGGTTGCGAACCCAGTTGTATTTCAACATTGACCGACGATTATGTCGATCTGATTCCTGGAGACAGATCCAAACTAGTGGCTGAAAACACCTTTATGATTGAGGAGTTTATTGTAAACTGCCATGAAAAGGATGAACTGGATCTAAATTTTACAGAGAATCCAAAGGAAATTCTTCTTCACGGACATTGTCATCAACGTGCACTAGTTGGCATCCAACCATCGTCAAAAGTGCTAGGTCTGCCATCAGGCTACAATGTTGAAGTGATTGACTCCAGTTGCTGTGGCATGGCAGGTTCGTTCGGCTACGAAACCGAACACTATGATCTATCAATGAAGATTGGAAAGCTCCGTCTTTTCGACCAGATTAGCTCCAAGAACGGAGACTTTGAAGTGGCAGTCTCGGGTGTCTCTTGTCGCGAACAGATTAANCANGGTACAGGGAAAGAACCGCTACACTTAATTGAGCTAATACGAGATGCAATCCATCAAAACTAAGATGTATCTGGNCNTTNAGGCTATTTCCCAAANATCTTCGGAATGGAGGANATTTTGATTGAGTTACCCCCTNANNCTACAAGAGCNATCGAGTAAGTATGAGTNTTACTAATCAAAAAAACTCGAAGTTTTGACAAATACGTTTTCAGCTNCNGAAAGNAGNAGCANCNTTCCTCNNTTTCCNCCCTACTTCAGTCTTTAANCAGTTTATCGAATGAGACGAAAGTATTATGCTGTTGGAATATGGGCAGTTCTTGAACTACTTACCAGCGTAGATTATTGTTANGTTCTCCCTAATGCATAACAAATGNGTCNNTGGAAGGATCGGTAGAAATCAGAATTCTATAAAATCGAGTGTTCATTTGCTAACCGTGGATACGAATCATTAGACCAAGAAAATACATGCCAGTGACGATATTTAAACATTGGAATAGAACAAGAGATAGCTTTCCAACCTAATTCCTCTGAGTTCAAGGGATGAGTATGTCAACTCAAACCAATAATATCCGAATCGAAAAGCAACCCTGGGTAATCGTATTCCTTCTATTAACTTCCACTGTAGGATTAGCGATCAACGGCTAT
>PACG01000239.1 GCA_002699335.1 Candidatus Poribacteria bacterium
CCGTTTTTGGGTCAGGTACAGTTCACCTTTCTTCTGGTTCTCGATCAGTCTTTGGTAGGCCACCTGCGCCATATCGGCTGATTTTCGTCGTCCTGAGACCGGATTGGCGATTATGGCAAAGTGAGATAGATCTATCACAGAATAGGCCCAATTTCCCAATAGAGCTGAGAGGGAGATCGCTGCTTAGGTTAACGGAATTTGATTGTGTGGCTTAAAACCTGGAATGGCAATTACATTAGCCAACATATCGATACCGCAATGTCCTGTATCCGGGGGAATATAAACCACACTACCCGGCTTGAGTATAAGTTCCTGACAATGGCTGAGATTATTTAGCACCGGGTAGATTTGCATCCGCTCCGATTGCCCGGCCAGGTCAACTGAGCCTTTTGTAGCCGATACATTCGCTGGATCTAGAATTAAATAGATTTGAGATTCCGCTTGACCACCGCCAACGGCTTTCGATGGGTGGTAGTGAAGCTGAGAAGTTTCAGCGGTTAGATGAACCAGATGACTGTTGATGCTATTGACACCATCATCTTCATCATCTATTTCGGTGTGCGCATACCAAGTTAATGGGAGTCGTCGGAAATTAGTGGGTAATATCGGGCCGGAATGGAACATATTTCGAAGATAACGCAATCGCCGGGTGACAGTGATGTGGGTCATAAAGAGTTCTGTATTTTCAACCCACCAGTAATCGAATTCTCCTCTAACTCGAATTGGTTCGTCCACAGTGACCGTCAGTTGATCACCAGGACCAAAAGGCTCGAAGGTCGCTTCCTTCTTGGTGGACCAACCCAGTTGAGAATAGTTAACCTGTAAAATCTCGAAGGCACGGCGAACTTTGGGTCGGCTAGACCATTCGATCAATGGTAGTCCCGTTTCAGTCATTAAGCGAATTTCAGAAGAAATGTCACCAATCAGCACGTTACCATTAAACCGGGTCAGAATCGATTCTACATAGGGGCGAATCTGTGAATGTAGCGTATCCAGATTTTCGGCCAAGGTCTGCAAAATCGGTAGGTTCTCACTGTCGCAAACGTCTGGTTCGTAACAGTCGGGCAACGATTCTCCGTCGCCTTCCTGAGTCCGGTAGCTGATATCTAAGAAGATTTCACCCTGACCACCTAAAATAAACAAATGGCGCACTCCATTATGGACTGCGGTGATTTCGTCTCCTGAGCCCTCACCAAACCGGCCCGCTCGGACACGGTCATACCCCACTTTGAGGTGGGGATAGTCCTGCTGGCATCGAGATACAACCGGTTCAAGGGTTTCGGGTCGATGGATATGGCCTAAAATAGGCTCTGGCATCCTGATGCTCCCTGTATTTAGAGGTAAGTGTATTTAGAATTGAGACTCGAGAGAGGCCTGACTTTCAGTCAAGAAATTGTGAAGCGACATCCTCACAACTCAATAGTAGTAAGAGTTGAAGTCGTCGCTTGCACAACCAAATGCTAAACTGGAGCAAATTAGCGAAGTGCGTCGGCTTGCTGTTGGGCATAAGCCGACACCACACTATCGCCGTAGTGCTCAATTAAAGCTGCGTAAGACTGATATGCCTGCTCGCGATCTTTGATTTCGAACTGGTAAATATCTGCAATTTGGGCTTGCGCTTCGGCAGACAAAGTCCCATTGCCCTGACTTATCACTTGCCGGTATTGCTGGATGGCTGTAGTAAACTGCTTTTGGTGGAGATACAAATCTCCAAGCATCCACCGTAGGTCTTCGACGATCAGCGACTGAGGGTATTGCTGGATTGCCGACCGGCAGTGGTGGGCGGCCTCCGTGATTAGGCCCTTCCGCTTCAGGTATTCAGCCTCAACATATCGGACCAAAGGCTCTTTGCCTCTATCTGAGTTTGACTGAATTCTCACCATCCAGGCTAAAGCCTCATTGGTGTACTCTGTCAACAATTGGGCGACCTGTTTATAGGTTTGAATCGCTGATTCGAAATTACGCCCGAACAGGTATGCGTCTCCAATTAGTTTCAGGGCTTGTGCTTGGTCGGCAGTGCCTTTCCGCTCTGAAATCGGTTGTAGAATGCTTCGAGCCGCGACGAAGCGATTGGAAAGCAGAAGTGTTTCCGCTAATCCTAGATTGACCTGTTGTTGATACTGGACAGAAAGTGATCGCTGGCTCAAATCCCGATATATCTGCTCCGCCTCTGAGAAACGATAAGCGCTGTGGAGTAACAAATCTGCTATTTTTAACTGGATCGATATGTCTTTGGCTTCTATCTGTTGTAGTGTTGCTAATGCCTGCTCCCAGTCACCCGTTCTCTGATAACGTTTAACCAGTTTCACCTGACTGTTTCGCTTCGACTGGCTATTTGGAGAATCGGCAATCAAGGCTTGATAGAATTGATTCGCTTGTGAATGACCGTTTCGATCTAAAATACGAGTGTACTTTTCCAGCATTGGGCCTTTATGTTGTGGATATTGCTGACCAAACTGCCGGAAATAGCGCAGAGCCCGGTCGAAGTCCTGGGCGTGAAAGCTGATCTCCGCAAGCGTTAGCAACCGCTTGGGGGAGTTTTGATTTAAAGCCTCCAATTTAGTGAGGACCTCGGTCAGTAACTGTCGTTGTCGTTCTCCCTCGTAGATATTGGCCAATTCTTGTAAGATCATATCTCGATTATTAAAATTGAAATCAACTACTGAGAGCGCTTTGAGGAGTGTGTCCACCACTTGCGGGATCTCACCTTTGATTTTGTAGACCCCGGCCAGTTCGGTGTAAAGGTAAGCATTGGTTGAATTTAGCTTCAAAGCAGATCGATAAGCGACAATCGCCTGGTCGTAGAGTTGGTTGGCCACATAGACATCGGCCATCTGCTGATACCGGTAATACTGGTTCGGGTTGGAAGTAGCAATTTTAGCCCATAAAGCCAACGCTTGTTGACGGTTGCCGCTTTCAGCATACAGTTCGCCCAACTTTTTGAGTAGATCTGTATCGTCTGGCGCTTTGTCAAGGGCAGATCGGTACAACTGAAAGGCTAAGTCGAGTTTTCCTTGTGCTTTGTAGAGGTCGGCCAACTGCTCAACCAGGTCTGGATCTTGGCTCTTCTGCGACAGTTGATCTTTTAGAAGTCGTTCTGCCGGCTCGAATTGCTGCGCTTTGATCCAGATCTGCACCAAGCTACGCAAGGCACTGCTCCGATAAGGTGAGGCCGGATAATCGCCCAAAAATGCTTGGTAGGCCTGGATCGACTTTTCGGTTTGGCCTGCATAATACCAGTACTGTCCGGCTAGATAACCGGCGATGGCACCACTTTTGGTCTGAGGGTGTTTGTCCAAGATCTGCTGACAAACACGACTCGCTTGATCGTATTGGTAACGTTGCACAAAAAGATTACCAACCTGGTAGACCGCTTGCGTGGCATAGGAATCGTTAGGATCACCATTGATGATCGTGCTGAAATTTTGCAGCGCTTGTTTATCCTGACCCAACTCTGCGTAACATCGTCCAATATTGAGCTGAATGTTGGGTGTTATCGCTGAACTGGTGGATGCTTCGCTGTTGAAGATTTTCAGATAAGCATCGAGTGCGGCCTGATACCTCCGGTCGTAGAACAGGTCATGTGCCTTTTGGAGCGCCCGCTGAATAGATGCCTGATTCGACGGGGGGGCTGGTTGCGCCCAAGACAACAAACTCCAGACACCAAGGAGCAGAATTAGGGAAACGGTCCAACGTTTTCCCTTCTTCTGTTGTTTATTCAACAGGTGATTGAACAAATCCGTAAATCTCAATCTCACTGATTTTTGCCAGAGCTTTGGTATGACCACTGAACATCGAGACACCTCTAATTTTCTGTATGTTTTGCCGCCTCAAGGCATCGTCATCGGAAGTCTTTTCGACCCGGATCTTCAATCCTGAAGTGTAAACCGGTATTCTAAGATTCAAGGTCAATTGCCTTTCGGTCATATTTTTGACCTCCTGAACATGTTTCCAGTTACCGTTGGTTTCGAGAGCGAAAAGGTCAAAGGCCTGCAGATTTTGAGAGTAGATGACCAATTTGTTGATCGACTTCGATTCTGGCAAAATAACGACACCTTCCGAAGGCACCATATATCCTCGAACCGACTGCTTGGAGGCGCCTTCGAGATACTTGGTTTCTCCAATCGTCTCCAAATTGCCATCAATCATGGCCGGGTCATTGCAGGTTGTCCCTGCCATCAAGGTATAGTTTTCGCTCCACTCTTGGCTGGTTGCTAGAACTTGTAAAGCTTTGCATCCCATCAAGGAAAAGTACAACAAGCAAAAGACGAATATTGGTAGCAATTGGCAAACTGCCAGCTTGAGGGTATTATTCTTCAGATTCATCGTTCCGCTTTTGTCTCCTTAGTGTTTGGTTGGCCTGTTGGATGGCCTTGAGGATTTCATCTCTGGACAGTTTTTGTATTTTGAACTTCAGGCTTTGAAAGAAAGGAACTAGATCTTCGCCCGCTGCCTGGCTCAGATAATAAACCAGAAAACTGGTTGGCATATTACCTGGTAGTCGTTGATAAAGTTTATCTTCCTCCATTAACTTGAAAAACTTGGGGTAGAAGTCTTCTCCAAATCGATCCTTTATCTCAGCGACAATTGTATAGCAGTAATTGTATCGCCATTGGGTCAAGGCATCAGCACCTGCATCTAGATCTCCGCTCCATTCTTGTGCTGCATTCAGGCCATCAAGTGTTAGTTTAATCTCGTTCAAGTCGACGCTTCGATGGTCTTTGCCCTTGGCGTATTCCACTTCGACCCAGACGGCAATGCCCTCCGAAAACCATGCTGGAAGCAGATAGATATTAGTGAAGGCATGTGCCAACTCGTGTGCCCGTACAGGTCGTTCACCAAACATGTTCAGGGGAAAGTTCATCTCGATTCCTTGGATCACTTTGATAATTTGTCCGTTCTGCATCCGATTTTGTGCGTGTATAGTTGTCGTTGCCATCAGTTTAGTACCACGGTATATATCGTGTAAGATAACGTGGATTTTATGTTTAGGTTCAAATCCGAAGATCCGATACAGAAACTGGTACAAACTCTCCATAAAAACTAGCGACCCGTGTCCAATTTGCTGTCGCTCGGTAGGGGTATCATAGTCCGGATGCTGATGTAGGTCCGGCCCGAATGACAGCTTATAATGGACACTGTCAATTTCCAGGCCATCGCCAGAAACATTAACCCCGGTATCGTCTGGTGCTTCAAAAGTAACATATCGCTCCTTCATCCGGACACGAGTTTCCTGTTGCCGTTTCAGGTTGGATTCTTGCAGTTCTTGTAGGATGGTACAACCCGTCAAGAAAATCCAAGCGAGTCCCATTAGCCAACAGTAATAGAGTTGTCTTCCGACTTGCCAGCTGCTTTTTTTTGTGTTTCTTGTAAACGGGAGATTAGGCACGATTAAACTCACTGCAAACAAAAAATCAGGTTTTCTAAGATTTGATCGTATTCGGATTCAAATTGCTGAAACTCGTTCTCAGTCAGTGTCCAGATATCAATGTGATAGAGGTAGAACGTGTTACCGGCAGGTCGCATAAAAACAGCTTTTTTTATCGTAGTTTCCATTTTTCCATTTCAGGATATAAAAGTCACCTGCCACACGATCTTGCGAGTGGATCCAACCCTGGGCAACAACCTCAAAAGATTCTGGCGGATAGATCAATCCCATGATTTCTAGGAAGGTATTAACCAGATCTTCGGTGTTGCTAACATACTGATGGTCTGTTTTTCCATCCAGACAAGAATATGGGTAATCTTCTGATCAAAAACTTCGGTTGCAACAACAACATGAAGTTAACATCATTGAACTTAATTTTGCCACCAAAGATGGACTCCCAATTCAAAAAGGCGTCGACGGTATCAGCATTAGTGGCCATTTCGATTTGCCAATTCTCAGTTGGTCGATCTGCCAGTTGGAAGATATAGCGTTGACTACGAAACACATCCTGGTTGAGATCGATGGGGAGGTCTTCTTCGACCGATTCGGTTTGAGTCGGAGAAGCAGTTTGCCGGCACCCAAAGATCACTATCGGCAGAAGCAGACAATGCATTAATTGGAGAACCCACTGAATTAGCTGAAATCTGTTGCCAACCATAAGAGCCTTTTTATCTGTCCTGATAGTGTTATTATAGCACGAGAAGATAGATCTTGCTTAGACGAAGCGATTCTGATACCGGCGACCATTTTATTTAGAAAAAGCTTTGACGTCTTTTTCTAAACATGGTTTGCTATATCGCAGACGCTCCACGGGAGAAGATGCGATTAATGGCCAAAACCGTTTTAATTATTGACGATGATCCAGTGATATGTCAAGTTATTGAAAACATCCTTTACCTATTTGGCTATAAAGTTTTGACTGCGGCTAGCACCTTTGGGGGATTGGTTTATTTACAACAACAGCAACACATCGATCTAATTTTGTAGGACATCTATTTCACAGATGGCTTCGGCCGGATTACCTTAGTCGATCGACTCGTAAAGCATTCTTACTATCGCGAAATCCCGGTGGGAATGATATCGAGAAATTCGACCCAGAAAATAATTGATCATAGCATTGGTCGTGGAGCCTCAGGTTTCATTACCAAACCTTTCACGACAGAATCTCTCCTCCAGCAAGTTGAAAAGGTCGTCGGTTTGAATTGACCTTTTGCGATTCAACAGCAACTAATCCTTGGTGTGCTGAACCACAAGCCATCAGTAACAACAAGAGGATAAAGGTCATATCTGCCCCATTGATCCACCGTGCCATGTCTTGTACGGTTTATCGAGTTCGGTTTCTGCTGGTGGTTGTAGCGTTTGAATTTGGTGGGTGATCGTTTACTTGTCTCGGACATCTAGTGGTAGTGAAGTGATAAGGTTAGTCCATAACTAGTTCGGGGCGGTTCTCCAACATCCATTCAGTATGGTAGGTGATTGGTGTGCCGTCCTGGTCGACAATGGTTTCTCCGTCGGGGGCGATTTTGTGATAGGTATGGGCACCAAAATAGTCCCGTTGCGCTTGGATCAGATTAGCTGACAGTCGTGCACTCCGATAACTATCGTAATAGGCCAGAGCTGAACTGAAGGCTGGGGTTGGCACACCGAGTTGAATAGCGGTCGAGATGACGTGACGCCAATTCTGTTGGGTCGATTCGATGATGCCACGGAAGTAGTCGTCCAGTAACAGGTTGGGTAAATTCGGGTTGCGCTGGAAAGCCTCGGCAATCCGGTGCAGAAACTTGGCTCGAATGATACACCCACCTCGCCAGCCCAGACTAATTTGACCTAAGTCTAAGTTCCAGTTATATTCGGTGGCAGCTCCACGCATCAGGGCAAAACCTTGGGCGTAGGAGCAGATCTTAGCAGCGTAAAGGGCTTCACGAATCGCCTCGATAAATTCTGCTTTATCACCTTCAAATATTTGTGATGGTCCCTTCAGGATTCTGGACGCTTCCAACCGTTCTGATTTAACCGCCGAGATACAACGGGCGAAGACCGCTTCGACGATGGTCGGCACTGAAATCCCCAGATCTAAGGAAGAAATCCCGGTCCACTTCCCGGTTCCCTTTTGCCCGGCCTGATCCAAAATAGTATCCACCAACGGCGTACCGTTTGCGTCTTTTTGGGTGAAAATGTCCGCCGTAATCTCGATCAGGTAAGAACCGAGTTCGCCTTGATTCCACTGATCGAACACCCGGTGCAGTTCATCAGCATTCATCCCCAGTATATTCGACATTAGGGTATAGGCTTCGCAGATCAGTTGCATATCGCCATATTCAATGCCATTATGAACCATTTTGACGTAGTGACCAGCACCATTATCGCCGATATAGGAGCAACAGGGAGTACCATCTACCTGAGCTGAGATTTTGGCAAAGATTGGCTCAACCCATCGATAGGCCTCCAACGACCCGCCTGGCATCATAGCTGGCCCTTTCAATGCCCCTTCTTCTCCGCCTGAAACGCCGGTGCCGATAAACAGGAATCCTTTTTCTGCTAAGGATTCTGTGCGTCTTTGAGTATCCATAAAATTTGAGTTGCCACCATCAATAATCAGGTCCCCCTGATCCAGGTGCGGAATCAGTAGATCGATAAACTGATCCACAGGATCACCGGCTTTGACCATCAGTATAATACGACGTGGCGTTTGAAGCGAGTTGATAAACTCTTCGATCGAGTATGTGCCAATTAGGTTCTTTCCCGCCGCTTTCCCATTGATAAAATTGTTCACTTTAGAGATGGTTCGGTTAAAGACAGAGATCTGAAACCCCTTACTTTCGATATTCAGGGCCAGGTTTTCTCCCATAACCGCTAAGCCGATTAGGCCAATCTCTGCCTTCTGTAAATTTTGGTCAGCCAATTTTGTGTCCTCCAAATTTTAATTTCGGTGATATAAATCGCAAAATTGCGTTTAGATTGGGCGACTTCATGCTATAATTGTCAGATGAAAGGTGAACGTGACACTAAATGCCCACAAGAGCGGAATCTATGCTGACTAAAGTCAGTGTGGATAAATTCCGTATGAGACAGTGCCTATTTCGATGCTCGAATTATATCAAATCGGTCAATCTTTAGCAACGGCAGTCAGAAAATGCGTGTGATTGAACGGTACATTCGCTCATTGCTGATAGGCGTGGGTGTCGAGAAACATCGACCAGAGTGTAGGTCTACCCATCTACCGACAACTTAAAATCAATATTCATTTTCTAAATCTGGTGAAGATATATCTGGCTCAGCAGAGTCGGTGATTGCTTCGAAAGGAATATCCCATGAGTAATCAAATCATTCGGGTTGGAATTGTAGGAGCAGGTAGAAATACTACTTCTAAACATATTCCAGGTTTACAAGCCATCACTGGGGTTGAGATCGTCAGTGTCTGCAATCGTAGCCGCCAATCTTCGGAACGGGTGGCTACTGAATTTAATATCCCCACAATTTACGACAATTGGCACGACCTGATTAATGCAGACGATACTGACGCAATTGTGATCGGTACCTGGCCTTACATGCACTGTCAGCTAACAGTGGCCGCACTGGAGGCGGAGAAGCACGTGATGTGTGAAGCCAGGATGGCGATGAATGCTCAAGAGGCGCACCGGATGTGCGAGGCTTCGGCTCAAAATCCGCACCTAGTGGCACAGATTGTCCCCTCACCGATGACCTTAGGTGTTGATCGTACCATTCAACGACTGATCGCCGGTGGGTATTTGGGTGATATATTAGCAGTTGAAGTTCGAGCTGGCAACCAATTCCTAGATCTAGATGAAACCCTGCATTGGCGGCAAAACATCGATTTCAGTGGATTGAATATCATGAGTATGGGAATCTGGTATGAAGCTGTCATGCGCTGGGTTGGTACCGCTAAAAGGATATTGGCAATGGGGAAAACCTTTGTTAAAACCAGAACCGATGNGCACGNCACTCGGCAGGCGGTCCAGATCCCAGAACACATAGACGTGATTGGCAACATGGCCTGTGGTGCTCAGTTGCACATGCAAATCTCAACGGTAACTGGACTCTCCGGCGTGCCGGAAGCCTTCCTATTTGGCTCGGAAGGGACACTCCGCTTTTCTGGTGGGAAACTCTATGCGGGGCAACGGCGAGCTGAAGTGTTAACCGAAGTTCAAATCCCGGAAACAGAGGCTGGTGAGTGGCGAGTGGAAGAGGAGTTCGCCAACGCGGTCCGGGGGCTTGAGAAGATTAGTCATACCCCGTTTGAGGTTGGTGCCAAATATATGGAATTTACCGAAGCGGTAACACGAAGCATGCAATCNGGACAGACAGTAGNACTCCCCTTGATTTAANGCACTAATGCCGGTTGGTATGCTTATCGATTATCAAACAAATAGAATCATCGAGACGATCAANCCACCGCTGGCGACCATCAATAAAATGCTCAAAGCGACCTCTTCGTTTTTTTGAGCTATTTCTCGTTNCTCCTGCTCAAGACGCTGCAAGTATGCCTGATGTTTGGTTTCGNCCTCTTTCTTGGCCTCGACAGCAGGGCCAACCAGTCGGGAAACTGATTGACAGATACTTTCAAAGTCAATAGGTACANCTGATTGGATATCTTGCTGNANACGTGCCAAANTTTTTCGAGTTGAAGCCAGCAATCCCGAGGGATCTTGACTCAATCCCATTTTCGGCAAGTTCCCAGCAGTTCGGCTAGAGCCTTGACGTACGCTGGTAGCAAAATCTCGATAGCCTTTCAAATTTGTTAGTGTTTTCTCTGACCTAGAGCGAATAGAAACAATCTGATTCTCTTTTCTGCTAGTCGCTTGTTCCTGTTTTTGCGCCAGNTTTTTTTTGGCAACTGTTACCTGAGTTTCAACCTCCTGACTCAACTCTTGTTGCTTTTNTTTCAATCGGTTTTCTGAGACTAAGAACCCTTGCATTAACTGGTTCTGCATTCGCAATACTTGGTTCATTTTTATCCCCTCATTGCTGAGTTCAATTCACCTTCGTTGCACCATGTTATTCGTCTTCAGCACTATTCGCTGAAGTGTCACTCAATGGGATCAAGTCGGCTTGATGATTCATAGCTGATTTTCCCACAGTACTGATGATCGTTTGTACTAAACTGGCCTCCGGTAGTCGATCTAATTCCAAATCGAAGTCTTGCGGACTTTTTTCACNANATTCCATGTTTTGATAAACAAAACGGTCTTGCTGGTAAGAAATCACACTGGCAGAGTTATCGAGCTTCTCCAGGTCGGCCTCAGTAGCGAGATCTGTATCTGCCATCATGACGGTGTGAACACCACACTTGGCACCCTGTTTCATAATCACCGCTAATTTTTGGATGGCAGNTGTAGAGAAACCGTGTGGAAAGTTAGCGATAGCGAGAATCCGGTGCGGAATGGGGTAGATGCCTCGCTGAGATCTGATATCGGTCAATGTCGGGCAAGCATAGCTCAGGTAGGTTTCCTCTACTGACGACAAATGCTGGAGTAAATTATCTAAGTTAGCCTCGATGTAGGCCGTCATCTCCGTAGTCTCTTTTTGTTTGATGTCAACCAGGCCAACGATATTGTCACCCTGCCCTTGAGGATCAATCGCTACCAACAATATCTTGCCTATGGGGCTAGCTGCAACCAGCCGCANAATCAGGCTTTGAAAGGCCTGAAGAGCCTGATCTTTGGCNGCCCCGCTCGCTTTGAAGATCACATTTTGCCCATTGATGATGGGAAGCAGTGCCAACGTCTCCAATTGGTTGANGTGGCCGTNAATACNTANNNTNCCAANGCGATGNCACGCNGGTGGNTCTNCNTCCNGTCTCGGGGTANANGTGTGCCAAAATTCATCGCTCCAATCGTAGGCTGCNNCCTGTAACTCCTCGAGCAGTTGCTTAAAATCGCTGACATTATCGTTAAGTTCAGCATCGTGGTTGGCTATCAGAGTTTCGATTTGCTCGGTGAGAGTTTCGTCTATCTGATGTAAAGACTTTTGGTGTTCCGCCTCAGCCGCAGCAATCTCAGCTTCGTACTCTTTGCTTACTTGNTCTTCCTGGCGCTTCTGTGCCTGGTGAAGGACCTCGGTCAATTCCTCAACAATCTGTTCTTCTACCACTATTTTCTTTCCTTTTAGCTTAATTGTTTGCCTGAGACCAAGTTTACTTTTGAATCACGAATCACGTTTGTATTTGAGGACAGAGTATACAACCTGTTGTAAAGTTAAGTCAACTGCTGTTAGATCTATCGTATTTGGAGGAGAAGGCTTTCGTATATCTTTTCTCTTTATCCACTCCGCTTGAGTCGGCCAACCCGCTTGGCATATTTTTCCCCTAAATAAAAAATGTAGAATCCNAGCGGAATGGTGATAATACCGATACTGAGTAGTAAAAACAGGTTCGGTAGTTGATCTGCGACGGATGCATTCTCCAGCATTGCCGCCCGGATAGATCGTAGCGTATAGGTAGCCGGTGAGATTTTAGAAAGTGGTTGCAACCAGTTGGGCAAGACGTCGATCTCGTAATAAACGCCAGATACCAGCAATAACAGGGCTTGCAAAATACCGGTCGCCGCTTGACCTTTCTCTGGTGACAATAGCGGAAAAATCGCTGCCATCAACCCAATGCCGATAAATGATAGGCTGGAAACAGCGATGATAACTGACATGGCAACCCAATTGGCATCGCTCAAGTCTATATGGCTACCGAAAAACAGNGGTATNANCGCCAGCACAATGCCTGTCCGAATAATACCGTAAATNATGGCAAACAGGCACGACCCAATCAAGTGGGTAATCCGATGAATCGGTGCCATGAAGGTATACTCGATTGTGCCTTCCCACCGTTCCCAGGTGATGGCATCACTAACCTCGCGCATCATAATCGATAGAAAGCCCCAAACCAATGCTCCGATCACCAGGTAAAGTACGTCTTTAGCATCGCCCCGGCCAACCATAATCAGACCGATGGTTAGAGCATTAACAATTGAGTAGGTGAAAAACAGAATCTCCCAATTCAAGTATCGCTTCAACAAATTGAAGTTGCGTTCGATAAAAGCATAGGAGACGATGGCCTCTCGAACGGTGGTTCGAATAATGTTCAGCATCGATTATTCCTCTTGCAGATCCTTGCCAGTCAACTCGATAAATACCTCTTCTAAAGTAGATTCAGGTTTGTTGATCTGAGATTTGAGTTGACGCGCCGTGCCCTGGGCAATAAACTTCCCTTGATCGATAATGGCGATTTCATCGCAAAGGGTTTCAGCCTCCGCCATGTCGTGTGTAGTCAAGATAATTGCCGTCTCGTGTTCCTTGCTTATTTCGTTGATAAAAGCCTGGACATCTCGTTTCGATTTTGGGTCTAGGCCGGTTGTTGGTTCATCGAGTAGAAGTAAAATGGGGGCGGTCAGGAAGGCACGAGCGATGGCAACCTTCTGTTGCATACCGCGGGAAAGATCTTCCATTCCACCGTCCATCCGATCAGCCTTGAAACCGAGCCTTTCCAATATTTCAGTAGCCTTAGTGGTAGCCGTTTTGACTGGAATGCCGTAAAGTCTCGCTGTATAGATCAGGTTTTCCAATGCTGACAGCCGCTTAAAAAAAGCCGCATCCACGGAAACTCGATTCATCATTTTACGAACTTGATAGCTATTTTTAACCACGTCGTATCCAAAAATAGTGATCTGACCACTGTCGGGTAAGAGGAGTGTCGAAATCAGTCGGATCAAAGTCGATTTTCCAGAACCATTGGCTCCCAGAACACCGTAGATCTGGCCTAGCTGGACTTCAAACGAAATATCATCTACGGCTTTAATCGTTTCTTTTTCAGTCTGCAGAAACGGGAATAAACTTTGGGGAAAGGAGCGTTGTTGTATTTTTTTTCGATAAAAGTATTTTTGAACCTGTTCTAAAACAAGACGGTCAGTTTGCATGGTCACCACTTCGAGAGACTGAAATTATGAGATCTATTGTGATTATTGAAAGAGAAACATCAACTGAGCTTGATTGTATATTTTAACTCTACCAAAATCAACCCAAGTACAGATTGATTAACTGCTCAATCGTGACTCGTTGCCTCTGAATGATACCCTTTACACTTTACTCCTTTGCAGATTGATAGATACTCGTTATAGAAAATAGGATCGCATACATTTATCAACAACGCAGTTTGCACCCGCCAACCAATTGATTTGCAACTGAGCTAGAGGGAAAATAACAGATGCGCCCTGATCGACTTAGAGAACTGCTGAAAGCAGACCAACCTAGCATTGACACCCATATTCTACCGGGCCTTCCATCATGGAAATTATCGGCCATACAAGCGTCTACGGCTATGTCGAGTTTGTAGCTGAATACTACCACTTTGGTCAGCACGATTTAAACAACTTCTGCCGTGCTGCGGAACTCTACAACAGGTCGAGTATGATTGAAGGTGGATCAAGAACCGTGCGGATTTATCGCCGAACGTGTTGTCGGCTCCGGTTTCCAAAGTGCATTGCTTGCCGATTGTCGATCGGTTGAGGATTCACATACATGGGCTACGGTGCTGCGGCTGGCGTATTCATGCACTACGCAACATTGTCATCGTCATCATAATCGAGAAAGCAGGGACCGTTGAGAATACTGGCAAAAATTCTGTCAATTGAAGATGTAGATATGCTCCAATGGGGATCTGTCGACTATTCCATGAGCATCAGTAAAGTGGGTCAAAGAGGAGCCGAAGAGGTGAAAGCAACAGAACGCCGTGTTTTTGAAACCGTTATTGTCATGAGTGTTCCCTTCCAAGCCGAGATCAGTAGTGTCGATCAGGCCAAGTACTATCTTGATTTGGGGGGCAAACATTTTTGTATCGGTACCGATATTTTCATCCTTTAAGGACTGGTGGAAAAGCGATGGTGACGACTTGAGAAAAGTTGTCGAAGGAAGATAATAAGGCAGAAAGTAAATTTCAGTCTAATTTTACGGACTGGTTGCCAAAAGCTCAAAGTTCCCCACATCAACATCACTATTAAAACACTTAGCAATATCCAGTGTTTATCAACAGTGACAAGTAAAGCTCGATTATTTAGACCGGTGTGAAATGCTCCCGGCTACTTCAGAATCACCATTTTTCTGGTTCTAGTACAATCTTCAGTTTGAAGTTAATATGAAGTAGATGCCTGGAGACACGCTTTCACCTGCGATATCAGTTCTTTTTCCTAATAGTGCATAGATGATAGATGTGGGAGTTGAATCCTGACCGGGGCCGCGAGGATTCCATATTTCGGACTAATAAATTGGGATATACAGTAGTACCTCCCATTTAAAATCCCTTCATAATTGTTTGCAATTTGAGACCGATATAGTGCATAGGTATGTAGGGTAGCTGAGCGAAAAAGACTTGTTCAGTTCAGGGAAGTGTATGACAACCTAGAAAATATGGAGGTCAATTAGTGAAGTCTGCCGTAGTAATCGCTCTGATCGGCCGACCATTCTGAGCCACGGCCAAACGTAATTTTGTGTTTGGTCCAACTCATCTTCTGATTCCCTTTTATCGTAGCAGCCGCATGTGGGTCAACTTTGATCTGACTGGTCTCTATCATTAACCACTCTTTTCTCCACCTAATAAATCGACGGGGCGTATGGCTTCATCCCCCATACCTTTCAGCTAAATCAGGCCAGGCTGCCCCGGTGCTGAATATCCAAAAGAGCCCAGTTATAAATGGACGATTATTCTTAGCTATTCCTGTCCATAGGCTCCTTGGTCCAGGTAATAGTAGCTCTAATAACTGAAATACTTTGTCGGATATATTGTGCCTGTCTGGAACCGATTTCATTTTTCTACCCCTTATCTTTTTTAGGCTGTTATACTATTGATCTCCTGATTACACTACCGAGCACACAATAGCCGGTGTCGAAAACCTGCTATACTAATTTGGAATTTTGCATAAACCAGTTTCTTTATAAGTTTTCTTGTATGATACTCAGTTCTGTGGATGAATAAATAACACAAGCCTTCCGATTGAAATAGGACTAAATACAATCAATTAGCACCCACGTCTTCAATATAGTACCTGATAATCTACATTATAGATATGGCATTAGTAGGCGGAGCACAAAAGGAATAAAAAGAATAAACATGAAATTCCAACTATGAAAAAAGCCAGGTGAGCAAAAGATTTAGAAACTTTTGGGCCAGGAAGAGCTTGAAATCAAGAGATCAAATTTGATCCTGATTGTTTGTAGGCTGATCAAAAAGAAAAAGATAAAGAAAAAAGTATAAACTAGACATAAATGGAGATACTAGCGGACTAATACAGATCCCGAGAATGATGAACTGAAAAGAGCCCAACCCGACTTTATGTGCGGCTTTCTCCTGACTGGATTTCTCAACTATCTTTTTGATCTCAATGCTGAATTATTCTATAACAACCCGATTGACCTCTCGGCTTCTACCTCATGTCAGACGTCTTCATCTCCTATTCTCGCCGCGATATTGACTTTGTCCGTCACCTGTGCGATCAACTAACCGCCCGTGATCGTGAAGCCTAGGCCGACTGGCAGGATATCCCTTCCACCGCCGATTGGTTAGCCGAGATTTATCGTGGTATTGAAGCGGCCAATACCTTCCTGTTTGTCATCAATCTCGACGCCTGTGAGGGCTTTCAATTCAACAGCCGTTTCGATTGGTTTACCCAAGACCAACTGCATCAGATCTGGGCCAGGACGATCCAATTTGTCGTGCGGTGGATACCTGGAAGAGAGAGAATATTGTACAGGGTAAAGGCAAAGCTTGTCATTAGAGTAAATACCAGTTTGATTGAAGATAGATATGCCGGTTGATGTCGGCCCTATCGATAGTCTACCTGCTGATGAACGGTGGGTCTATCCCCGTTACTTGGGCTTTCGTCCTGCTGATGGACAGGTCTGCCAACTGAACCCTCCCCGCTTTTGCTGGCCCTTTTCACCGCAAGTGATACCAGCGGGCAAGCTCTCTCCCCATTCTCGTTTCTCCTTACGAGTAGGTGCCACTCCCGCCCTTGATCGACCCATCATAGCGGTGGATAACATCAGTTATAACTTCTACAACGCTTTGCCCTCTTTGCCACACGCCGGTCACTGGTTTTGGCAGATTATTTACTACTCCGGACAGAGGCAAACCTCCAAGTCCCAAATTCGCTCGTTTGAGCTGACTCCGGATGCTGTGGCCTGGGATCGGAGCGGGTGGCAAAAAGAACAACTGGACGTGCGACTGAGCCGTCATCCACGAATCATTTTCACACCTGAAAATCGATCTGATTTACTGGCTTTAAGAGCGAACGACCCCGAGTCAAACCGTATTGCACAACAGGCGGTGGCTTTGGCCAAAGCAGATCTGCAGTCCGACTGGTTCATTAATTTCCCCGCCAATGATAACGATCGGTCTGCTTATTTCTCCTTCTCCAGGTGGTCCCAACGTTTGCACAATATGGCATTTGCTTACATATTGACACAAGACGGAAAGTTCTTGGCAGTAACCGATCGTCTGCGTCAACTGGCTGGCTATCCCCCCGGTGGGTACGCTTCGCCTGAAGGTATTGGTTCAGCCCACAAGTTTAGCACCAAGATTACCGAGCATCTGGGAGTTGCCTTTGACTGGTTGTATCACCACCTATCAGATGAGGAACGGGAAACAATACAGAACTCTTTGGAGTGGCGCATTAGCCATACCCTGAATCATTTTTCATGGTTGAAAGATGGGAAGATTAATCCCAAAGGGATTGCCGTTTCGGGTACCTCCCATGCATGGGAGAACATTACCTGGACCTTGACCGGCGCGCTGGCTGTGGTCGAACATTGCCCATCCGCCAGCCAGTTTATGAATCTGGCTTTGAATTATCTGGTCGGTGTGGGTAGCGGATTTGCCCAAGACGAAGGGTGGAATGAGAGCGCTTCCTACAGCCCGTGGAGGTTCGGTAGCCTGGTTGCTGTCTCCATTTATGCTGGCATGACCATTCCGGATCTGTATCTGGAACGCAATCCCTTCTTTCACCGATTGGGTCAATTCTTTTTATACCAGATACCGGTTGGTGTGCTACGCCCGGCTTGGGGTGATGCTGGGTACCAGTATCGTTATCCAGAACTGGGGCAACTGGCCTACCTGAGAAAATTGGCTTATTTCACTGGGGATAGACGGTTGCTTCAAGCCCGTCGGTCATGGCAAGATGCGTTGGCCTCAGGCAAAGTGAGTTCGATGACGCTAGGTCAACCTGAAATCGAGGAGATCACCGACTACCCGCGACCATGGATGGAATATGCCCTGAAGTATTTTTTCCCTTCATTCCAAGCAGAGACAGCACCTGACAGGACACAAATATTTCCAGTCGCCGGGTGGGCGATGGGCTATTCCCAACCACCGGACAGACTGGAATCATTTCGACAAGGAGTGGGATTTGTCACCAATTGCCGGCCCCGGGGAGGATATAGCCGCAGCCACCAGAGCAACGGTGGTTTTGAGTTATTTGCTTATGGCCAGACGATTGCCACCGGAGGTAGCAGTCGTAGCAATAGGGACGTGGTGGCCCGATCCAGCCAATCTCATAACCTGGTGTTGATCAACGGTCAAGGCCAGTCCGAAAACGAAGGTAATCCGGACTTTCCCAACGCCGGTCGGATCCTGACCTGGAAGGAGAAGCGACACACCGATACCAATGGGCCGGATTTCGTCCACTTATGCAGCGACCTGCGCAACGCCTATCTTCAGCATCCGCATCCGCATCGGCAACACTATCTGCGCCACTTTATGTTCGTGCGCGATCGGCACTTTGTAGTTTATGACGACCTAGCATTATTACCGCAAGCACAGCCAGCGCTGTTTTCCTGTTTACCATGTGCAAGCTGAAGTGCCTGTTCAGATCGGTCGCCATTGCTTCGATTATGCCATCGAAAACGTGCGGGTTTGTATCTACCATTTGGGAAAAACCGGCCCATTGACTATTGAGAACCAGCAGGGACAGGACTGGTATCACAATCCCATCACTGGCCAAAAACTGTTTGAAACGGTTCAAGTGCAGGTACGATCAACTCCTGGGCTAGCAGAAATATGGGATGGGCTTCCTCGTGTGCACAAAACCTGTGGGTGACGACAACTCCGCGTCCGCGTACCGAGGCCCGTTTTTTGGCGGTTATCGTCCCTTCACAACAGGGGGAAGAAAGACCACATGTATCCAAACGGGAGCTGGATGTGGTTGAGGTCACTTGTGATGGCAAAACCGATGTGATCGCATTTAATCCCCAATACGCACAAGCGCCCATCGCCATCGACATAGAAGGTATCCGTAACTCGGCTGTCTTTGACAGACAGCAGTTGACCGAAATAGCTCGGCATTTATGACCTTCGGTCAAGAAAGCCACAACCGTTGGTTCACAGATTGCTATCTTCGACTTCAATGGTACCTGTTCCCAGGGCTTTTTTGCTATGAAGAAAATGATGGCAATTCCTTCCTGTTGGCGGCTAACAGCGATATAGCTACCCAAGACACTTTAGAAATGAGTGCGGTCCCATTGGATCGAGTCATCAAGATTTTATCTTCGGTTAAAGCACAGCACTTATTGACGGTAATTGATGCTTGTCGGAATAACTCGGAAACAGGCTCTAGTAGTGAAAATAATGCCCTGACTGATGATTTCTCCACAAGCCTCAAGATTCGATGCATGGCGGCGACATCCAATGTTTTCTCTCAGGTAGGTGCTACTCCAGCCATAATAGCTGGCACTGATAACTGGGTTATCGAGCCGTTCGTGGGTCAGAAGCCAGAATTTAGTACTAAGGTGTATGAAACGGATAGCAGAGTTAGCGTCACGCCTTCACTCGGTTCCCATTGATTGGTTCGCTCCTTTTCGAGACCAGATGTGTCAGAAGCATCCTTGTTTACAGAATGTTCCGGTTGGTTCAATGATCTGGCCTTGTGCCGCTTACCGCGACGGTTATTTGGAAAGGTATACAGCGGAAGAGATGCAACAACTAAGTGCTGCCGTGCCCGAGCCATTGTCCGAGATTGGGAGAGAAGTGGTGAGCATACATGAGGACTGGTATAGTGGCAACACTCTGTTAACAACAGATGATGTGTTTTTGGCAGTGGACTTTGAGATGTCTGCTGTCAGTCAGGTCAGGAGAGATCTGATGCATATCAGTTGGGAAAGTGAAACGGGCGAATCCAATAGACGGACCTTCTGTATTGCCTATTTGAGGGCGAGAGGTGTCACCTTCAACCAAAGTGAGGTGTCGATCGATTGGCAGTAGATATGATATTAGCAGCGGTGGTAAATTTCCGTTTATTGTGGGGGGTATTTTTCCCAACTGGAGTTTTTGCTGGCCAGATAGAGATGAAGCAAGCTTTGTTGGAATTAAGTCAGGTGAAGGAGGCCGTGGAAGGTTTAGGAGATGACTTAGAAAAATATGCCCTTTTGGTAGATGGAACTGATGTTTGGGCATGCATGCAAGATATAGACCTGTTGTTAGATCTATGCACTAAGGATTAACAAAGTCTGGAGGTAGCTGTTTTGTATAGGACTGACGCAGTTGACCACCAAATGAGGTGGAGTGAGCAGATCAAAATAAGGTTAAAGTCAGATCAAAGGACAGAGTAATTTAACAATCTATGCCAAGGTTGCTTGGCTAGTTGAGGGCAGATAAATGAAAATTACAGATTTGAAATGTGCGGTTATTGGCAACAATCCGGTAGTGCGGATTGTAACGGACGATGGCATTGATGGATTTGGACAGGTCGAGTCTTTCAAGCATTATCTGAAACCTCATGTGATCTTTTATAAGGATTATATTCTGGGTCAAGATCCGACAAATGTTGAACGGGTGATGATGCAGATCCGGCGACTGGGGAGTTTCAAACCATGGGGCAGTGCGGTTAGTGCCATCGAGATGGCATTGTGGGATATTGCCGGCAAGGCGGCTAATCTGCCTGTCTATAAGCTGTTGGGCGGAAAAGTTCGTGACCAGGTCAGAGTTTATAATGGTGCGGTACGCTTCCCTTCAAGAGGTGTTGAACCCAAGCAC
>PACG01000240.1 GCA_002699335.1 Candidatus Poribacteria bacterium
ATCACAGTATAGACAGGATGACAATCGGATGGTTAACAGGCATCCTGTCAGAGTTAAAAACCATGAGCCTCTTCCCCTAATCACATAATTGTGATATGGAGTAAAGACTCTGAATATTTGGTTAGTACGAGTGAAAATATGATTTAGATTGCCATGATACAACTCCTGCTGAGGCGACTTGCCCATCAACTCAACTTAGAGCTTTTAAACACCCCCTGAGGATCAGGACGGGAAACGTCAGATGCTTCCATCTTCTAATCCTTGGCATAAGCTTGATACCAGGAGATATATGATAGTCCGAACACAAGTTCACTTTACGTATGTGTGTCGCTATGCAGAGTATCTGGTTGGACTTCCAAATTTTCTCTAAAAATCTAAAAATATCGAGGAGTATGAGTGCCTGCATGCACTTTACAAGAAATGAAGTTACTAAACAACAAGGCAATGTAGGTTAAGTTTACGGAAATGGGGTCATAAATGATAGTCCCACAATGTCGGAGCGGTCTTGCTGGTGAAGTTTTAATCGGTACTGATGATATCATAAGTGTTGTTGCCGTAGGCTGAGTCCTTACTTTTCTTAGAATCCTCCTGACAGCATGAACATTCACATTTAATCCTCGGGCCAGTACCGGCTATCTCGGCTAGATATGCCCTTGGCTGGAGGTGTAGCCAGAAGCCTTAAACCCGAATTGCGAAGAGCTCAATCGTAGATTACAGATCGACCGGTTCGAGGATCGTCGTTTAAACTTGGCAAGCCTGTCGCAACATGATTTTATTTGGATGGGTGTTGAATTGTTGGGTGGTCTATGGGACGGGTTCGTCTAGCAACCATACAAAAATATTTTGGCTTTTGCCAGTAAATCACATTTTTGTTTTGTGGTTGAAACTCAATATTCATAATTTCCCCCTAAAAACTGGTAGTAAGTCAGCCTACAAATCTTCTTGACATCTTTGTAAATGGATAAGTATAATTGGCGCAATCATGCGGGTGTAGCTCAGTGGTAGAGCATCAGCTTCCCAAGCTGAGGGCCGCGGGTTCAAATCTCGTCACCCGCTTGTTTGTTAACCACAGTCCATCTGTGGTTTTTATTTTATAAGGCTCCCACCATTATATGCGAGAACAAGATCCGATTTTAGACAAGGAAGTTGTTCACGACCAATTCACAGATGCCATCTTAAAAGTTTGGGGGGCTATTCGGCAACACTCAAAATTTTTGATAACTTTATCCGTGGTTATTGTCCTAGCGGCGACAGTTATCGTTGGCTATTTCCAACGTCAATCAGCTAACCGGGCTGAAGCTTCTATCCGTTATCAAAAGTTGTCAGACCGGTATCAGGTTGCGGAGACAGAATGGCTCTCGGCAGAAAATACAGCCGAAAATGATGATTCACCAAAACCGTTCGAGAAGGTTGCGGGCGACTTCAAATCCTTTTTTCAAAACCCGAAATTTGCCAAAACCCCTTTCGCAGACCGAGCTAAATATAGCTACGCCAAAATCCAATTTTATCAGAGGAAGATTGATAGTGCGCTGGAGTACTATCAAGATCTAACCCAAAATGTGCATTCGGAAAATCAGCTGATCGCTGTTTACGCACATCAAGCGATTGCCAACTGCCATGAACAGAAAGGTGATTACCGGCAAGCAATTAGTGCCTACAAAAAGCTGGCGACTTTAACCGTAGACGGACTTTCATCTTTATGGATTGAGCATCTTTCTAAGTCAGCTCAGTTAGGGATGGCAAGATGTTATGAAAAACTCAACCAGCCGCAAGATTTGGCTCGGATCTACAATCAGCTACTGAAAGAAATAGAGGATAATATCAAGCAGGGAGTTGACGACAAGAGTCGCGAGCTAACCACTCAGGCAAAAGAACTTCTAGTTTCTTTACCTGATATTTCAGCCGAAGGAATCTCAGGTTCTACACCCTACAAAGCTTTCCAGGCCTATCAAGCAAAGATCCACCGATATAAGGTTCAAAAAGACATTGAAGGTAGATTAGGCGAGCAAACCAGAGAGAAACTTCGAACCTTTGAAACTCAAGCGACCGATTTCACCGAAAACCTCGACAAAGCCATCGACCACCAAGAACGAGGCAAATTGACGACAGCCTGGCGATATTATCGGCTGGCCATTGGTGTTGACGGATACGACCCAGACTATGGTCGGCAGTCGATCTTCGATTTTGCTCCCAATCGGAAAGTCTACGAAGCCGCACTTTTTCATCAGCGTAGAATTGCTAATAACTGAATTGATCTAAGATCTAAACACCCGAGGTGTTGACTGAACTTAATGTCACACATAGTCCTCGAATACGATAAGCTAAAGGGTCTCCTGAAGCAGCACACGCTATCGGATTTGGGGTCTGCGCTTGTGGACCAGTTGCAACCGAGTCATCAGATCGATGACATCCAGTATCAGCAGCGACTATGTAGCGAAGTCAAAAACCACTATCTGACTTCAAACGGTTTTTCTCTGCGCGGGATTCAGGACATCACGGCGATTTTAGAAAACGCCTCTCGACTCGGACCGGTTCTACACATTGATCAATTACTCCGTATTGCTCGCTTGGCTGAGGTAGCCAAGAAAGTTAAAGCACAGACCAGGAAGCTTGAGGTCAATGACCATCCGATACTGACCGATCTTACCCAAGATCTACCGACCTTCCCTGAATTACTGAATGAAACAGATCGTTGCCTCACACCAGAAGGTGATGTTCTCGATAGTGCGAGCCCTACCCTAAAGTCGATTCGTAGAAGACAGGCCAATCTATACGAATCGATCCACAATCACCTTAGTTCGATTCTCAAATCCCCTAACTACCAGAAATCGATCCAAGAAAATATCATCACTAGTCGCAATAACCGATTTGTGATTCCAATCAAACAAGAGCATAAGTCGAATCTTAATGGTATCGTACACGGCCAATCTGCTAGTGGGGCGACGGTCTTTGTAGAACCGTTGGAAGTGATTGAAAAAAATAATCAGCTACTGCAACTCACTGATGCCGAGCAGGAAGAGATTCGTCGTATTTTAAGAGCATTGAGTGAAATTGTCCACGAAAATGTATTTGGTCTAACGGTTGCACAACAGGTTTTAGCAGATCTTGAGTTTCAGACAGCTAAAGCTAAACTTAGCCAACAACTGAATGCTGTCGAGCCGGTACTTAATACCGAAGGATATCTGGAACTTATCGAGGCGAGACATCCCCTCCTAGAAATAAATCTGCAAGAAAACCCAACTAACGATACCCCCAAAGAAATTATACCCACCAACATTCACATTGGTGATGAGTTTAACACCATCGTCATTACAGGACCCAATACCGGTGGTAAGACCGTTGTATTGAAAACAGTGGGACTTCTAGCTTTGATGGCTCAATCCGGTCTACATATTCCGGCTCAAGCTGGAAGTCAGCTGCCGATTTTTGAACAAATTTTCGCTGATATTGGCGATGAGCAAAGCATCGAGCAGAATCTAAGTACGTTCTCGTCTCATATTACAAAAATCGTTGCTATTTTAAACGCAGCAAACGAGAATACGCTGGTTATGCTCGACGAAATTGGCGCGGGGACGGATCCAACGGAGGGAACTGCGCTCGGCATGGCTATTATCGATCACCTCTCTCGGGTGGGGGCAAAAACGATCACGACAACGCACTACAGCGCACTCAAAGCGTTTGCCCATGATCATGAGGAGATGACAAACGCCTCCATGGAATTTGATTGGGAGACGCTAAGTCCAACCTACCGTTTGCAGCTCGGTGTACCCGGTAGTAGCAATGCGATTAAAATAGCTAAACGCTTGGGAATACCAACTCAGGTGTTAGATGCGGCTAATGCAAAAATCGGCCAACAATCCGTTGCGGTTGAAAATCTAATCGTTGGGATGCAAGAATCCCAACGTCAGCTTGACCGACAGCAGCAACTAGTTGAACAGCGGATCCGGTCAGCAGAGGCTACTAAAACAAAATATGAGCGACTGATCAGTAAGTTCGAAGCCGAGAGCCAAGAGCTTCAACAAGCGGCAGAAAAGGAAGCAGCCGAGATTTTGAAACAGGCACGTCGCTTGGTTGAAAATACAATTTTCCAAATTCGCCAGAAAGAAGCTTCAAAAGAAGGTGTCCGTTCAGCCTTCACTGCTATTGAGCAGGCACAAGAAGAACTAAAGAGGAAACGATCGACACCGCAGAAAACCGAAGGCCAACTCCATACAGCCTTTTCCGTTCGTCCTGGTGATAAGGTTCTGGTTAAAGATCTAGATCAATTTGGTGAGGTTCTCTCTGTCTCAGAAAGAAGGAAAAAACCGATCCGGGTGCAGGTTGGCACCATGCAGTTATCCCTCTCTTATCACGATATTAGCCAACCTGCACCTGAGGCCCAACAAAAAATGGCCTCGGCTTCTGTCTTAACCCTCCAACATCGCAAAACCTCATCAGTATCTAGTGAGCTAAACCTGATTGGGCAAAAGGTAGACCCAGCTTTGGAAACAGTAGATAAGTATCTAGATGATGCCTATCTGGCAGGTTTACTGGAGATCCGGTTAATCCACGGTAAGGGAACCGGAGCACTTGGATCGGCAATTCACGACTTTTTGCGAGCTCATTTGCTAGTGACTCACTTTTCATTTGCAACTGCGAATCAGGGAGGGTCAGGAGCAACACAAGTCAAACTGAAAGAATAAGAAATGAAGCACTCGCCAAACTTCAAAACGAATACCAGTATCCCCGCTGATCTAATTGATCAAATCCGTGCGCAGAACGATATTGTAGAGGTCATAGGTGAACACGGTGTACATCTGAAGTCAGCTGGCAAAGATTTTAAGGGGCTTTGCCCTTTCCATGATGAAAAGACGCCCTCCTTTACTGTCTCCCGTGGTCGGCAGATGTTCTACTGTTTTGGATGTCAAGCCGGTGGCAATGTTATTAGTTTTGTGCAAAGATTGGAGGGGAAATCTTTTGTAGAGACCATTGAATATCTGGCAGAAAGATCTGGTATCGCCTTACCTACGCCAGATCCTAAAATGCATCAGGCTCAACAGAAGCGACGTAAGCTTCAAGATCTCAATCAGTTAGCAATCGACTTTTTTCGCCAGAATTTAATGGCACCTAGCATCGGTGGCCGGACGTTGGCTTATCTAAGACAACGGGGAATTTCAGAGCGCACTATAGAGGATTTTCAGCTCGGGTTTATTCCGGCAGGGCAGCGTCAGTTGATCCAATTCGCCCAACAAAAGGGCTTTTCCGCTCAACAACTGGTTGATGTCGGGTTAGCCAAAGAGGATCGCCGAGGTACAATCGATCGCTTCCGAAATCGTGTTATTTTTCCAATTTTCGATGAGCGCAACCGTCCCGTTGCCTTTGGCGGCCGTGGAACGACCGATGATATTCGTCCCAAATACCTCAACTCAGCTAATACAATTATTTACGATAAAAGTAAAACGCTTTACAATCTTCAGAACGCTCGAAAGGAAATCCATCAAACGGGAGTTGCAATTTTAGTCGAAGGCTATTTTGATGCGATTACCCTCTATCAAGCTGGGTTGCGTAATGTTGTGGCGTCACTTGGTACTGCCTTTAGTGAATCCCATGCTCGCCTCTTGAATCGTTTCGCCGATCAGGTGATTATCATCTATGATGGTGATGTCGCAGGATTGCGAGCCGCAACTCGTGGCTTGAATACCTTGATTAAAGTTGGTTTACAGGTCAGGGTTGTTCTTCTACCAGAAGGGGATGATCCCGACGAATTTGTTAAGAACCATGGCGTTAAAGCCTTTCAATCTTACCTCGACAAATCACTAAATCTGATTGAGTTTCAAATTCAATTAGCTGTGGAGCAAGGCGCAATTCAGCGGATTGATGTTAAGTCAAAAGCGGTGAAAGAGATTGCGGCAACTTTAGCCAGCCTAGACAGCCCGGTGGAATTGAACGCATATGTCAACCAGGTAGCAGGAGAACTAGATCTAGATAGAGCCGTTGTTTACCAAGAGTTGGTACGGTTGGGCGTCAAGCCAACGGTAGAGGAAAAATCTACTTCTAAGAGACTAGCACCGGTTCGCCATCAAGTTTCGGCACGAGAGTCGATTGAGTGGCAACTGTTAGAGTCGCTGATCTTAGACCCAAGTCTAATTCCTAAGGCCAAAGATAAGTTTAACATCCAGGATCTGCACAATAAAACCTATGCTAAAGTTGGCCAGCTCCTATATGAATCGGAACTGGTCGAGATCGGAGAATTAGTAAATCGTTGCGATGAAAGTTCGAAAGCAATTATCTCCCAAGCACTGGTGACCGATCAAGTTCCACCTAATCTTGAAGCGAGAATGGTGGGCTGCATTAAGCGATTGAACCAGTTTTTGCTATTAGATTTTGAAAAACAGATGCGATCTTCTGCTTTGGCAGAAGGCAAAAATAACACAGCGACTTTGGTAGAGTTGGTGGAGTTATCAAATCGCAGGCGATTGGTGGGAAAAAGTGTTAGATGATAACATGGTAATCAGCATAATTAGAAGGTTGAAGTAGTAGGTGCTGATATCAATAGATAACAAACTCGCATCGGAATAAGGAGGTGTAATATGGACGCTTTGGAAACGAGGAGATACAAAGCGGTATGAGCCAGCGTGTTATACAATTTGATGACAAACCAGGTCTAACCAGTCCTACCAATTTCCCAGAGATACAGGAACAAGAAGAAATCGGCGGCACTACCGAAGCGAAATCGGAGGATCTCGATTTTGGTCTTTATCAGATGAATTTGGAAGAGTTAAATCTTACCACTAGCACAGATTTGGAAGCGGTTCGCGACATAGGTGATAGGGAGTATGAAGCAATGGGTTTGAGAGATATCCGGTGTACGGAAAGTGTACAAAACGAGTCTTCCGACAGTCCACACTTTGACTTAGTTGCAGATGAAACCGATGGGGCAAATGATCCTGTTAAAGCCTACTTAAAGGAGATGGGGCGGACCCCGCTTCTCTCCAAAGAGGATGAAGTTAAACTTTCGAAAAAAATCCAAGATGGATTTTGGACCATACAGCGTGTCTTATTTGAGATGCCGTTTGCGGTCGCAGAGTTCCGAAAGGTTTTAAAGGATATTTTAGCTGAAAAGAAGAAGGCCTGGGAAGTATTTGAAATTAGACGCTTCAATTATACAAATGGTAATAAGGAAGAAGTGTATCTACGGAAAACTAAAGTCTTACTTGCCTGCCTTAAGAAATGTGAACTAGATATTCACAACTTTGAGTATCAACTGTCCATCGAATCTGAGAACACAGAGATTATTCGTGTCCAGATGAATCAAGTCTACGAAGAGATGTTTTCGCAACTCAAATTGATCAAGGTCGATGCCGCCGAGATTAAACGAATTTGTACAATCATTCGTCAGATTCATACACGCATGAACTCATACCAAAAAACGGTCAAGAATTTTGAGTCGCTATCCGGGCTGAGCGCAACTCAAATTTTAACCGCAGTTCAACGCGAAGAGGAAACAAATGACATATCGTTCAAAACTTTAACCGATTACAATATCAGACTGGTTCAAGCCCAACGGTCAATTCTGCGCTTAGAGCGTAAAGTTGGGAAAACTCTTGAGCAGTTGCAGCAAACCATCGACCGGATCCAAATTGGCGAGGAGATCGCCAGAGAAGCCAAGATGGAAATCGTCGAGTCTAATTTAAGACTTGTTATCAGTATTGCGAAGAAGTACAAAAGCCGAATAACTAGCTTGGTATTCTTAGATCTAATTCAAGAAGGCAATATCGGTTTGATGAAAGCAGTCGATAAGTTCGATTACGAACGTGGCTATAAATTCAGTACGTATGCTACCTGGTGGATTCGTCAAGGAATTACTCGTGCGATCGCCGATCAAGGTCGTACTATTCGCATTCCTGTCCACATGATCGAGACAATTAATAAACTAATTCGGACCTCACGAGAAGTCGTGCAAGATGTTGGCCGAGAACCGACACCGGAAGAGATCGCCGCCCAGATGGAAATATCTGCTGATAAAGTCCGTCAGGTGCTAGCAGTCGCTCAAGAACCAATTTCCTTAGAAACTCCCGTCGGGGATGAAGAAGACGGTCATCTCGGTGATTTTATCGAGGATAAGAAAACCAAGTCTCCTGCTGCCGAAACAGCAATGGTCCTGCTCAAAGAGCGAATCATTGATCTCTTAGAGACACTGACAGATCGGGAGAAAAAAGTGATTCGGCTGCGTTTCGGCATCGGTGATGGCTGCCCTCGAACTTTAGAAGAGGTCGGGTCCGAATTTGATGTGACCCGGGAGAGAATTCGGCAGATTGAGGCCACAGCTCTCCGTAAATTACGACATCCGGTTCGCAGCCAACACTTAAGGGGATTTCTGGAATAACGCCTTGATTTTATTTGACTCTATTGAGAAACTAACATATAATTACCGCCATCTTGAATGGGCCCATAGCTCAGTGGTTAGAGCAATCGGCTCATAACCGATTGGTCCTAGGTTCGAGTCCTAGTGGGCCCATATATTATTCTCTTGAGGGGCGTTAGCTCAGGGGTAGAGCGCTACCTTCACACGGTAGAAGTCACCGGTTCAAATCCAGTACGCCCCATGTGTTCAGCAGCATATTGTTTACAGCCAAGTTCGTTTATGTCGAAAGTGAACAGCTCGCTTTCTCAGCCTCGGTTTAGCGGTACCAAATACAGTTGTTAGCGAAGGAAACCGCAATTACTTTAGATCGACCAGATCTTGAAACGTCCCCGGACGGTTCAGTGGAAGACCAACCTACATTGCCCACTGAAAACGTCACCTTAAACATCCACTCCTTTTTTCTCATCCCTTTTCTCATCCTTGTTGGTATTGGGATCCTATTCGGTATTTACATTTTAGGTGTTACCCTCCTGACTCAGGAAAGCCGGGACGTTTACGACCTGCTAGAGACAATTAAAACAGGTCGTAATCACGACCGCTGGCGTTCGGCTTTTGAATTATCAGGCGTTTTGGCGCGGGACAGCAAAATAGGATTTGATAAAAGGTTCGTTGCCAAAATGACCAACCTGTTTCAGGATCCAGACGTTATTCAGATCACGACCCAAAACGGAGTAAGTCTCAAAGCCTATTTAGCACAGGCGATGGGAAGCACTAAGAATCCTGCTTTCACCCAACTTCTTTTAGAGGCCATTGATGATATTCATCCAGATACTGCCTTCATCATCTCGGCTCTAGGCCTCCTTGGAGATAAGAGGTCTGCCCAGAGAATACATCCGTTGACACTGAATCCATCAGCGGCAATTCGCCTCGCAGCCGTTATTGCACTAGGGGAAATTGGCAATCTTACCTCCATTTCCATTTTAGAGCAGGCATTGAACGATGATGAGCCGAATGTTCGATGGGATGCGGCCGTGGCCCTCTCCAAAATGAAAAGTGAAGCTGGTAAAGTCGTTTTGCTGGATCTACTTCGGCCCGGCTACCTAGAGGAATTCAAATCTGTTGACCAAAATGAACGCAATCGGATCTTGGTTGTTGCTATCCGCTCCGCAGGGGAGTTAGACGACCCGGAACTCAATCAGGCAATAGGCCTACTCGCTGAAAACAGAAACTTAAATATGGACGTGCTAAAAACAGCCTTGGAGGTTAAGAGATGAGCGAAGAAAACATTGAGGAGATGTCGCCATCAAAACGGAAAATGCTGGCTAAGTTAGGTAAATTGCCCGCTGACAGTACGGCCGCGGCTGAAACCTCAGAACCGCCTTCGTCTACAGAAGATGTCGGTGATATTGAAGAGATGTCACCATCACGACGAAAGATGCTCGCCAAGTTAGGGCAACTCCCAAGCGATTCACCTTCGGCGTCACCACCGGCTAAAACGGCTGCTCCAGCGAGGAAAACACCAACTGCCAGATCTACTGCAACAGGCGAAGTGCATCCTTTCGTCAGTGGGAAAATCAAGCGAAGTGTCAAACCCAAATTGGAATTTAAGGTTGAAAGACGAGGTTGGTTTTCATTGGCCTTCGGTTGGTTGGCTTTTCTTCTAGGTGGAATTCCTGCCTTTGCCACCATGATTCTGCGCTTTCTGTTTCCCAATGTACTCTTCGAACCCCCACAATCCTTTAAGGCTGGCTATCCAGACGATTACACGATTGGTGCCATCGATGAGACCTACAAGGAAAAATACGGTGTCTGGATTGGGCGAACTGACAAATACGTTTATGCGCTATCAACGGTCTGCACTCATTTAGGTTGTACTCCAAACTGGTTAGCGGGTGAAAGAAAGTTCAAATGTCCCTGCCATGGAAGTGGGTTTCGAAAAACAGGTGTGAACTTTGAAGGGCCAGCTCCCAGGCCACTTGAACGGCATTGGATTGGTTTGGCAGATGATGGTCAGATTTTGGTAGATAAAAATATTAAATTTCAGCGCGAAAAGGGGCAGTGGGAAAGCGAAAATGCCTATCTACCTTGGACTTAATTCGGTTATGTCCGACTTCCAGTCGGCAACTGTTACAATTCGGTAGGATGGAGAAAGAAGTTTAAGATGAGAAACGGACAGGCAAAAGGACCTGGAATATTCCAGCGGGTCGGCGAAAGTATAGGGAATAACGTTATTGTACGCTCTATCTTTCGAACAGGTGGATTGCCAGTAAACTGGAATAGGCGTCAGCGAATGATGGGGGTACTAAACAACGTATTTCTACACCTCCATCCAGTACGACTTCCAAAGCATGCAGTTAAGGTTAAATATACCTGGTGCATGGGTGGATTGTCTTTCTTCACCTTCCTTGTACTAACGATTACCGGCATCTTGTTGATGTTTTATTATCGTCCCACCGCCGAACACGCTTATATGGATATGGTCGATATTGGTGAGCAAGTGCCGCTTGGCATCATGCGGGAAATTCACCGGTGGGGGGCACACCTAATGGTTTTAAGCGTTTGGCTGCACATGTTTAGGGTGTTTATGACCGGTTCATATAAACCACCACGAGAGTTCAACTGGGTTGTTGGTGTAATACTACTGACCCTAACTCTCTTACTCAGTTTTACGGGATATTTGCTACCCTGGGATCAGCTCGCTATCTGGGCCATTACGGTTGGTACCAACATGGGAAGAGCCTCTCCTTTCTTGGGTTATGAAGGCCCGGGGGCATCGCTGATGCAAATTGGCGATGTGAAATTGGTGCACCCAGCCGCAGATGCGGCCTTTGTTTTGAAAGCCGGTCGATTTGTCGGAGAAGCAACACTTTTGAGGTTCTATGTTTTGCACTGTATTGGGTTACCTTTTATAATTATGATTTTTATGGCGGTTCATTTCTGGCGTGTTCGAAAAGATGGTGGGATTTCAGGTCCAACATAGAGGGGGAGTTGAGATGGATTTGATAAAAGATGTAATTAACAGGGTTACCGACCCAACAATTTCTTTCACTTTTTTGCTTGCTGTCTTTTTCATCATATTTCCACCTAACAACCTGCTTTTGCGTTTAAATAGAAAGTTAGGGTTAGATAAATTGTGGACTGATGCTGGGGCAATTATCTTTTTTGGTTTACTCACTATCTTTATGATTTTTGGAGTGACCAGTGACGAAACATTCAGGGCAGTGATCACTAAACCAGATAATGTACCGATTGTTCTACTGCTATATATCGTTCCTTTCCTAATCTGGGTTTGCATGAAACAAGGATTGGCAAATGATGCCCGGACTCTCAACAACGAAAAACCGGAAGAGTATTCATCTCCAGACGATTTGGACAGTCAGATTCTAGTTTGGCCTGACCTGATCTACGTTGAGTTGATCGCCCTAGTCTTGTGTTCGGTTGTTTTGATCGTTTGGGGAGTATTATTGAAAGCTCCATTAGAAGAGCCTGCCAATATCGCTGATTCTCCGAATCCATCGAAGGCCCCCTGGTATTTTCTTGGCCTACAAGAGATGCTAGTCTATTTTGACCCGTGGTTGGCCGGAGTCGTTTTTCCAACGCTAATCATCGTTGGGTTAATGGCAATTCCATATATTGATCTCAATAAAAAAGGGAATGGTTACTATTCCTTTGCAGAAAGGAAAGCGGAGATTTCCATTTTTCTGTTTGGCTGGCTCGGCTTATGGGTGTATATGGTTATCCTAGGCACCTTTCTCCGCGGTCCGAATTGGAATTTCTTTGGCCCCTTTGAAAAATGGGATGTACACAAGGTTTTAGTTTTAAACAATATTAACCTATCAGAACTTTTCTGGGTCAAACTAGGGAGCCGGGCTCTTCCTCAGAACATTTTACTGCGGGAGTTGCCTGGTTTTGTTGTTGTCGGTGCTTACTTGTTGATTATGCCGGGGCTGCTGGCTAAAACTCTGCTGAAATCATATGTTGATAAGCTGGGCTTAGTTCGTTATAGCGTTTTCGTAATCTTATTGCTATCAATGGCGGCCTTACCGATTAAAATGTATTTGCGTTGGACACTCAATCTCAAGTACCTGATTGCCATTCCAGAATATTTCTTAAATGTCTAGTTTGTATTGTGGAGTATAAATAGACGTGCTAACAGAAAAAGAACAGAAACATTATCAACCAATCACACTCAACCGTATTTTTGCTGTCACCAGTCTCCTTTTTATGGGTTCTCTTATCTGGATGTTTGCTGACGATTATGAACGGAGTTGGAAACGCTATCAGAAACAGTTTAGGCAACTAGAATCTAAAAAAGTAGAAATGACCTACAATAGTCAAAATTACGATGAGTGGCTGATGTGGACAGAAGAAGAGAGAGTCCGGCTACGAGCTGAAGAAGATCGAAAGGCTGCTGAGAATAAACTAAAAAAAGCTAAAGACGAGCACTACAAGGTTGATCAGAACTTCAAATTTGGAAAAGCTAAATACGATGAGTTGACTTACCGGTATAAAGAAGCACAAACCGGTCACAAAGGTGATCCGGTGGAGTTACGTCGGGAATTGGACTCTTTCACTTATGAAGGTCGCCCTCTATTCGAAGGAGACGATTCTTGGAAGGTGGCGTTAGGGAAGCTAGAAGCCAAAGTTACAAATGCTGAGAATGAACTGCAAGCGTTAAAAGAAAAAGAAAAGGATATCGACAAAAGGTTCGAGCAAGAACTTGGGCGAGAGCAGATCCTAGCCGCTAAGCAGCACGAAAAGCTCGAAGTTACCCGAATGTCAATGGCCAATAAAATTGCCGACAAAATCAGGGACCTCCCTATTTTGGATTTGACCAACCCCTATTATCGAGTGCAACAAGTTGTAATTGATGATGTGATTGAGGAGATGAACTTTGCACAAGTCCCAAAAGTCGATCGTTGTATGACTTGTCACCAAGGTATGACCAAAAGCAGTTTCTCCGATGAACCACATCCCTATAAAACCCACCCTAATCTAGATCTATTTTTGACCAGTGCTTCACCACACCCTGTCGATGAATTTGGGTGTACCAGTTGCCATTCAGGTCGTGGTAGGGGAACTAGTTTCGTCAGTGCAGTTCATATGCCGTCTTCTCACCAACAGGAACTGGATTGGCATCATGGCCATATCGGTCCTATGCCCGAAGATAAATGGCACCAGATGCACCATTGGCCAAGACCGATGCGTCCTGCTAAGTACACTCAAGCAGGTTGCTTCAAGTGTCATGCGGAGACAACAAATCTGAAAGGGGCTGAAAAGCTGAATCTCGGCTTGGCTTTGGTTGAAAGAGCCGGCTGTTACGGTTGTCACACCATCGAGCAGTACAAACCTAGGATGGAAAAAAGGAATATCGGACCATCTTTACAACGGGTCGCTTCTAAGATTAAAGACCAAGACTGGGCGAAGAAATGGATCAAAAACCCTAAAGATTTTAGGCATAACACCTGGATGCCAACTTTCTACGGAAGTGGCTCTGAAGATCCGACAACAGGTACAGGACGTCTCCTGAACCACCGCTATCAAGATGGGAAGCGGCAACAGGATGAAGATCGTCGCACCGACACAGAAATTCACGCTATAACCCACTATATTTACAGTAACAGTGATAGTAGTTTTGACGCTGGCACCATTCCTGTTAAAGGAGATAAGGAAATTGGTAGAAACACATTTCAAGCGGTCGGTTGCCAAGGGTGCCACCAGGTAGCACCAGACCCCATTGAAGAAGCACTGGCAAGTTGGAACCCGACAGATATCGCAGAGAAGCGAAATCAGTTACGCCGGGAATACGGTCCCAATCTGATTGGTATTGGCAGCAAGACTTCCGCAGAGTGGATCTATAATTGGGTCAAGAATCCGCTGGAACACAATCCCAATACTAAGATGCCTAACTTGAGGCTAACTGATCAGGAAGCGGCTAATATTACCGCTTACCTGGTTTCGCTGGACCAAAAAGGTTTCGAGCAGACCACAGTAGGTCAATATGACGATGAAATGCTCGATACAATCGCCGGCGAGTTCCTACAGGGATCATACATAAAAGAGGAAGTTGAGGCAAAACTTGCGAGTTGGGATTCAGGTCAAACACTCAGCTATGCCGGCCAAAAACTGATCAACCACTACGGCTGCTACGGCTGTCATGAAATTCCCGGTTTTGAAGACGCTAAGCCGGTCGGTGCAGAACTGACTTACCACGGCAGCAAAATGGTCAAAAAATTCGACTTTGGTCTAGTTCAATCAGAATATGTTGATAGCCATGGGCATAAACATCGAAAAGATCATCTTCCGCAAACCAACTCCGATTGGTTCACGCAAAAGTTAAAAAATCCACGAATCTACGACACGAATGCAAGTGTCGACCTAGATACGGAAAAACTGGCTAATTTAGATGAGGTACACGTCATCAACGAATTCAGAGCCTTTCAGGATAAACTTCAAATGCCAAACTTTGGGTTTACCGACAGGGAGGTAGAGGCCATAGTGACCGCACTAATGGGCTTTGTTAAGCAGGAAGCACTGGATTCGAAGATAATGCCTCGAACAGCAAAAAATGTTTCCTACGAAAAGGGACAGAGCATCGTCGCTGAGAAGAACTGCCAAGGCTGTCACTTGATTGAGGATCAAGGCCACGCTATTGAACCTTCACTGCTGGATTGGATGATGGAACAACCAGAATACGAAGATCTATCCCGAATGGAAGCCAAAGCCGATCTGGTCAGTTTTGTTCCACCCAACCTGATTGGTGAAGGACAGAAGGTTAAACCAGACTGGCTGTACCGCTTTTTGCGTCAACCGGAAACGATTCGTCCAGCGGTACAGGTGCGAATGCCGACCTACAATTTCACTGAAGAGGAAATCAATACGTTGGTCAAGTACTTTAGTTACCTGGAACCAGAAAGTGAGGGCTACAATTGGGTTGCTGTAGATGACTGGCAGGATAACGCATTTCGTGATCCACATCAGTTGAATTTATCGACCACGGAACTAACTGCAGCAGAAAAATTAATATCTAAAGATGGACACCACTGTGGACAGTGTCACTGGATAGGAAATCAGGAGCCTGAAAATAAGGTGGCTAAAGATCAGGCCCCTAGCTGGGCATTAGCAAGTCAGCGACTAAAACCAGAATGGATGGCCCGCTGGATTGCCGACGCGCCGGCCTTGATGCCTGGAACAAAAATGCCCACTTACTATGACACTTATGATCCAGATCATCCAGACCTTGAAAGTTATACTAACACCACCCCGTTTGCGACCGTATTAGATGGAGATGACGGGGCACAGGTGCATGCAATCCGCGATTACGTTTTGAAAACAGAATAGCCTCCGCATGTTGTCGCGGATCTTGATCACCACCTCATTCAGCTTTGGTTGTTGTTACCCGTTGTTTTTTTGGATTAACAATCGCAAGTTGATTGAAACTGGTTTTTACCGATTTAATCTGGGTTTTAGCTGCTTCGCCGTGGGTATTGGCGTTGGAGGTATCTGGTTGTCTGATTTATCGGACTCGGTTGATAGTAGCAGCCTTTTGTTAGCTCGGTGGTTAGCCGTTGCCTGGTTTTTGTCGTTGCTAATTGTAACGGCTTTTTTCTGGACTCGTCAATGGATAAAGGGGTGGTTAGTTGCGTTACCATCAATCATAGGTGTTGTTACGCTGTGCCAAATTAGTGGCCGAAATTTTCTGACGACGTCTAACTGGGAAATCGAAACTGCGCTGTCCTTCTTGGGCAGCGCGGTTCTTTGTGCCTCAATTTTTGCTGGAGTGCTCGGACATTGGTATCTGAATGCTACCAACTTGCCCATTAGCCTGTTGGCCCATGCAACTAGGATTTTGTGGGGCTTGTTGGGGGCGCGCCTATTGTGGAACTCATACGCGGCCTTTACGCTACAGATCGGCTATCGAGGAGATCAAGTTTCGATCTTCAGGTTTCTGCAGACGATTGAAGGGTTATTGCTAGGCGTTGGTTTGTTCTTCGGTGTCGTTTTCCCGCTCATTTTGACCTATATGGTTTACGAAACCGTAAAGGTCAAATCGACACAATCAGCTACTGGGATTTTGTACGTCGTCGTAACTTCGGTCTTGATGGGTGAATTGGCATATAAATACTACCTACTGGAATATGGGTTAGTTTTGTGACTCCATCGATCGCAGGTGATTGTCCGACCTGCAATCAGGCATTCACCGTTGAGTTTTCTATCGAACCGCGACCGAATTTCCTAAAATGCCCCACGTGTGAGCAGGCCTGGCACTCCGGCGTCGTTCCACTTGAAGGATGTCCAATTTGTGCTTGCCGATACTTTTACCGACAAAAAGATTTCAACCAGCTGCTCGGCTGTGCTGTTGTACTTCTGGGAGCAGTTGTTGTACCTGCGATTACCGGATACTTTTTGGGGTACCGCTATCTATTGGTAATTACGATTTGTAGTTTGTCTGTTTTTACGGGAGTCGATGCCTTGCTTTACCGCCAAGTTTCCGATATGGCCATCTGTTACGATTGCCGGTGCGAATTTCGTGGTTTTGAGATCCCACCGGCAATCGTAAACTTCGAACATTTTCTGGCTGAAAGATTTGAAAAGGAAAATTAAAATATGAGGCACCAACTTTTCCGAAAAACTAGCATTGGCTGGGCTACCCCCCTGATGCTTTTGCTAGCTGGACTTTACCTTGCCGGTTGTGGTGGAGATCAACCGGCACCGCAGCGCTCAACACCGCCCCCACCTACCTCTAGTGAAAATACAACAGCACAGGAAACAACTGGAACTGCCTCAATTTCCGGTACAGTGAGCTTCACCGGGGAAGTTCCAAAATTGAGAACCATCGATATGGGTTCAGTGACCGAGTGTAAAGAACAGCACAGTACGGGGATAAAATCAGAGGCATTGATACTCGGCGATAGCAATACGATTGCTAACGTAATTGTTAAAATTAAAAGCGGGTTACCATCTAATGCCAAATACGCCCCGCCAACTAAGCCGGCTGAACTGGATCAGATCGGTTGCATTTACATACCCCATGTTCTCGCCGTACAAGTGGGGCAAACGGTAAAATTCAAAAATTCGGATAACGTAATCCATAATGTTCACACGCTATCTGAAAAAAACCCTGCCTTCAATAAAGCAGTTAATAAAGGCAGCGAAACGGACCGGACTTACGACCAAGAGGAAACCTTCTTTGTTAAGTGTGATATTCACCCGTGGATGAAAAACTATATCAGTGTAGCCTCTCATCCATTTTTCAGTGTAACCAAACTAGATGGCAAGTTTGAAATTAAAAACCTACCTGCAGGTAAGTATACGGTTGGGGTTTGGCATGAACGGCTAGGCGAAAAAACGCAAGAAATTGAAGTCAGCGATGGCCAATCAGCTGAATTGAACTTCGCGCTGTCTAAATCTTAGCCAGAAAATTTCAAATTTAAAAGGAGAAACAGTATATAAATACTGTTTCATAAGCGAAGGAGTCGCAATATGGTGGCACGCGGGTCACACCATGATCATCATCATCACGATGAAGGGTTCTGGCGTAAATATATCTTCTCTGTTGACCATAAAGTCATTGGCATACAGTATGGTATCACTAGCCTCTTTTTTCTTTTAGTTGGCTTCTGTTTTATGCTGGTGATGCGATATCAAATGGCTTGGCCAGAAAAAGGCATCATTACCCCTGATGAATACAATATGTTGGGTGCAATGCATGGCACCATTATGGTATTCCTAGGGGTGGTTCCTTTAGCCGTTGGTGCTTTTGGCAACTACATTGTTCCGGTTCAGATTGGGGCACCAGATATGGCTTTCCCACGTCTCAACATGGCCAGTTACTGGGTCTTTNTCCCGGGTTGTATNNTTATGATGCTTGGTTTTCTAACACCTGGTGGTGCGGCCCAATCCGGATGGACCTCCTATACTCCTCTCTCCGTGCTGGCCGGATTTGGCAAGTTTTGGGANGGTCAAACCATGTGGCTCTTGGGGATGGTATTTCTGATTACATCATCCTTGTTAGGTGCCGTTAATTTCATTGTTACTATCTTTCAACTTAGGGCTCCAGGTTTAACGTTCATGCGTCTGCCATTCTTCGTGTGGGCNCAACTCGTTACTAGCTTTTTNCTCTTACTCGCTTTCCCNCCANTAGAAGCTGCNGGTATCCTNCAATTAATGGACCGGATTGCAGAAACCAGTTTCTTTATGCCCAGTGGGTTAGTGGTTACTGATGTGGTTCAAGATTTTTCTGGTGGTAATCCACTATTGTGGCAACATCTATTCTGGTTCTTAGCTCATCCCGAGGTCTACGTTCTAATTCTACCGGCCATGGGAATCGTGGCTGAGATTATTGCCAANAACACNCGCAAACCNTTATGGGGATATAAATCGATGGTCTATGCGNCCATTTTCCTCGGCTTTATGTCTTTCCTGGTTTGGGCACACCACATGTACATGACAGGCATGGGAACAGGGATCAGTACTTTTTTCCAAACCACCACCATGATTATCTCAATCCCATCAGTGGTTATTCTGACGGCATTCTTTATTTCTCTNTGGGGTGGATCAATACGATTTAATACGCCAATGTTATTTGCGCTCGGTTTCCTGCCCATGTTTGGCATNGGTGGTTTAACCGGCTTGCCACTAGGATTAAATACCAGTGATATCCATTTGCATGACACCTATTATGTGATTGGGCATTTCCATTACGTCGTTGCACCAGGCACCATTTTTGCTCTTTTTGCTGGTATTTATTACTGGTATCCGAAAGTCACCGGCAAACAGATGAATGANGCTCTGGGTAAAATTCATTTTTTCGGTTCAATGATTTGTATGAATTTGGTCTTTATGCCAATGTTTGGTATGGGGTTAGCAGGTGTTTCACGTCGTTTATGGGATGGAGGAGCCATTTATGCCCATGCCCAGGAAGTCCTTCACCTAAATCAGTATAGTACATATGGTGCGATTGGGTTGGCCGTCTTCCAGCTATTCTTCATTTTCAATTTCGTTGGATCCCTGTTCGCCAAANAAACAACCGACGATAATTTATGGCAAGCAACGACGCTGGANTGGTGTGCCGCACCTTCTCCNCCCTTACCCCATTNAAACTTTGCTCAGATTCCCGAAGTCCATCGAGGACCATACGAATACANCGTNCCGGGACATAAGACCGATTTTTCACCGCAGACGCTGAAAGAGACGGAGGCNTAACAGATGGAAATTCCNTATACTGTACNACCTCGGCCAGACACCGGNGTCTATAATGGAAANATGGGTATTTGGCTNTTTCTGGCTTCCGAAATTATGCTGTTCGGAGCGCTTTTTTCGACCTTAATCCTNCTCTANATNGGATCCCCAGAGGGNCTTTGGCACGATAGTGTCAGCCACCTAAGCGTACCACTGGCCACTTTTAACACCTTAGTTTTGATTGCTTCTAGTGTGACTGTTGTTATGTCCTGGGCATCCTTAAAGATGNAGGATCTGGGAAAGTACAGGATTTACATGGGATTGACAGTTTTGCTAGCTCTTGTTTTCCTAGTAGTTAAAGGGTTTGAGTACAACGAAAAGTTTTCACACGGTTACTTTCCAAAGACCAATACTTTCTATGCTGTCTACTTTGTCATGACCGGGTTGCATGCACTACATATCATTGGCGGCGTGATCGTAAATCTCTATCTACTATTTCCTGGAACTAGGATGTGGGAGACAGAACCGGAGCGGTTTACCAACCGAATCGAGTGTGCCGGCTTATACTGGCACTTTGTTGACCTGGTCTGGATTTTCCTATTCCCTGTCCTCTACTTGATGCTGTAAGAAAAACTAAAGCTATGTCACTCAAAGACTTTCACATCTTTTTCATTCTTATTTCAGTTATTCTTGCGATTTTTTTTGGTGGGTGGTGCGTGAAACAAGGTGGAGTGATGTACTTGGTTTCAGGCATTGTCTCGTTTCTGGTCGGCATAGGGTTAGTGGTCTATCTGCTGCTCTTTGTCAAAAAAACGCGTAAGATCCAAAATCCCGGAGAGCCTTCATGAGACACCTTACCTTTTTGTTAGTTNCGTTTGTCTTAATGCTACAGCATAATGTGTCTTTTGCCTGTGCTGTCTGTTTTGGAGACCCAAATTCGAAGATGATGCAAGGAATGAACAGTGCGATCTTTGTTTTACTCGGATTTATTGGATTCTTGCTTGTTAGCTTTGGTGCCTTTTTCCTCAACTTCAAGTCTCGCTCGAGAAAATATGACTTAATAATGGAACAATCAACTGAGGCACAAACGACAGGAGATGTAAATTTATGAAATCGTTTTTGCAACTTTGGATGCCGCTCAACGCCTCCNCACACGGTGATAATGTGGACAATTTGATTTTTTATGTTCATTGGTTNATGCTGGTGTTGTTCGTTGGCTGGGGTATATTTTTTGTCTATACACTGTTCCGGTTTAACCGAACTCGAAACCCAAAAGCAGATTACCACGGTGTTAAAAACCACTATTCTAGCTACCTGGAATTTGCGGTNGCTTTGATCGAAGCTGTGCTGTTGATTGGTTTCTCTCTGCCTTTTTGGATTCAAGAAGTAGCTAGTGCCGCAGCAGAAGAAACTGCCCACGACATTGAGCTTCGTGTAATTGGACAACAGTTTGCGTGGAACATCCACTACCCTGGTTCAGATGGTATTTTTGGCAAAACAGATCCGAACCTAGTTGATGGGACTAGCAANGTCTTGGGATTAGANCGATCGGACCCAAGTGCAAAGGACGATTTCGCCAGCGTGGGTCGNCTGTATGTNCCTNTTGANAAAAAGGTCTTGATTCATGTCACCAGCTACGATGTGATACACGGCTTCTTTCTCCCTGTGATGAGGGTAAAGCAAGACGCTATCCCAGGCACTAGTATTCCCGTTACTTTTACAGCAACCTCTACTTCACCCGAAAATCCAACAAAGAACGACAAATGGGAGATTGGTTGCTCTCAATTGTGTGGNAATGGCCACTATAAGATGCAAGGCGAGCTAATTGTCTTGGCNCAAGATGCATATAGCACTTGGGTTGATGAACAAGTCAAACTAGCTTTAGAAGAGGGAGAGGCCTGGTAAGGATAATCCCGTTAATTCTAGATTAACCTACACACGGAGGATGTTTAACAAGCTAAGGTTACTCCTCGGGCTGGTTTTATTGTTGGGTTGTACATATACCATTGCCCGCCGGATCTTTTTACCTGTCGATAACGAAACCGTAACCCTTCCTATCCTGAGCACGATCCCACCGTTTGAGCTAGTAGATCAACAAGCCCAACCTTTTACCTCAGCTAATCTTAAAGAGGGCGTGTGGCTGGTTGATTTTTTCTTCACTACCTGCCCAAGTATCTGTCCGATGATGACACAGAAAATGCTCAAAATCCACCGTCGTTATCGGAAGCGAGTTCCTTTTCATACGCTTTCAATCACGGTTAATCCAGCTTATGATTCGCCGGCCAGACTGAAAGAATATGCTGAATCTTACCATATCGAAAGTGATGATAAATGGTATTTTCTAACAGGAGAGGAGAAAAAGATCCACCGCTTAGCTTGGGAAGGGTTCAAAGTAGGCTCAAAAACGGAGCTTGCCGACCATAGCAGTTACTTTATCCTGGTTGATGGTCAGTTGCAAATTCGAGGTTATTATGATTCTAACGATCAACACGTCATGAAAAAGCTAAACAGAGAAATTGAATTTTTATTAGCCGAAGTTTCAAAGACTGAGACCGATAAAGGCAGCTAAGGACAGACTAATAGCTGCCGCAACCCACAATCTGAAGGCCGCCATATGATTTCCAGTTTTCGCTTTATTGCTGGCAATCCCTGAGAAAGCGCCCGTACCCAGCAACAGTACAACTTTGCAACCAACAACTCCCCAAAAATGCCCACTTGGTGGACTTCCCGCATTCATGGTAGCTGTAAAGCGCAAATAAACCAGTGCTAAACCCGTCAATAAGGTTGCTCCCAGTAGCATCTGAGGAATGCTCCAGATACTATTATTCTGGTTTTCTATACCAGCAGGTGTTGCGTGACATAATACAGCACACAAAAGAGTCGCACCAAATGATCCAGCCATCGAGAGAACATGAATCCAGATAGGGATAATAAAGAGTAGATTTTCCACAGCTTCGAATCTTCCTTATTTTATTATGGTAGTGACGTTAGTTAAAGTAGATTGGATCTTGGCCTCTACTCGCCGGGTATTCCCGGCTAAATGCTAACGATTAGATTTGCTGGATTGTTTACGGACTCCACCCAATACAGGGATAAAGTAGCTGGGAAATAATCTTGACATATGTTGTCAGTTGGACTAAAATACAGGCCGTTGAATGAGCCTGGCCGTGTGGTAAATTTTTGTGACAGCGGTTGCCCCGAACACTTCACTTTCTGAAGGACACACTTTTGACCTAAGGTTGGGAATGCCATTTCTATATTTGCGTTATTATAGTGATGGGCAGCAGCGGGTTACGGAAACAACGTAGAATCGAGCGTAACAAAGATTCGAGCAAATGCCCATCATCGAACACAGGGACGGTGGTGGGCGTTTTTTATTTTTAGTGACTACTTAACAGGTGAAAATTATGGTTATTGTTATGAAACCTGAGGCGACGCGAACGGAGATCCAGAAAGTTGTCGATCGGATTGAGGCTACTGGGCTGAAGGCTCAAAAAACGGTTGGGGAACAGCATACTATCATCGGTGTTATTGGGGATAAAACTAAGTTGGCAAACCAGCCTATCGAATCACTGCTAGGAGTAGATCGTACCATGCCCATTTCGGCTCCATATAAACTTGCCAGCCGTCAATTCCAAAACGAACCGACTGTTGTGGTCTCGAATGGTATTAAGATCGGTGGCAACCAACTAGTCGTCATCGCTGGCCCTTGTGCCGTTGAGAGTACTGAACAAATCGTTCAGATTGCACAGGAAATCAAAAAATCGGGTGCAACTTTTATTCGGGGAGGGGCGTTTAAGCCCAGGACAGGACCATATAGTTTTCAAGGATTTGGCGAATCCGCACTAGAGATGTTGACCGTAGCCAAAGAGGAAACAGGGTTAGGGGTTGTGACTGAAGTCATGACACCACAAGAAGTTGAATTGGTTGGCGAATACACCGATATTTTCCAACTGGGTACCCGTAATATGCAGAACTTTTATCTGTTGCGGGAGGTAGGCAAACAACCCAAACCTGTTATTCTGAAGCGCGGTTTTTCCTCCACAATTGAGGAATGGTTATTAGCCGCCGAATACATTTTGTCGGAAGGAAACCGAAATGTCATCCTATGCGAGCGTGGCATTCGAACTTTTGAAACCCATACTCGAAACACCCTAGATCTAAATGCAATTCCCGCAATTAAAGAATTAAGTCATCTGCCGATCATTTCAGATCCCAGCCATGGTACGGGAATTCGCGATTATGTAGCCCCGATGTCAAAAGCCTCAATCGCAGCAGGAGCAGATGGTTTGATCTTAGAGGTACATCACGATCCAGATAACTCTATGACAGGCGATGGAGTTCAGTCGCTATTTCCGGACCAATTTGACGAGTTGATGATAGACCTACGAAAATTGGCAACTGCGATTGATCGTAGCCTAATTTGATCTTTTCAAGGATAGGAGCTTGACAAATGGCTGAAAGAATACTGATCTTCGACACCACACTGCGCGATGCAGAGCAAACACCAGGGGCAGCCTTAAATGGGACTGAAAAACTGGCGATTGCCAAGCATTTAGCCGATTTGAACGTGGATGTGATCGAAGCCGGTTTTCCCAGATCCTCACCTGCGGACTTTGAAGCCGTCAAGCAAATTGCAAACGAGATCGAAGGCCCAGAGATTTGTGCGCTATCGAGGGTAATCGAAAAAGACATTACCGATGCATGGGAAGCCATTAAAGATTCAACTCGACCTAGAATTCATACTTTTGTTGGAACGTCGGAGATCCATATCCAGGGCATCATGCGTTCGAATCGGGAAACGATTTTGCAACGATCAACTGAAGCTGTTGGTTACGCCCGAAGTTTATGCAAAAACGTCGAGTTTTCTCCGATGGATGCCGCACGTACAGAACCGGATTATTTGTTCCAAATTGTCGAGGCCACTATCGAGGCCGGTGCTTCAATCATCAATATTCCTGATACAGTGGGTTATGCCATTCCTTCGGAGTTTGGCCGGTTAATCGCTGAGATTAGGCAAAACGTCCAAAATATCGATCAGGCTATCATCAGTGTTCATTGTCACAACGATCTGGGTTTAGCTGTTGCTAATAGCATCGAGGCGATAAAAAATGGTGCTAGACAAATTGAGTGCACTGTTAATGGTTTGGGAGAGCGGGCTGGTAATACGTCGTTGGAAGAGATTGTGATGGCAATTCGCACACGTCGGGATCACTTCGGAGATGTCTATACCGATGTCAATGCCAACGAGATCGTGCCAATTAGTCGATTGGTAAGTCGCACCATGGGGATACCGGTTGCACCTAACAAAGCAATCGTCGGTGCAAATGCTTTCGCTCATAGTTCGGGTATCCATCAAGATGGTGTAATTAAACAACGGGATACTTTTGAAATCATCAATCCGAAAGAGGTTGGATTGCAGGAGAGCCAGATTATTTTGAGTCCGAGGTCCGGTAGAAACGCACTCCGCCACCGTCTCAGTATCTTAGGATACGAGATCGAACCGGAGCAACTGGACTCGGTCTATGACAGGTTTCTGGCTTTGGCTGACAAGAAGAAAGAGGTTCACGATGCTGATCTGGAGGCTATTATGCGAGATGAGATTCGTACAATACCTGTCAGCGAAGCCGCCTACCGTTTCGACCATATCCAGATCTTTAGTGGTAACAACATCTCCTCCACGGCAACAATTGGTCTTCAAACGGCAGACGGCATTATAACGGAGGCCGCAACAAGTGACGGGCCCGTCAATGCTACTTATAGAGCGATCGACCGTATCACCGGCCTGCCACTGAAACTGTCAGATTACAGTATTCGGTCGGTGACGGAAGGAACGGATGCCATCGGTGAAGTGACAGTCAAGGTGGAAGATAAAGGGCATTTGGTAGTCGGGCATGGTGCAAGTATCGATATTATCGAAGCCAGTGCCAAAGCCTATATTAATGCCATTAATAAAGTTATCCACTCACAAGAAAATGCCTAATCTTGACCCGGAACTATACCGCGTTGAGATCTATTTTTGAATCGCTGTCAGTAGGTCCGGTGCAAATTCAATTGTCATTCTGTCTCTAGTAGTTTCAAAAGCTTTTAGCCCTGCCTTTTGATAATCAAGGTGAATCCCCTTGATGTCTGATGCACCTTGCTGGTGTATCTCCTGCCCTGTTTTCATCTCAGTTACTGAAACGGTTAAATCGACATAAGCCGTATACTGTCCAAAAACCTCGCTTCCAGATCTAGATTCGGCCTGGAGTTGGATCATAAAGTCAGCCTGCGCTAAATTGTCCGTGAAGGTAAATCCGACCGAAGATAACAGTTTCTTCAGTTCTGGCACAATGTAAGCGGGGGAAAGCATTTGACCTAGATTCGATTCTTGGGCCTCGATGTAAATTGATGGGCCGGAGACTTGCAAGATAAACTGGACCGTCGGTGCGGGCAGATTCTCAATCAGCCGGCGCAAGTAATTCGAGGTAATCTGATCCGATCCAACCAGTGCTACTAGATCCGGTTTCGCTACGATGATCTGGATCTTCTCCATTGTTGTGACTTTACTCAGTTTACTAATCGCCATTCCGGTTTCATTCGTTGTAATCATCGGTATTATATCTCCATTTCCTTTGACGAAAGTGAAACTGACCGGTAATTGTACGAGTGGTGTCGATGCACCGACGCTGGTTTGCACCCTTAATTCGACTGAAACCGTTTGCCCAAACTTAACAGGTATCTCCGCCTGCTTCGCCTGAACTGATATCTGTCCAACGGCTGCTTGCAATTCGGCATAGATCCTATTTTGCAGTTGGATTTCTGAACCATCATCCAGGCTAACCGTCAGAGGTTGCGTTAAATAATTTTGTATCGGTAATAAAGCTTGCAAGTAAAGTGACAACAAACTTGTTAGTTGTTCACTTTCCGTATTACCAGTCGCCGTTTGGTATAGATCTAGTGCCAGACCTGCTGCATTGGCGACTTTCTCAGCTTGACGGTTCGCATAATCGAGTTTATTGAGGCAGCAGTAAATCCAATAATATTGGTTGTCGTCCCAAGTAGCCACCGTATCTACGCCTTCCAGTTCTACCTGGGTAGTAGAGCGAATCTCCTCCTCTACTTCTTGGGTTAACATTCCCGATTTTTCAACTGCTGTGCTGACCAGTTCGCTGGCAACAGAAACCGTAATCTCTGAGGCTACCTCAGCTAAGGCGCGATTTCTGGCTTGTTGAGCGTAGTTGGGCAACGTTTTATCTGCCCGACCAATACCAATATAGTGCGCACTATCAATGGGCCGAACTCGTGGCCAATCGGGCATCGGTACTGCTGCCGTCTTTTTGGAAACACGTGGCTGTGGTGTTGTCTGATTAGCAAGCTTAGATGGTTGCTGGGTTCCATTTCCTAGTTCAGTAACCTCCTGCTGACTTCTTTGACGCGTTAGTTGTCGTTGCTGATCCAAATCCACACTCGACTCTATTTGGACCGGTTGCTTAGTACTGCAGCCTATCGTCACCACAAGAAAAGTCGAGATAAATCGAATCCATCGATCAGGTTCGTACATTATCAACTCCTGTGCTAGTAATCTCGGTTAGCGCCGGACTATACCGGGGAAAGATGCCGACGACGAAACGTCAGGTAAGGTGAAATCGAATTCGCCGGTGATACCGATGCTAACGGTGGCTGGCATTCTGACGTCCGGATAGGGAACCAAATTACGATCAATCAGCCTCCCTTCGGTAGTTTCTTCTCCCTCTTCGTTTCTTTCTCCTGTTCCAACTCTATATTTCCATTGGGAAAATCGAAGTGTGTGATAGTCCGCATCCGCCCAAAGCACCAATTTCCCCAGTTTGAGGCGGGTACTAAGTTTACCCAAGACGAAAAACGAGTATGCCGTTAATTGGTCATCCCTATCTTGACTCAAGGTTTTGACGATATTAGTCGGGATCTGTTGCGTACTGCATCCAATGCCAAAGCCGATACCTGGTGTTAGATACAAGATTTCGGGCAGGATTCCAATATTCTGGCTTAAGCTCAAATCTACACTCCAGGCTCCTAAATCCTGCTCACCAAAATTGTAGAGTTTGAAATCTAATCCGGTCGAGACTTTCCTAACAGGACTTTTAAGGTAAGTCGAAATCTGCAGAACTGAGCTAAAATGTGGCAATTCAGCCTTAGCTGTATAATCAACGGTGGCGATCTCCTTGCCATAGGTTTCTCGATACTGGTTTCTAACGATAGGCGAAACCGTACCCTTCCAGGTATCAAGTTCAAATCTGCTTTCTGTACGATTAACCTCACCTTCAACACTAAATAGGCCATAACCGATTGACAGCCCTGCCCAGCCGCCAAACGGCATCGTTTCTTTCAACTTCATTCCTTCTCGGATAAAATAACGGCCCTTGACAATTTTCCCTTTGGCAAAAGTCGGTTGTACCTCCGTAATAATCACGGTACCGATAGGCGTGAATCGGGTCGCGTACACTTCGCCGGACTTGGGGGCAATAATGTCCTTTTGCTGCTTCATTACGTTGAAGGTTGAGCCTTTGGTTAACCCTAAGTCCGCACCCGCATTGACGGTGACCCAGCCAAAGAATTTATCCAAGATACTGGTTTCGATCTTGATCCTATCTTTGGTTTCACGAATGATGTTGCCCACTACCACTCGACTGAAATCGCCAAATAATCGACCCTGAGCCGTATTGGCTTCAGTAGAGACAATTTTCAGCCTGCCGATATCTCCTATATTACTATTGATCTCGACTTTATCGAGACCGAGGTTACTTTGGTGTTTAAGGTCATGGACGACGAAGTCCATGCCAACTTTGACCCCAGAATCTCGCCCACGTGGAATCGTAACCGTTGAACGTTCCATATCCTTGATGAAGGTTTGAATGGAAAAGTGCTGTTCAAACTCTGCAACGATAGATTCAGCTAGCGAATCAAGCGCATGGGTAAAAGCGGCTTCTGAGTTTTCGCCTCTTCCAGAAGCAGAAGCCTCAGCAGATTCACCGTAGCGACCACTCTCTACTTCCAGCATCCGAATCGTTACGCCAACAGTGGCTTGGTAATAAGCCTTTTCTTTGACTTTGCCAGCATCGTCGTATTTGGGTGGATGGTGTTCGACTGTATTACCCGTAAAGTTGCCAACAATAAACTTTTGCACCCCAGCTAGTTTCCCGACTTCCACAACTGTACTATCGTCGATAATACCAGACAGTTGCAGATTCTGCTCCTCGATAGTTCGCTTTAGATTGGCTCGATCAACCACATTAAAACGTTGGGAGCTGATAATCCGAGTAGTAATCTTGCCTGTAAGCATCTCTTGAAATCCATCGGCGTTGTACCCTTGCCAACCCTCAAAGGACCGCACCGAGATATTCTCTTTGTTGTAGATTTGTCCCAAGCTATTCAGTGAGTGCAGCATTATCAGGAGCAAGATTACGGGAAAGATGCAGGTCTTTGTTTGAACCGGCTGCAGCATGGGCTAGACTTCTGGTTATTCCCCAGATTCAGATACAGGGCCAGATATGTCAACTGGCCTCTCTACGAATTCTAGCGCCGGAATTTTTTCAAACCGCCTCTCTGGTTCGAAGATCTCATCGGCAATGCTCATGCCAAAAGCCTCCAATATCTGTGGTTCCAAGTAGCCGAGTTGAGGCGCCAGATAGTGTTTGATCTGCTCTGTTGTCATAGATCTAATAATCCGTTCAGCCTCCTCCTTACTTTGCGCTGACACCTTCGATCAAACCGTCGATCGCCAGGGTAAATGCAACCTTAAACTGTTTCATCTCTCGACTCCTTTTAGTTATTGCTTAGTGATCTATACGGTAGGCATAACTCTCTATCTGACTGCTTATCCTTTCTGAAAAATCGAAGAATTTCTACTTCCGCATTGTGGCGTGTGACACTATCAGTATAAATGAATTGGCTAGTTAAATCCAGATGATAAATAATACCATTATCGTAGCTGGCAAGG
>PACG01000241.1 GCA_002699335.1 Candidatus Poribacteria bacterium
CTAACCTCCGCGAACGAAAGCTGCCATATTTTTCCCGCGCCATCGGTCGTGCGGTCGACCGATTCGTCGTGTAGGATCAACAAATGGCCGTCAGCGGTGGCCCTGACGTCGAATTCGAGCATTTCGCAACCGAGCGCGGCCGCCTCGGTGAAGGCGGCGATGGTGTTTTCGGGGTGTGTGCTGGATGCGCCGCGGTGGGCGCAGATGATGACTTGATCTGGCATGATTTCCTCTCTTTTTATATTAAAATAGCATATTTCCTATACGGGTAAAAACCCTTTATTTAGAAGCACATATGCTGGCAGTCGTTTCTCCTTTCCACAGACCTTTTCTGAAACTACTTTCTCTAATTCTTTCCGTTCCTAGATTGTTAAGGTAGATGTGTATTTTGGCCTTCTGGACATAAAATTTCCTCCTTTATATTGAGTTTATTGAAATTAACAAACTCAATATAAAGGAAATAGATCAAATCTTATACTTTAATTTAATGTGGTTGAGGTACTAGCGGCACCCGCTATAGCGGCTAAGATCGAGCTCAGCACAGATCAGAAGCATCATATTGCCACCGCCATTGACCAACTACTGGCAGCGAAGGCCAATCGTTGGCCGGCCGAAGAGATAGCACTTAATGCGCTGAAAGCCATACTGCCCGAAAGATTACCCACCCAAACCCAACTGCTAGCCAACTACCCCAATCCCTTCAATCCAGAAACCTGGATACCTTTCCAACTGAGTCAGGATGCAGAGGTCAGGCTTATCCATTTATGATGTTCAGGGCCAACCTATTCGTCAGTTAGAACTAGGAATGGTAATGGCTGGTAGGTATGTGACTTCAGGCCAGGCGGCTTATTGGGATGGAAAAACAGAAGAAGGCGAGGCTGTAGCCAGTGGCATCTATTTCTACCAGATTCGGGCTGGTGATTACCTAGAAACTAAGAAGATGGTTATCCTGAAGTAGATTATTAATTTCGTCGCGGTTACTTACATAAGCCAGCAATCTGCTGACTATAAAGCAAATGAGACAACTAATCTTATTATCATTAATTTTATTGTCAGTAATAATGGGTCAGCCCATCGAGAAAAGTTGCGCTCGATAGTAACTAAAGCTGTGGATGTGCTAGCCAGTGGTCTGGATAGCCAAGATGAGAGGATTCGGCAGAATTCCGCCGTTCATGTGTTAAAAACTGTCGGACTTTATGGCAAAGATCTTAGGCCATATGGACACACAAGTACGAATGAGATTGAGAAAGAGTGGGATTACGCTAGCGAGACGTTACAGTTATTTGAGAATATTGGCAGAAGCATGTTGAAGTGAGATAGGCTTAAAATCTCGATTGGTTTATTTGCTACTATTCCTACGTCAATGATGACTACAGTTTTTGTCTATCGCAAGTTGGCTAAACCCGATATTGAGGTGTCTGGACAAGATTAACATTACACAACCGTCCCTTGGTTCTAGTTGATAAGTGGGCACTTCATGTCATTCTCATCCAGACAAGGAGTCTAACTATGTTTTGTCACCCACTTCTGAGCCCGTGGTGCGGTTTTACCTTCAAGTTCGGAATGTGCTGCCAGTAGTTGGCCGTTGGGCTGTCTGGCCAATCTGCTTGGAGAGTCTCCCAATCAAATGGAGAACCTAGCCAGTGAAAATGGGGTTGTAGCCAGGAGTCGGAAATGGTGTGGCTGTAGCCGGTGTATCGAAAATCTATCGAGAGGCGAATCACATCTTCTGTGTGATTGTCGGCAGCTGCATGAACTGTTAGCGATTTAAAAAGCAGAATGTCACCCGCTTGGTAATCGGTTTGCAACCAAACCGAGTCTGCATCCACATCAACTGTATTTCCACCTGGGCCGGGAGCAGAATGAGGGACTAAAAACCCCGATTTGTGGCTGTTGGTCAATAGTTTCAACCCTCCGGTTGCAACCGGCACGTCGCCCAGCGGAGCCCAGCAAGATACGGTTTCTGTTGAGCCGCCTACATAAAGCCAATCTTGATGTGGTTGTGTTCCTCGTTCGTTATCCCGAGGAAAGGCGACGCGAGCAATGGTCATCGGTAGAGCAAAGACCGGTTCCTGGAACAGATATTCCATGATGGTATGCACCTGCGGTGTCATCTTTAGTCGATGAAAAGATTCTAAAGCTTGGATCTTGGCATAAACGGGTCNCCACTCCTTATCCCCTTCTAAAATTGGTTCGATATNAGTTAGACCATCCATTACGTCAGTTCCCTCNCTCAACCACCCCTCTTCCTGGCAAANCTCAAGAATCTGCCGCCGTAGNGANAGAACTTCTGGCTGAGGAAGTGTGTCTCGCAAAAACAGATATCCGTCGGCATTGAACTGTTGNCGCAAAGCAGGTGGATCNGACAGAAGATGATTTGATTCAGTGAAATATTCCATAGTTAAACTTAACCTCTTAATTTTATTGGCTGAGTCGTTCGTCTCAAAAACTAATTTTNAGCTGAGGTATTCCCCTAGCGATTTCAAACTTGGGTGGACAATGGTTGTTGTGTTTCTCAATATCTGACTTTAACACAGCACCCTTGGTTACCAGAGTTCCCAGGCCATATGAGCCGTTAATTGCTCTCTTCATCGATTTCTATACCAATACCGGGTTATCAGGAACAGCTAGGCACCCATCAGCATCAATCTAGATCGGTTCAGCCAGGATGGATTGCAGCGTCCCGGGAATGAGTATTGGAGGACTGTAAGGGAATTCTACCATCAGACAATTGTCGGCGGTGACCATCGCTTGTAAGGTTGCTGCCAGCATAATGAAGAAATTTCCTCCTCCAGTGACGTGCGGAATTATTTGGTGCCTGTAAAAGTTAGCAACGCGGGAGACTTCTTTTAGTCCGGTGATGCCGAAATTTCCCATTAGGGTAATATCAGGTTGCTGGACATCGTGGGCGCCCGACACCAGATGAGGTTTAAAGTCCAACACCGTGGGCGTATGTTCGCCGCCAACCATCATCATTTCCACTGAATTGGCGATTATGTCCAGTCCTTCAATATCGTTACGGGGAAGGGCCTCTTCCAAGAGGTAGACGTTTAGCAGATCCAATTCCTCTCTGACGTCGCTTTGCCTCTTAGCTCTCTAGGGTCCGCGACCAGTTGCGCCGGTTGTCAGCGAGGTGGNCCTGGGTTTCCTGTGCCTATGTCTATGGATTCAAGTAATGGGATAACCTGCTCGCGCTCACTCGCGTTAGCGGGGGTGATGCTCGTGGCCAAGGGCATACCTTTAGCATCAGCCAGTCATTGGATTAACAGNTCCTTACTCTAAAGCCATGTGCTACACCATCACCTCCCCCTTTCCAGGGGGAAAAAGAACCATTGACACTAGCCACACTCCAATCGATCAGCTCATTGAGTTGAGCCATGGACAAAATGGCTTCAAGGATATGTTCAAATACACCCTCTTTTTGCCAGCCTTGCAACCAGTGGTCACATTCGTCTCCAAGTTTGTTCAAGTTTGTTCAAGTTTGCTTCAGCAAATTTACTATACCATAATTATATGATTAGTGGGATAGGTTCACGGTTGTCGGAGAAGTCAGAGCAACTCCGTGCCGAAGGATATGACGTTAGCCGATACAAAGCGGTAATCTGATAAAGAAAGCCGGTGTGGTCTATAGCTGTAAAAAGAAATTCTGTTTCTCCCCTTTTACCAAAGGGTACCCTTAGAGAACAGGGAATAGCGAGATCGTCGGAAGGGGTGAATTGACAGACCGATCAAACACATGATGGACAATTAACTACTGTCTCGCTAGCAATACGACAATCACCACAATCTGTTGTGAATAAGTTGTCGTTTAACCGTTATTATTTAACCCCCGTCTAAACCTCTACCTTTTCAAAAGGTAGAGGTTTAGACGCCTACTTTATGTTTATTATCGAAAGGAATTTTCAATCATGATCGAACACATTGTGTTACTCAAACTGAAACCATANACTACCGATCAACAACNTCAAGACCTGACCGATGCGCTGATGGGAATGAAGTAGTAGATCTCTGGTATCGTAGATATTACAGCTGGCATCAACAATAGCCCCGAAGGTAAAAGTCATGGATTTAGCTATGGCTTCATCGTTCGTTTCGTGGATCAGGTGGCTCGCGACAACATCTNCCACATCCAAAGCATATTGAGGTCGCNACGCAGTCACTTCGTCCATTGGTAGATGANGTACCAGTTTTTGATTACTCCGACNAAAGATGATCTACACGCCTAAATNACCCCTTAAGGTGCGGCATCGATGTCGCAATATTACCAAGACTCCGTAAAACATTCGCCCTTACCTCAACGCGGCTANACTTAATCGTGTCAATAATTTTGCACGAAGGTTGCCCAAATCCTTGGCCGTCCTATCGTGTTCCGATAACGCCAACANAGACAACAAAATGAAATCGACAATGGACAAAAAACTGAGGCATTTGTCTCTAGTTTGGCTTACTCAAGGGTTGATAAAAGAGCACGAGTATAACCTGATACTTAATTTCTTGATTGGCCAACGTACAGTTTCACAACCAGATCGAGTCCAAAGGCAACTGCTGATCGCCAAGATGATCTTGATCGGTGGGATCTCACTGGTTATTGCGGCCGTCATCTACTTTATCGCCGCCAATTGGAAAGGAATGGCTTACGGCTACAAACTGAGCCTACTCGGTGGTGCTACCTTATTGGCCTATACTGTTGGTTTTCTACTGTTGCAACGCGAGACCGTTATCAGTCATCTCTCCTGTATTGTCGGTTGCTGGTTTTTTGGGGGCCAGATAGCACTGATCGGGCAAATCTACAATTCCCACGCTGATGCCTGGCAATTGTTCGCGGTCTGGATGATCCCGGCTACCGGATTGGCTGCGACTTTTAAGTCGATCTACTTTCCGATCAAAAGTCTGCTGCTGTTCAACCTGAGTCTATGGCTATTCCTGTTTCCCAGTGCTCTCTTTGGCCTAGGATTTCCAGACCTACAACTTGGCTTTGTGCTAGCCGCTATCGGTAATGCCTTAATCTTCACCGCTGTCAGCTTAAANCCGATGTCCTGGTTACGACCAACCCGGTATCTCGCCTATGTCGCTTTACTGGTCTTTACTTTTAGCCTGACGATGTTGAACCTCGGTGATGATGATAGCACCTCGAATATCTGGACAATCCTCTATTTTCTAGCCATACCTGTAGCCATCTATATTTCGGTCGAGATCAAACCAAACCAATGGCTCTGTTACTTTTCGCTATTGGTTTATGCGATTTGGATTTTGGTGAAATCTGTCGAATTTCTGGTCACATCTGACTGGTTTCGTAATCTTGACGAATTGGTATTAGTCATCTTTTTCCTCCTAGGCGTAACATGGCTGAGTCTAGTTGTCTTTACATTTTGGCAGATCAATCAACGAATAAAAATAAACCTAAGTCAGGAGGTGTCAGATGCAGCATAGTCCGCCAACGTGGAACCCGCCTCTATTTGAACGGTTAGCCGATGTGATCGAACTAACCGATATTCGTAGACAGCGTTTGCTCGATTTCACCCAGAAGTGGGAGCAAAACGACCCCTCGACACTGGGTAAGGTTGTCACTGCTATTTTGACCATAGTTGGCAGTTTTATTGTCGGTGTAACGTTTATTGGCATTCTCAGCCTTGTTTTTGGATTAAGTAGTCTCTACGCTTTCTATATTATCTCTCAACTGACTTTTGTTGGCACTGGCGTTTTTCTTCACTTTCTTCGTAAGTCACAACTCCTTGACCTTGCTTCCGCTATTCTGATGCTGATTGGACTCCTCGCTTCTGGTGGAGTTGCCTTAGCTCCAGACCAGGGAATCTCTAGCCCACTCCTTTTTCCACTCTGGATTATCACTGTCAGTTTTATCATCTCACTGGTGCGTTCAGGTGGAATGATCCACGTCAATATTTTGATGGCTGAAGCCTACCTGTTCGCTTTTCTAATGATTCAGTTTGAGTCTCGCACCGTTGGTGATTTTCAACCTGCCGTACCGATTAGCATTGCGATGGTGATCAATCTGCTACTATTAGCGATTAGCTATACCCCTGTTAAAATTCTACCGTCTCATGTCCGTTTACGCACCCAGCCTATCCTGAAAAACATGGCCCTAATGGTTGCCACTTTACTGGCATTTGTCTTGACTTTTGAAGGAATCTATCATTTTGGTCAGGATGGTATTTCGGCCTGGGGTACTGGACTCTTAACGACCTATAACCTGTTTTTTATGTTTGCTACAGGAGCAATGGTCTGGTTCGGTTACAGGCTAAATCGACATAATGTGCTGGTCTTTGGTGGGATTTTCTGGTTTGCCTTTCTATTTTACAAGTATTACGATCTGTTCTGGGATCTACTACACAAGTCGATTTTCCTATCTGCGTTAGGACTGATCTTGATTGCAATTAGCTATCTGATTCGACAAAATGCTAGGCCTAAATTGTTAACGCTGACTGAGGTGGATCTTGAAAACTAGCATCTTAACAACTAACGGCCAAAAATGGTTACTTCTTGTAGTTGTCGTACAAATAGTAATAGTTGCCGTTTTAATCGCTAGCAAAGAGACACTGCTTCGAACTGGTCAAACTGTTAAATTGGAGTTGGCTCCTCTCGATCCAAGATCGTTAATGCAAGGTGATTACGTTCGACTCAACTATAAAATCAGTCAATTGCCACCAGAAGTAGGTCTTGGTGATTCCCACCGTGTTCAACTGATACTTCATCCCGACGAAAACGGTATCTTCCAATTCAAAGAGATCTACCGCAAAAGTAAGATACTTGCCCCTGACGAAGTGGTGATCACCGGACGGCCAGCCGGCGATCAAAACCAACTCCATTTCGGGATTGAATCCTACTTTGTACCTGAAGGCACAGGCATAGAAGTTGAACGCTCGGCTAAATACGGCATTGTCAAAGTTAATAAAAAAGGCGATGCTATGCTAATCAGCTTGAGTCCATAATCGTACTCCCCAGATCCACTCGATAAATCTCAGTACAACTACGTCTGGGTATAAACTTCTTAGGTCCGGATAAAAGAGCCGGACTAAGAAGGAAGAAAGACTTAAACTGACAGTAAAACCACACCAGTTCTGATATTGATCGTTGATGCTATCGCATCACAGGTCGCAGAGGTCATCGACGGTGTAGGCAAGGCTGACAGTGAAGTTGATCCGGTTAATTTAGAGGTGTCACTGGAAGTGACTAAATAGTTAAATAGCATTCTTCTCCAGTTTATTTTTCAATCAAACGGCGGTGCAGGAAAGATAATAGGACTATAGAAAATGATCGAAACCGTCTAGCTAATCTTCTATGAACTGTCTTTGGTAAGAGTGTCCGATCTTTGTCTCGATATTAGATGTATTGAGGTTGACTTTTTATCACTGGCTAATGTATACATTAGGCCTGAATCATATATCAGGACTTAAACTTAAATTGCCTTGAAGGAGTATTTAATGGCAGCCAAACAGCTCATCTACGATGCTAAAGCTAGAACGGCCCTCAGAGCGGGCGTTGATACGTTATCTAAAGCAGTTGCTTCTACGCTTGGCCCCCGGGGTCGTAACGTAATTCTACAGAAATCATTTGGGGGTCCCGTCATTACCAGTGATGGAGTAACTATCGCCAAGGAAATTGAATTACCGAATAACTACGAGAATATGGGGGCACAGTTGTTGAAGACTGTCGCCACTAAAACCAATGATGCGGTCGGTGACGGGACAACTACTGCAACCCTGTTGGCACAGGAGATTATACACGAAGGCATCAAAGGAGTAACGGCCGGTATCGATGCCATGCAGATGAAAATTGGGATCGACAAAGCGACCGAGGCCATCGTCACTCACTTAGATGGGCAGAGACAGCCTGTAGATACCTACGAACAAACGTTACAGGTGGCGTCAATATCGGCTAACGATGATGCCAATAATAGCGATATCGGTCAAACGATCGCCGATGCGATGGAAAAAATTGGTAAAGATGGAGTCATCACCATTGAGGAAGCCAAAAGTGCTGATACCGCCATTGACGTTGTGGAAGGGATGCAATTTGACCGTGGATTCCTCTCCCCTCATTTTGTTACTGACGCGGAAAGCCAGATTGTAGAACTCGAAGATCCTTTCATTTTGATCAACGATAGTAAAATCAGTGCTGTTCAAGACCTAGTGCCAATTCTAGAAAAGATCTCCGAACTCTCTCGTTCCCTACTGATCATTGCAGAGGATATTGAAGGTGAGGCCCTGTCGACTTTGGTAGTCAACAAGTTACGGGGTGGATTAAAGATTGCGGCCGTAAAAGCACCCGGCTTCGGTGATCGTCGAAAAGAGATGTTAGCTGACATTGGCATTTTAACCAATGGTCAGGTTATTGCTGAAGAGCGTGGGATTCGACTAGAAAATATCGTCGTTGGAATGCTCGGTACAGCCAAGCGGGTGGTCATCGACAAAGATAATACTACTATCGTAGATGGTGCGGGGTCCAGCCAAGATATTGCTGACCAGATCAAGCGAATCCGTACTCTGATCGCTGATACCACTTCTGACTACGATCGGGAAAAGCTAGAAGAGCGATTGGCCAAATTGGCTGGCGGTGTGGCGGTGATCCGGGTTGGTGCCGCTACGGAGACCGAAATGAAAGAAAAAAAAGTCCGCTATGAAGACGCATTAGCGGCTACTCGAGCCGCCGTCGATGAAGGCATCGTGGTTGGTGGTGGAATAGCACTGCTTCGTGCAACTGCTGCCGTCTCTGATCTGTCGTTAAGTCGAGATCAGGCATTTGGTGCTGGCATCATCGAGCGTGCACTGGAAGCACCGGCTAGAACAATTGTGGAAAATGCAGGTGAAGAAGGAGGCGTAGTTATCAATAAAATTAGGGAGGGCGAAGGCAATTTTGGTTTCAACGCCGCCACACTTGAATTCGAGGACCTACTCGATAGCGGTGTCATAGATCCCACAAAAGTAGTCAAATCAGCAGTTCGGAATGCAGCGAGCGTGGCAGGTCTGTTGTTGACTACCGAAGCCCTAGTTACAGAAGTTGAGGAAGAAAAGGTGGTAGACGATCACCACGGCCACCATCATTAAATCCTACCAACGTGTTTGCCTAATGATGTTGCTGGACTAGCCAGTTAGGCCTGTACCAGAGTTAAGATTGAGTTGAAAGCCATGCTACAATTCAGACGTTGTAGCATGGCTTTTTTGTTGTTGGACTAACCAAACACAGCATCTGACTTTTTGCTGTGTAAGCGAGATCAGACGTCATCTTCCGGCCAGAGAAATCAAGGTGTTTAACATGAAAATCCAAGCCATAAAAAACATTCCCCTGCAGGTTTACATCTACGGGCGGCTAGTCTAACGGATTACTCCTTGAGGATAGCCCTCCAATGAAAGTTATTACCGATGAATTGGAAATACTATCATCAACTCAGACCAGATCAACTGGAGAAAATAGTGGCTGAAACGCCGATTTCTTTTTGGCCTTTGGGGTTGCTGGAGCATCACGGCTGGCACTTGCCCATCGGTTTTGATGGTATCAAGGCAGAGCGACTCTGCGTTCGAATCGCTGAACAAACTGGTGGTGTGATTCTACCCACAATGTGGTGGGGAGCGCTAGGTGGTCACAGCGATTTCAAGTGGACACACTATCAAGATCCAACTGCCGTGGTGAACATCTTTACCACGACAGTTGAACAGCTGATCCAGTTTGGATTCCGGGTTCTGGTGTTGATGGCGGGCCACTATCCGTGGCAAAGCATTCTCAACCAGCAGTTACCCCAATTCGAAGCTAAATACCCAAACATTCATTTCCTGGCAGGGACGGAAGCCAATATTGGCGGAGAGTCGGTAAAAATTGGTGGGGATCATGCTGCCAAAGAGGAGACTGCTTACGGACTGGCTTTGTTACCGGAGCTCGTCGATCAGTCCACCCTACGATCTGGACGTGATCAAACCGTATGGCCAAACAACGCCCCACCACCTGCCGATAGACAGCATCCCGGTGTCGAATTCGATCCGAATGAACCGATGTTCGCGCAGATGGGAGAACCGGCGGACCAGGCCACGGCGGCTCACGGTGAGCAGGCACTAACGCAGGTAGTTGATTCTCTAGTCATTCGGATTAACAATTTTCTGCTTTGAGTCCATGGATTATACGCCTGTAAACCACTATCGGTTGCATTTTCTCGCCATTCCCCCACTCTAAAATTCACCACCATTCTTCGGTCCGGATTAGTCTTACATTCTCCCTATTAGACCGTGCAGTAATGCGTTGCTTGTATTTCCCCTCTGCTACTTATCAATTTCTCGTAGCCGGGTAGTTCAATGGACAAAGCCGATGTCTGGGGATGTCGATCTCCGCGTGGCAATAAGTACACTAGCTGAATCAGCTATATTAGTGGGATCGGTATCGGGTTCTGCCTGATTCAACCAGTTTCTCTGCTTCTGGCAGCGAAATATATTCCTTTCTTTGGCACACCCCATCTCTAAAAAAGTTATGATTCTCGGTGTCACCAACCCTATCTACAGTTGGGCAAAGATCTCTAGCACGTCGATCTTATTCTTCCAGCACTCAAACTCGTTTTCCATCTCCTCTGACCATTTGCGATCGACTTCACCCGGCGTGTAACGACCGTCAGAGATGCTCTTTTTACCCCAGTAGTCGCGCAAGCGTACGTTCTCAGAATTCTCGACGACTTCTCTGGCATACTGCGGCGGGATAAAGACCACGCCCGACTCTTTGGCCAGCACAACATCACCGGGCATACAGGTAGCGGTGCCGATGCGTACCGGGCCATTTATTTCGGCCATGGTGACTTCGCCGATGGCTGTCGGGTGTGTGCCGCGGCACAGCACGTTGAAGGGTAGTTGGCGCACACGCTCGTCGTCGCGGATGCTGCCGTCGATCACCACGCCGGTGCCACCGGTATTGACGTTGATGGCCGTGCCCAGGTTGTCACCGATAAAGGTGCCTTTAATAATTTTGCCGAAAAGTTCGACCACCAGCACATCGTCTTTGACCAACATGTCGATAACCCAGGAGTTCTGGCCACCGACGCGCTTGTTGCGCTCACCGTCGGCTTCGACCACATCGTTCAGGTCCGGCCGATGCGGCACGTAGCGACAGGTAACGGCGCGACCGACGATGACGCGGTCAGGGTGTAGATTAAGCCAGTCTCCATCGAACTGAAAGTGGTGGCCTTTGCCTCCCAACACGCCCCAAGCCTCCTCAATCGTTACCTGTTCCATACGCCTGAGAATGTCGTCATTCACTTTGGGCCGCCCGTTTCGGTAGCGCGATCCCTGGTACGATGGCGTGAGTTTCCTATGTTTACCTTTAGTATCGAGTTCGAAATCCATATTCTCCTCCCAAAAGCTACAAAAAAATCACAAGTTCCGGAGTGGAAGTGTGACTAGTCTAATAATTAGCAGAGCGGTCCGCATGTAAATGTTCCAGCCTTATAGCTTCCATACACATTCCTACAACATGATAATCAACCTTATACTCATTTCCTTTATTCTGCCAATGGACCGTACCGCCATCTCCAGCGGACATGAACCATCCTCTATGCTCAGGGTCTACAAAGTTCTGCTGAATGAAGTCAATCGTTTTCCCAAGAGGTAGCCAAAGGTCCTCTCTATTGTGGCCCACAGCAAAGCGCATCAGGGCTCGAGTCGCTTCACATTGCTCCCACCATCCTTTGTGGTCTGTCGCGATGCCTTCCGGGGACGCGGGCGAATAGATTCCTCCCTCCTCCGAATCAAATCCTATTTGCAAACCGTAGTCTATAAAGCGCGCCGCCTGGTCTAGATAAGTTTCCGGCAATCCGATTTCGACGGCCTCCGACAAGAGAAAAGCCCATTCAAAGGCATGACCAATATCGATTCTACGCCCTTTTTCCACCTGTTCTTCCATCCAGTCAGAGGTATATATTTCGGGTAATATATGATCGTCCTGCCGTACGAGTTTTGACAGAACAAAGTCGGCGATCTTCTCTGCCTCCCGGAACATATAGTCCATGCCATCTAGTGCCCCGAAAGCGAGGATAGCTTCGAAAAGATGCATAATGGGATTCTGTGAATTCGGCTCCGTGCGCTCTTTGAAGTCGTGGGTCATAGTTGCTTTCAAACCCCCGTAGCGGTCTATAAAGTGCTTGCTCAAGATCTCTCAAGTATCGAGAGCAGCATTCTTAAAGGCTCGATTACCAGAGACGCGGAACGCATGGCAAAACCCGAAAAGCACAAAGGTATGTCCATAGCTAAACTTGTTCGGATCGAGCACTTCACCATCTGTGTTGCATGCATGAAACCATCCACCGTTTTCAGCATCCCAGAATCGTTCTAGCAAGAATCCGGCTCCTAATTCAACAGCTTTGAGGTACGCCTCATCCCCAGTTAGTTCATACCCTTTCGAGAAATTATATAATAGCCGAGTTTGGGAAACGGTGGTGCCGTACTCTTTCTCCAGCCGGTTCCATCTTCGGCCAAGGTGAGGTATAAACAGCCCGTTGTCCGTAACGGAACTCGATAGCCATCGGGGAAGAATGTCGTCAAGAAGATGTGTTCTGAACCATCCATAATCGATCGTGTTTTCTGCAGACGTAGTTTTCATCGGCTCTTCCCCTGCCACAAACAAATCAATGTGACGATTTCCAAAAACTGGTTGTCATTACAATCTTACTATTACGATTAGCGTTTAGGTAGTGAGCCCATCTAAATAGCAGGGCTGCCTAATTGTTTTTTCTGCTAGAATCGTGGCTTTTAAGGCCAACTTTGAACTCTCTCTTTCGATGTAGAAACCAGGCTCTATTCCCTTTTATCTGAGGTTGTGGATCACACTGCTATCGAGGCGGTCGCCGATAGCTTGCTTAGTCGATGCGCCCTTTGATCTTTACTTGCCACATAGTGACTTCTGGGGGATCAAGTGTCACTGAGTATAATTTGGTTCCTGGTGCCAGATAAAACCGCAACTTGATATAGAACTCTGACCTGGTTAACTCCGGATATCTCGCTTGCCTCTCCTGACTCACTTCCGGCCAACCGGTAACACCATTCCAGGACAGAATTCCCCCTAGTGTGTCACAACGAATTGGATCACAATCAGAAACGGTAAAACCGGGAATAGGCTTTCCTGTATCTTCCAGAACTTCGTACCCTAACTCTCCAGCAGAAGCATCCACATTGACGTTGAGCCGACCACCAAACTCCTGGCGGAATCGATGTGTAGTCAGGCAACCTGAAGCGTATGAATCAGCCTCGATGCTAACATACCCATCCGGACGAAGCGTCGCCAAACCTATTCCTCTTCTAACTGGCCTAGCGTAGGCCTTCTCGTAAGGCCGTGGAGAACGACCGTTATGGGTCAAGTCAGACCCGTTGTAGAAGAACAACAGTTTCTCTTTATGCCTCACTGGACCGGAAGCATAAACCTGTCCCCAATCCCAGGCACCAGGCTGGCCTCGCTGAATAAACGGTTGACGGTACCGAGTCCATGAAACTGTATTTCGACTGACGGCCAACTGAGGTTCGACAAACCCATCAATACGAGCCGGAATAACCGTTGGGCCTTTGGATTCGCCCCAGTAGTTTTCAGGATCTTCAATGGCATACGGCTCGCTTAAATCAGTTAGATACGTATTTAGCATAATGATCCGTAGTCCACCATCGGTACGGTTAGCCATGTCAAATCCGGCTGAGTAAAACTCGGTACCAGGCGGATCCTCCTGGTCCTGATCAATAACAGTATGCATTCCGGACCAATTGAGAAAGTCATTGCTGTCTCGTCGCCCCAACACACGGGTTCTCCGACTGGAACCGCGTTGAGCGTAAAGAATATAGGGAGCATCAGGAAAAATTGGGCCGCCGAAGGTCTCTTTCGATGAACCAAATCCAAAGAACTGTTTTTGATAATTGTGATCTCCAGGTGGATAGTGTTGCCAGTTATAACCATCCTTGGAGTAAAGCGCTTGCCATACCCCTTGATGAGGGAAATGATGAATCCGCTTCCAACGATATATTTCATCTGTCGCTTTCGGGTCCCACAAAATTGCGCCGATGGCAGGACAGTCGTTGGGCCAGTTCACGATATTGTTGGTTTTTGAGCCCTCAAAATCGATTGAGCCAAGTTCCGGGCGTGCCCAGTCGGTTCCATTAGTCGATGTCAGCAGACAGATCCTTCCCTTTGCACCTTGATAGTATAGGTGAAAGATTTGCTGGTTTTCATCGTAGATAATTGGCCCTGTCGCTTCATCTCTTTCCCAGGGCATTTCTGGCAGAACAGTATGGATTGAATTTTCAACTGTTAGCTTCTCTGACGGGTTGAGTACTCGTTGGGTTCCGAGCATTGACTCAATAAAAAAATCGTCGATAAATGTCTGTTTCCCAGGATGTATTTCCATTTCTATTTTGATTCAATCGTTAGATGGCTAGTTTCAGACAGTTCGAATCTGAGTCTTGCTGAGACTGCCAGTTAGCAATCGTTATATTTTTCTTTGGTAACCCGGTACAGGGAAGTAAAAGCTATGTTAGGCAGTAGCGGTAGAAGACCACCTGACATTTCGCTCCGTCTGCCCATACCGGCTTCAGGTGATTCGTTAATGCGGTCCAACTCAAAGTCTGTAATGGGTGCGTTTAACGAACCATAGGGACAAATCGCTGAAAAACTGTTCTGCATAAGCCACGTAGGCACTGTTCCCATGGGCGCTGTCATCGGTCTCGGCTCGTTTACGGGAATAAGGTCCGCTGTAAAATTAGCTGGAAATGTGATTTAGTGCCTACACTTTCTTCTCAATGACATCCGTAATACCAACATAGAGATCAGCCCGAGATGTTCCTGCATATTCAAGATTGTTGTTCCCCATGTAGGCCATTGGATTCATGAAGTAGATGCAGGCACACTATGTCGTACCTGTCTGTCACGTCCAGTACCAGCGGCGATTTGCCCAGCGTATATCGTTGCTTGGCCGATAGTACCGGTCATTTTTAGACCTCCGCTTTCATACGGATGGGGCGCAATCAGGAGATCTGGTTTGACTTGGCGGATCATATCGGCGATGGCGTCGATCTTTTCCTGAGTCAGCAGTATGTCATCATCCTCAAATCCAAGATCACGAACATCGTCGAAACCGAGAATTCGGTAGGCACCACGTACCTCCTCTAATTTTTCTTCCACTGCTTGCTCAACGCGTTTTTCGACATCGAAATTCTGGCCTTTTAGTCCTTTTTGCTCTATCACCTGGCAATGGTGTGATCTGACACCTGTTGTAGCAATTCGTTTGCTGTTTGAGGAATTAGGTTATCTGAGCTTAGAGCTTGTGATGGGGACTTTTCTTTAAAATTCTGCGGAACAATTCTTGTACGACATTTGATTCCTCGACTTCTTGTTTGTATCGTTTACATGAAATCCAGTGTCCGAGTTAGTGTATCCACTTCATTGAGGAAAGGAATAGATATCGCTACTGGTTCTGATATCCGGTAGCATTGTCTGCCCCTCTAGCTGTATTTTTAGGTTTTGGGATGGTTGACGGAATTATCTACCCGCAAGTGTCGTTCTGTCAAGTGTTTAATTTTATGAGTATTGTGTTACAACTACTCTTATTCTTACTGTTTTGACTGTGGATAAATCCGCGGCATTAGCAGTTTAGCCTTTCGGGCTAGTGGCAGTCCGGCGAATGCACATCGGTTGTTCCAGCGATCAATTGCTTCGCTAGTTTTATATTCATTGATGATTGCATGTCGAGCTATATTAGTAAAATTATGACCCGCCCGATGAACCACCATAACATGAACGATAGCTATATCACCAGCTGTTGCTGAAAGTACTCTCCGCGGCTTCGATAACAACTGATCATCTGCTATTTTATAGCCGTCTGTGGTTTCCCATTCGCCATTGAGGTGGCTACCGGGAATCACCTCAGTCGCACCAGCTTCAAAATCTGTATCGTCTAAATAGGTAATAGCTGCTGCTAACTCTGGCTGACTATGCCTTTCGTAAGGCCAGTCCTGGTGCCAACTCTGGTGACAATAAAATCCGGGCGGTTTGTTTCGGATTTTCCCATTATGGAAGTCGATATTTGATCCCAGCAGATCTACCATAATCGAAATAACTCTGGGGTCTGTAAAATGGTCGAACCAAAAGTCACTCGCTAATACATGGTCCATCATGCCGACAACGTTTTTAGGGTTAAACGAATCAGTATGAAAATCTTTTGCAAGGTCCATGAAAGAGTAACCCATATTCTGGGGCCGTTCATCGGTATGAGTAACAAGCTGGTGAAAATGTTGGCGTATTTCGCTGATCTCTGTTGGGCTATAAAACGAAGGAATTAATAGATAACCGTTATCATGAAAAAATTGACTTTGATCTGTATTTAGAAATAAGCCCTGGGTTTTAGGTGACATTGTTGACTCCAAAGGTTGGTTGCAGTTGATCAAACTATTATACCAAGTCTTGTATTGATGGAGCTAAATGGGTTCTTCATTTAGCTAAGTGATACTTAATCGGATAGGCTAACCCAATTACTTTGAACACTTTTGAAAATAATTAAGTTTAAACTCAGTCCAAAATTCTGATAATTTAGTGTGGTTGCGACTGACTCAAATGCCTCCTCCAAGATCGGGGTGGCCCCTAAAATCTATCCAACCCTATAAGTGGAAATCCCATTGCCTAACAGTCGGGCACTATTATATATCTATAAAACAGGGAAAAAGCAGACGCAGAAGACCACATAGAAACCATTCATACCGGCCATCAATAAAAAAGTGGCGCTAGAGACGGCCAGGTAGAGTAAGCAGGAGCTGATCTTTTACGAAGATTTGATCTACATCCCCGTCAAATTACTCCATGGAAAAACCATTTTCTGGGGTGGGCTATTGAGGTGTTTGAAGGCCTAACGACGTTCGGTATTCCCCATGGATGTGAAGCCACTACAAGTCAAATTTGGGCAGTCGGTCCTCGAAAATTTTTAGACCCGGATCTCCCATTTGGAAAAGTCATCTTGAGATCCGCCGGTATCGTTTAACTCTATAAACAAAGGGTGTTCTCAGGGAGACGGCTCAAAACAGCAGAAAACCCAATGGGTGAAGCGAGAAAGACCGCGTTACGGGTTGATTTTGACCCAAGTCTAAAGCCAGAATTCCAAGGTTACAAGCGATGCCGGACTGCTGGCCTACCGGCAATTGGATGACGTATTGGGATTGGCTGTGATGGCGGAAGGCATCTTCGACAATTGGCGTAGCAGAGAGAATAGGCAACACACACTAATAGCCTCGCATCCTCAGTCCGTGTTCAGTCGCTGGGCTGGTGATGAAGATACGAACGAGGCCGAACGGCTGTGTATGGATCCCACTGTGCGAACCCCCGGTTGGTGGTGGTGGGAGAGCAAAGTGGCAACAGGCGGCTTCCAGGAGCCAGATAGGGCGTTTCGAGACCGCAGTGCTTACCGAAGCGTATCACGTCAACGCCCCTGCGACCTATCTGGAAAATGGGTCGATCGCGTTCAGGAACGCAACCCGATTGGCGAGTTGATTCTGGATCTAGATCGTTTGGTCAGTGAGACCTGTGGTGCTCAGGAAGGACGGCCTACAACGGACACTTTGGCGGCACCTGCTACCTTCTGTTTTAACCAGTTCGGCGATCTTGATTGAGCAGGCATTGTTGCACCAGGGCCAGGTCCACAGCGCTGATGATTGGCATAGTGTGCTTAAGCCAGTCGTGGCCCGTTATCGCGGGCGGATATCGACCGCTTCTTCCGTGGTGAGGCTACGTTGGCCAATCCCGACATCTACATTGTCCGGCAAGAGGAAGACTACCGGTATGCAATTCGTTGACCCGCTAACCAGAACTTACAGTACACCATTGAGCCTTTGCTGAAACGTCCAGTAGGCCGACCATCCAGAGCCCCAAAGAGAACCTACCAGAGTTTCACACCTATCAGGCAAGAACTGGGACCAGGCCCTCGCGTGGTGGCCAAAGTGGAATGGCATCCGGGCGAGTTGTTTGCCCGCCTCGGCTTCATTGTCACCAACCTGAGTCGGAGCGGTGAAGCGGTAGTAAAGTTCGACAACGGGCGCGACCAGACAGAGCAGTGGATCAAAGAAGGACAGAAGGCGGTGAAATGGACTTGGCTTTCGTGCCACGACTTGGTGGTCAATCAGGTTCGACGGCAACTGTTGGCCTCGGCATACAACTGGGGCAACTTCCTTCACCGGCGGGCGTGACCCCACAGCGTCGAACACTGATCGCTGACGACGTCGAGAGAGAAGCGGGTGAAGATGGAGCCAAGATGGAGGTCCAGGTACGGTATGTCAGGTTTCAGCTTGCCGAGGTGGCTATTCCACCACGACTGTTCAGGACCATCCTGGGCCAGATTTGACGGCTGGGCCCAGTGTCACCCGGGCCGATATGAGTTAGAAGGAGTGCTCCGCAAAGTAGGCCCGTTGAGCACAAAAAGATGATTGACTGCAAACACCCACTACCACTGATACAGCAGGCCAAAATTGTGCAATTGAGCCGGTAGGTAGCCTTTACTACCTGCTAGATCCTGTCTCAGAACGGGATCTGCGCCTGATAAAGAAGATTGACAAGCTTCAGACCAAGTTGCCCTTTGCAGGAAGAAAGTGTTTATCTACAGATTTGCAACCGGACACTTTTACAAGGGCTCCCATTGAGTCATAAAAAGTCCACGGAGATCGGGTAGGCTTATGAGGCAGCAACGAGAGTCCGAGTTGAACCGTACCTAAGTCACATCGATCAGATCGATGGATGATCCGGATCGATCCTTCCTCACTAGCCAAGACTCCCAGGTAGATGAGCCAGATATAGGCCAGACAAGTGGCTATTATCAATCGCATCAGCCGATCGGGGATGGATAGATGGCTTTTATGGAGATGAAATCTCCGGCCTTTCTGATCGGAAAGAGCGTCTCGATAGAGAAGCGTTTCCGGTAATAAGAACCAACTGAATCAGCTTCTTTCATATTGGTCACCAGATAGATGAGTACTTGATATCCGATTTCCCCGGGGCAAAAGATACTTTGGCCGTGCGATAAACGTATTTCCAATGATAGATGGTGACGACCTCGGCCGCGGTCGTCTTCTGCAAGGTCAGGTGCAAAGCTGGGCCAAAGTAAAGTGGCCTTTGCTTCGCTCCAGGACGATCCAGGCCAGCAGCAAAGCCCGTTTCCGACAAATCACATTGATGGTTAAAGTGGAACCCCCTCGCCCAATGACGCTACCATCCATCACCAGAAAGTGCGGGCGATGGGCCAGACTTTCCAGTAGAGTAGGTAGCAGAGAGGGAAAGTAGATCTCTAGGTCAATGCGTTCATTGTTGAGCCAGCGGCTAAAGCGTTTCACTAGGCTTTAGGCTAAGATTTAGCCACCATGTGAGGCAAGTTCGTTGGTCAACGGCTGACGATGCCACTGACCAGCGTGGTCAGCCTATTTAGATGACGAGCCGGATTGCCTTCGGGACCGTGGGATATAGACGATTGAGTCGATTCCGGATGGTGCCAAATTGTCGCGGGATGTCGCTCATGGTAGACGAAAGAGAGGATACAATAAGCCACTTGCTTGTAAAAGGGCCACCTAAATTGTGTCCGGTAGCGAATCACCGTGGTTGGACTGAGGTTGACGGCTCGTATGGTGTTTCTAATGCCGCTTTCATCCATGACCAGGACTACGATTTTAACTTTGGCTTCCACTGTTCGGCCCATGACTCTATAGTTGGGTATGAATCTGTTCCGATCACAGTCCATCGCACTGCCACGATATCTCTGCGCCCCATGAGAAAGTTGGCCCGGCTTGATGACATTCAAACCTGTATGGCCTGGACACCTCACATCCAAAATCGCCATCCTTCAACTCCCCGTTGACGGATCGATCTCAAGACGGCAGACAATAGCACCTGAAATCCAATGTTACAACAATTCTGAAACCACTATCATCCTATGGTGAGCCACCGGCTAAAAAATAGCCCCTGATCATTTTTCTTCAAAGTGCTGGAGAGCACGAGAATAATCGCGACTTAGTAAAAAACTTGGTATTCCCAAAATTGTGGAAAAAATCCTGATTTCCCATTCATTACAGTTTCCCCTCAGTGTCCTAAAGATTCTTGATGGACTAGCGAACTTCGCGTCTTTAACGATCTAGTGGATGAAGTGATAAGAAAATACGATGGGCATATGAGTTGGATCTACCGGACTGGTCCGAATATGGGTGGATTTGGTACGCGGTCACTTGCTAGTATGCATGCGAAACGTTTGGCGACAATAACTCCAGTTTGTGCAGGTGAGGATCCACGCCGGGTGGTACGAGCTCTGAAAAATATGCCAGTTTGGGTTTTCCACGGGGCCAAAGATGCCGTGGTTCCTCCTCAAGGATTGGAAGAGATAGTCGAGGCATCGAAAGCCAACGGGGAGAAGATTAAGTTTACACTTTATCCAGATGCGGGTCGTGATTCCTAGACGACAATAGTACGACAATCCAGAATTATACGAATGGTTCTTAAAACATTTGCGGTGAGTTAAACCTATCAACAAGAGGTGGTCTGACTGGGCGGTAGATTAGGAGTGGGAAACAGCCAAGGTGATAAAATCGTCGATCTACGACAAATCGATTTTAGCCTGATTGCGTGTGCGCATGTGAGCGGCAACCAACCGGGGCCTATGCGGCCTATTAGAGCTTGGGATAGTTGGGAACGTCCTTATAATTCTTCCAGGACTCCTTATAGATCTTCCAGATCCCATCTTTGGCATCAATGGCTAAAATCAGGGTTTTGGTACCGAAGTCACGATAGGCAGGGCGGTTGCCGGAGGCCGGGGTAAACGCCTTGTAGGTCTGCAGAAAACCGACATCGGCTACTGCGGTGTCGCCGTTAATTTGCAGATTGGAGATTAAAACCTCGATCTTGCTATAACGCTTGTTGAGTCGTACCATTCCTTGACGTAACTGCGCCTTATTTAAAATCCGCTTTTTTTCCTGATCTTCTTTGCCGTCTACTACAGTTACCCGTGTGATCTTAGCTTCATTAGCATATTGTGCCATGTAGGTCTGGAGATCTTTGGTTTGCCAAGACCTCTGCCAAGCACCCAAAACCTGCCGAATTTTGAGTTGGGTATCCACCGGCGTGTTACCCGACAAACCCGATGCGGCTTCATTGATCGTAACAGTGGGCCCTGTCTCCGGTGAGTCTGTGTCCTCTGTACTGGCGATCACCTCCTGACTGCTTTGAGGAAATTCCTGCTGATCACGGAGTTCTTGATCTCGAACCAGATACCATCTTTTCTGCACTCCTTTTCGCTTGACCACCAGATCTCGATAAGTTCGCATTAACAACTGTCCATCCTTGAACAACTCGACGGGGATCGACTCAATTCGATAAAGGTCTTTGCTTCGCGGATCTTTACGATGAGAAAGGGGTTTCACCTGGGCTACAATTTTACCGTAAGGTCTCGTCCGTTTAACCGCTTCGTTGTACTGCTGCTGGGCCTCTTTGCTAGTTCGCAAAGCGACTGGATCCCATAAATTCTGATACTTTTTTGAATCTTTGGATTCGACAGCGGCTTCCCATCTGTGGGCAAATGTCTCGATTTCTTCGCCTTTACCGGTCAGGGCAGCAACAATGGCAGTGATCACAACAATACCTATTGCCGCACAGGTACCAACTACGACTTGGCTATTTTTGAAGACTTGCTCTAACCATGTCTTTCTCTTTTCAACATTTTCATTTTCGTTTTGCATTGCCAGTTTCCTCAGATTTAGTACTTCGGTACATCTTCATAGATTCGCCAAAACTCACGGTAGATTCGCCATTTTTGCTCCTGCTTGTGCAGCCAAATTTCCCGTTCCCAAACCTCGTATAAGGCAGGTTGCGTTTGACGTCGGTTCGAGGTTTTATTCAGCCGGTAGGTCGCCACCAGGCTACCCCCCTCAGCCTCGATCTTAGGTTTGTCGGCGGAGGCGTTCTGAGTCCACGTGTTCTGAGCCATTTCACGAATCACCGAAGCCATCTGCTCGTAACTAAAATAGTTCCGGTTTTCTCCATTAGTGCGAATCACCAATTGCTCGACCTGTACCTCTTTGTTATAAAAACGCAGGTGAGCATTGAGATTACCATCCCACCAAGCCTGATCCCAGCGGTCCAGCTCTCGCTGACCATCCGTGATTTGTGTTCGAGTTAGCGTGGTTTTACCTGTGCGTTGGGGTATCCATGCTTGAAGGCGTTGGGCAAAAACTCTGGCCTCCTGGATTTTTCGATCCAGTATTGTGTCGTGGTCCTGCAAGACCTTCTGTTTCCCCAGAGTCTCAATCTGTTGCGAGTATCTCTGGCCTTGGGCGATAGCACGACTCTCTGCTTCTTCTGAGGCTTTACGAGCGGACTCAATTTGGGCTTGTGCTTGAGCTAACTGACGTTCGTAGCGTCGGATTTCATCTTGATAATCCTCGATCTCGCGCTTGGCTTGTTGAGATTCCGCGTGGACCTGGTCATACCGAGCCTGTAATCGATCGCGCTTCTCTCTGGCCTGACGAGCTTCAGCTTGACTGTGGGATACCTGATTTAACTGTTGTTGAATCCGTCGTTCTAGATCCAACTCTAGCTTATCCTTTTGCTGGTTGGCCCGACCGGCTTCGGATCTGGCATTTTTCAGTTCTGACCTCGCCTGCTGCATTTCGGATCTTAATTTTTCAATTTCGCCTGATTTTCGGTCGATAACAGTGTTGAGTTCATTCTCTCTCGATATGGCAGCCGCCTCTTGGGCCGCGACTTGGGCTGAGACCAGTGCCTGATAGGCTCGCTGAATTGAGGTTAAGCCCTGTTTGGCCTCTCTGGCCTTTTTGGCTTCGGCTATCTGTTGTTCAGCCTTGGTCAATAGCTCGGGGGTCAGTTTTTTAGCATTTTTCAGGTAGGCTTGATCAAGAGCGACCTCAGATTGAGAGATGGCGGCCTCAACGTGCTCGATGCGGATTTTGCCTAATTTACTGCCACAGCCGATCAGAGGCAACCCAACCAGTATTAAAAGTCCCAAGTGTGTGAAGTGGTTTTGGAGGTCGCTCTTTTTAGTACTCTGAATTGATTTCATCTTCTAAACTCCTATTTATATCGAGCCCCGGTCTTCATGGACCAGAATAGTTTAGGTTAGATCGTTTGAAGGTCGGGAGATTTAGAAAAGTAGCGTAGATTTAGATTTCACCATAGATATACTACGCTTAATAGCTTGATCTGTTTCTACTTTTTATTCTTCAATTTCTCGATCATCAGACTTAGATTTCGCCGTACAGGATGATTAAGGTTGAAGCCGGAATTGGTCTGTGGAATAATACTTTTGTGCCGACCAAATCTTTCTTAACTCACCAATCCCCGGCAAATGGCACTCGGTTACGCTTGTGGTTACTGTTACTTGGAACAAGCTTGCCACTGATTGTCGTTAGTTTGGCCTCTGTGGCCGGAACACTTGCACCTACAATCCAACAGATCGTCCTCACCGGGAACCGACGACTGGCTGATAGCGAGATTCGAGCTATCATGCAAACACAAATCGGCCAAGTTTTCGATCGAGAGTTGCTAAATCGGGATTTTGAGAAGATCATAACCCATTTTCAGCAGCAAGGCTATCGCTTTGCTCGCATCGACAACGAACGGCTGCTAATTAAACAGTTTGAGCGTGGGATCTATCTCCACATCCACATTGACGAAGGCATGATCGGGATAATTACTGTTGAAGGGAATCATCGAACTCGCCCAAAGGTCATTACTCGCGAGTTGCTGTTCCAGGTCGGATCGGTCTATACTCGAGACGATGAACTGGAAAGCGAACGGATTTTGCGACGAAAACCCTATCTGAGTCAAGCTGAAATCACCGCTACTCGTAACTTGGAAACGATGAAAATCCAGATTCATGTCGAGGTCAGCGACACTTGGACTCTGATTCCAACCTTAGACCTGCCAACTTTCTCTAAAGATCAGTCTGATCTACTGGTTCGCCTCTCAGAAAGTAACGTTTTTGGCAGTGGTAACGGTTACCAGTTTCGATTTCAGCAGGTTAGAGAAGCCCAACGAAAGACGCGGAATCTACTCAGCGTTGGCTACAGCATCCCACGAACTTTCGGCACGCATCTGCATACGGTCAGCCGTTATACCCAAAAGGCGGAAGGCGATACCTGGACCATCGGTCTTTTCTATCCTCTCTACTCGCTGAAATCGAAGTGGGGAGTCGACTTTTCTCTGTCCGAGTCGGTTGACCAGTTTGACTGGTATCAGGATGGTAAGCCCATCCAGTCTTTCCTCGGACGCCAATACCTCTATTCTGGACAGGTAATCCGTTCATTCGGTTCCAGAACAAAAAAGGCGAAAATAGGGTTATGGGCTAGCTCCAATACCTTTCGCAGCCAGAGATTGGATAATGGTGAGCAAAGCAGTCGCTTGCTTATCGATCGCCAGATTACCCTGGTGGGAATTTCCTTAGCTAGGCAAAGAGCCACCTTTATCCGAACCCGTTATCTGAACCAGATGGGTCGAGTTGAAGATATTGCCATCGGTCATGCTTATGGCGCCAAAATTGGCCGTTCCATGACTTGGCTTGGATCGGACCGACCGGAAACGGAATTGAGGTTCTTTGCCACCTCTTTATATCGGACACCTTCCCAGTTATACTTGACTACTGATGTTAACCTGCTCACCCGGATGACGCCGGGTGTTACTCCAGTCTCCAGTCTCGTTGCCAGTTGTCGACTGATCCAGAAAAGCGTTCTCTCCCAAACACTGGCCATCCGACTTGAGGCCGTAATGGGGCTAAATTTGGAGGGGCGTGGTCAAGTGCTGCTCGGTGGCGCCAACGGATTACGCGGATACCCGCTGCGGCGATTCGAAGGTGAAAAAAGCCTGCTGCTAAATATCGAAAGTCGCGGTCTTTACTGGGAGACCGATTGGGTGATTGTCGGATCTATTATTTTTGTCGATGTTGGCTACATTTGGCGAAAAGGAACGTTTCGTCTACGCCAACCTAGACGAAGCCTGGGGTTCGGGCTAAGGCTGAGTAGTCCAAAACTAAACTACCGGGTCTATCGATTGGAGTTTTCCTACCCGTTAGATCTACCTGAGCGTAGTTCCAAAATACCAGCCGTCACCTATACGATCGGACATCTTTTTTAGTTTCTTCGTCCGGACGAACATCCACGCTTCATCTTGTCCGACCCAGACACCTTTTGCTTGATAGCAAAAATCTAGCGTGTTAAAATAGGAAAATAGGTTATTATTATCGATCGCACCGGGGGATGGGGTTGGAGGCGCGAGTTCTCGTCCTAAATGCAAGCTACGAAGCAATCAACGTTTGTAATCTGAAACGAGCGTTAAAAATGGTTCTCAAAGGAACCGCTCAGACCGAAGAAGCATCTGACTGGCATGAGGTTTGCTCGCCATCACTAAGGATGAGGCGACCTCTGGTTATTCGCCTAGTCAGCTATGTTCATATCCCGCACCTTGCCATTAAGTTCTCCCGCAAAAATGTTTTTGTCCGGGATCGGTATACATGTCAGTATTGTGGCGAAAAACCGGCCAGACCTTTGCTGACCATCGACCACGTGGTGCCACGATCCCGCAGCGGCGCTACCCGATGGGAAAACGTTGTTGCTGCTTGCCGCTCCTGCAATAACAAGAAAGGGAACCAAACCCCACACGAGGCAAAAATGATAACTCCACGAAAGCCAAAAGCGCCGACCATTATTTCCCACCTGCACCCAAACCATCAGAGCTATGACCCGTCCTGGAAAAAGTATCTCTACCTGTAAGCCTTGCGACCAGATTTTGACAAGTATTGTATTCTTGCTGGGCTTGATGCTGAGTTCGGGATGCAGTCTGAAAGCCCCTGAAGATTATTATCTTTTATTCCGGGGAATGGAAGCCTGGGGGCAGAAAAATCGGACAGTGACCAAACGTACCTTAGGGGATATTATAGAATCTCCTGAAAAACAACAACCGTTAGTGGTCGCTTTTGAAGTTGGCCAAGAACCGGCCGGCTTCCTCGGGTTCAACGCAATTGAATCGGTTGAGGAACCTGAGATAGCATCAATGGTTAAGCCGGATGGAACCGGGCTATCGGTTGAATTACCAAAGGTGGCGATTGCCATTCAGGACAAGGCTTTTCGCCAAGTTTGTCAAGAAGAGGATATCAATTTAATTCACTGGCGACCTCGAAGTGGAAGGCTAGAGAGTGGTAGTAATATCGTGCAGATCAACTTTATTCCACAGGGGTTTTCCGATATTGCCATCTACCATGATTTTCTGTTAATCACTGCTATTGCCTACGGGTCACAGATAGAAAAAAATACCATCGACGCGATCCGGGCGATTGCTGAAGATGATTCAGGTTCTCCCGTTATGTTGTTGGAAGGATCAATTGAGTCTTACCTGCAATACTTTTCAGGTAAAATGGATCTCCAGGACTGGCAACGCCAACTGCAAATCAAAAAATACTAATTTACTAATTTAAGGATGCGAATTGAAGGTACACCCGGATAAACTAACCCGCAAATCTGAGTTCCAACTCGGTTATCGGATAGGCCGAAAATACTGGGATCGCTATTTTGTTATCTATGTTCGGGCCAACAATTCACCGACAACCAGACTCGGTATTACGATGAGTAAAAAGGTGGGGGGCAGCATCAAGCGGAATCGGGTGCGACGGTTGGTGCGGGAAAGTTTTCGTCACTTGAAATCGCAACTCCGATTAGGTATGGATGTGATCGTTGTCGGTCGCCGGGTTGCAACAGGACTGAAATGCCAACAGGCGCAAGCCTCCTTATGCCGCCTTTTTCGCCGTGCCAGGTTAGTTAGTTAATCGCGTGAACGTTGGGCTGCTGGCGACCATTCGTTTCTACCAAAAATATCTCTCACCCTTATTCTCGCCTCGATGTCGATTTTATCCAACCTGCTCTCAATATGCAGCCGAAGCCGTTCAAAAACATGGCACGCTGAAAGGGAGCTGGTTATTTTGCCGGCGGATTTGTAAATGTCACCCATTTCATCCGGGTGGCTATGACCCCTTAATTTAATTATAAAAAGTAGAGTTCTAAAAGATAAAC
>PACG01000242.1 GCA_002699335.1 Candidatus Poribacteria bacterium
CCAGTTGGCACCCTTTTTCTTCTCCTAACTGACTTCCTTACACCATCTAATTCTGACTCTGTTGACCTGTCATTTGCATTGCTATCTATGGCTATGTAAACCATCTGCTTCTCTCTCTATATTAGANNTCTTCATTNCCTATTCNCNCNNTGACATNGACTTCGNNCNNCANCTNTTNGATCANCTAANNGCNCGTGATCGTGANCCCTGGGCCGATTGGCAGGATATTCCACCCACCGCTGATTGGTTAGCCGAGATCTATCGTGGCATTGAAGCGGCTGACTCCTTCCTGTTTGTCATCAGTCCTGATTCGGTGACCTGTGAAATCTGCACCTTTGAGATCGAGCATGCGGTCAAGCATAACAAGCGACTAGTTCCAGTAGTGTGGAAAGATGCGGATGATGTCCACCAGGCCATGTCGGCTCATAACTGGGTCTTTCTAAGAGAAGAGGACGNCTTTGAGACCAACTTTGACTTGTTAATTGGTGCTCTGGACACTGACCTGGATTACGTCAGGGAACATACACANCTGCTGAATTCTGCCATCGACTGGGATAAGAATGGCCGTCTAACTTATTCCCTTTATTTAGCTCCTCCTNCCTAATCTTTTCCTTCAGNTCAGCTGGCACATTCTTAGCGTCTTTAGGATCCACAAAGATCTGCCCTCCAAACCGGCTGACGTTAGCATCTCAAAGTTGTTTGGGAGCAGTACCACAGGTGTTGAAGCAGGTACACTGCCAGTCTACTAAAGTTATCGGACACGAATATAGCTTTCCGCTATGTCATTGAACCCCGCTCAAAAGATAGCTAGTGTCGGGGTAATCAGGCGGGTGTCAGCTGCCTAATTCTGACTCTGTTGATCTTGAAGTTTGCATTGCTATATAAGCTCTATGTAACCTCTCTGCTGCACTTCTCATATCAGACGTTTTTATTTCCTATTCTCGCCGTGATATTGGCTTTTCTGTTACCTGTTTGACTAACTAACCGCCCGTGACCGTACCTCCTAGGCTGATTGGCTTGGTCTGGGTTCAAAATTATGATAGCTGTTGGCAGATGGCTTCAAACGTTGGTTTCATTCACTACCCCAGTGTTGACAGCCATTCTAACCTCGGGAATTTCAAAAAACTCCAATATGTTGTTTAATCCGTCGCCTTTAAATCTACAAATAGTATCACTTCTGCTGCGCCGGGAATGGGTTGCGAAGATCATAATGTCCCGGCTTGAACACCGGCAGTGTCCCATCTTCCACCATTAAATTCCAGGGGCAATTCTCTGGTTTTGAGCGGCATTTTAACCACATTTTTGATACGCAGTGACTCGTATATGGCCATCATAATTTCCATCGTATATCGCCGCTACTTCGGTGCTTCGCAATCTTCCCCTCCATCCAATCGATTGATTCTTGCAACGGATCGCTTCCCTCTGCCGGTGGCTGTATTTCCTTCCACCCGCTTGCTTTGTCACTCTGAAGCAAACCGGCGCTTTCCGTGGCCTTAATTTGCCCTGTTGTGCCGTAAACCATGGCCATCGGCAGCTTTGATGAAAGAGGCGGGTGGAGCGATTGTGAATATTTCCTCAGACGGGGACTTGCGAGGTTGGGCAGGATGTTGGATTTACGATGCAACCAAGACGGATCTCTGGTCGGTCACCAAATCCATGTATCTGGGCAATGTGGTTTTGCTAACTTTCAACTTCCCTTTAATCCCCTATATCGCTTGGCTAATCGCTTTGCCTCAGCGGTTTCTAGTCCCCTTTATTCTTTTCTTTTCCTTGATCGGCGTTTACTTGGTCTCTTTCAACACCTTCGACATCGACCTGATGATCGGATTTGCCATGGTGGCTATTTTTTCGTTCGGTCTTATTTTCCGCTGGCTCCGATTTTATTGGGTTTCGTCTTGGGTGATTTGTTGGAAGACAACCTGCGTCGAGTCTTGCTAATTAGCGACGGACAGCTCTCCTTTTTATGGCAACGTCCCATCACATTGACTATTTTAACCGTCACCGTTTTGGTGTTACTGCTTCCGCTGGCTCGCTACTTGGTCGCAGGTAGAGAAAGGTAATTGACAGCCGAAGGCCTGACAGTTATACTCTTGGTTATCCGTCAACACTGTTACCTAATGCTATTGTCTACCAAAAAGGTTAAATGATGTCTCGAATCGCCCCGATAATTTGGTGGCTAATTGTCTGTCTGAACATACCCTCCTGGTTGTCTGGACAGGTGATCTGCTTCGGTGCCGACGGACACATCGCTTTGGAGAAAGCACACTCAGGTCGATGCGATACCCCCTCACCGCCAGAATCCGCCTTGTCGAGAACCAACCATTACTTTCATCACTGCTTCGATATTGTCTTTCCAACTATCAATCCTAACGCTTCTTATGTTTTCTCACCAATGCCAAAAGTTGGGGCCATAGTGATAGAAAAGCAGCTACAGACACTGCCAATTGATCTGCAGCTGCTGGCCCTCAACGTCTCACAAACGCTGATTTGGAGACAACTACCCCTGCCATCAGTTCTCAGATTATAAAATACGCGTTGACAGATTTCGGTTCTACCGCTATCTGTCATTAGTTCCAGTCTTAATCAATCCTCGACCAAATTATCGGTTAACCTTAACCTTATCTTTCTGTTTTTTTATTTCTTGCAATTTATTGCTTACTGTTGTTGAGGGGATTTTATGCGACAATTTTTCATTTTCTGTTTTGGCCTTTATGTGTGGCTATTGGGAAGCGGTTGTGGAAAGCCTCAGTCGGTTGACGTTTGGCCGCCGCCCCGACCGTTAGGTGCAGATACGGCCATCCGAACCAAAGAGTCGCCCTTATTTAGCCCACCAAAAGGTACTCTGACCTTACCGCAAGTCTTGGCCTTGTCGATACAATACGGACCCAATTTGCCGGTGGCGATGTGGACAGTTCGGGCTGGCGAAGCCAAAATAAAACAAGCTAGCCAACGACCGAATCCCGAATTAGAAACCGAACTGGAAACGCTAGGTGAAATAGAAACGATTATTCAACTGAAGTGCCCAATCGAATTGGGCCGGAAGCGACTTCGCCGACAAACAGTAGCCCAACTGTCTGCCAGATTGTCGGGTTGGGAGTATGAAACCCAGCGTCTTGATACATTGACCGAAACGACGCTGGCCTTCATCGACGTTTTGCAGGCTCAAGCGTTGGTAGCAGTCAATCAAGGCTTGGTTCAACTTGCAGAGCAGATTTTCAGCACTGTTAGGACGCAGGTTGAGCTCGGCGTTAAGGCTGGTATCGAACAGGCACCGGCACAAATTGAATTGGCCAATANCNGTCTGACTCTGAAGCAATCTCAGCAAAGTTTGGTCGTTGCCCGTCAGGCGTTGGCCGCCACTTGGGGGCAAGCCACTACCACTTTTGATCGAGTGGAAGGCCGACTGGAAGCAGTGTCTCCTGTTCCGCCCATCGAGCAACTGTTGGAGCAGATGATGTCTCCTGAGTTGGCCCGTTGGCAGACGGAGATCGAGTTGCGGAAAGCGATAATTGAGATAGAAAAATCGAATCGCCGACCTGACATCACCGTTGGTGGTGGCTTTAAACACCTCTCCCCGTCCAGCGGTGAAAATAGCTTGGTGGCAGTGGCCAGCTTGTCTGTACCATTGCCTGTGTTGAATCAAAACCGAGGAGCCATTTTGGTTGCCAAGTCCAACTTGCAAAAGTCGCATGCCGAGCGAGCAAAGGCTGAGACGCACCTTGGTGCCAAGTTGGCTCAAGCTCATCATAGGTTGGTCTCTGCTCACGAAACAATTCACCAACTCAAAGAGGAAATTCTGCCCCTCGCCCAAAGTGCATTCGAGGCTATAGTGGCCGGGCAGAGGCTGGGCAAGATTGCCTGGTTAGAGTTAACTAATGCACAACGCACTTTGTTTGAGGTCAAGCGATCATACACAGGCGCTTTAGCCGAATACCATCGGGCAGTGGCACATATCGAACGCTTAATTGGACAACCTTTGAACAACTTGGNTCCCAGGGAGATAATCAAATGAAATTTAGAGTAGTTATGGTCCTAATCACCATTGTCTTAGTTGGTACTGGGTTGGTCCACCGCAACAGTTTATTAGCCCAAGACCTGCAGCAAAATAACCAGAATCAATCCAATCACGATCACGACCATGTGGAGGTTTTGACTGTGACCGAGAAAGCTCGGTATAACCTCGGTATCCAGACAGCCAAGGTCGCTCATCGCTCCATTGACCGTGTGGTAACGACAACGGGTTCTATTCGAGCCATGCCAAAGCGAATGGCTACGGTGACGCCCCGTTGGAANGGTATTATCAAACAGGTTCATTTAGGACTGGGAGACAACGTCCAAAAAGGTCAATTATTACTCGAATTGGAGTGTCTGGATTTGCAAATCGGCCAAATCGAATTCATAACCGCACTNGATCGTTTGCAAGTATTGGTTCAGCAGCGACAGGCACTCAAAGCGGTTTCTGCTCAACAGATTCGGCTAACGCTTCGCCAAGCCCAAATCAACTATCTGCAATCATTGATCACTTTACAACAAAAGGAAGATGCNATTCAGCAAACTGAACAGCTGGTTCGTNCCAGAATCGGTATCGAGTTGGAAACGCTGATGTCTGCTTGGCTAAAAGCTTACGTCTCATTTAGTTTNGCCGAAACCGAACTCCAACGGACTCAAGCATTGGTGCAAGAGCAGATTTCAGCCAGTCAAGACTTGAACCAACACCAAGCCGTCCACAGTCAAGCCAAAAACGAACTAGCTATTATCCAACATAAGTTCGCCTTGTTTGGTATTGGCGAAAAACAGTTGGAGCAGATAGTGACCGACCAAAGTCAGAGCATCCCAATTTGGCAGCTGTTGGATTTATCGTCAGGTTGGCAACAGTTGGTTGGATTGGTTGAAGAAGGAGTTCAACTGATTCAAGTGAAATCCGACCGGGAAATGGCGGTGGCTGAAGTTTCGGCTAACAAACAACACCTGTTGAATCTGGGGNTTTCGCCCAAGTTGATTGAATCAATTCAGAGAAATCGCACAATTGAGACTTTTGAGAAGATACCCGACAACCATCTTCTCGATAACTCTAGCTATTTGGCACTTCTGGCTGATCCTCACCAACTGATAGAAATTGAAACCGCTTATCACCAGGCGATCTTAGCAAATACGGAAATGAAGCAAAAACTGACCGCTTGGGGACTGACGGATCAGCAACTGGAGCAGATCAGCCAAACGGGGGAAATCATCACCCATTTTCAAGTGTTAGCCCCAATTTGGGGTCAGATCACACAACAATCTGTGGCTATCGGGGCGACNGTGGANAAAAGTACGGTGTTGTATTCAATTCTCAACGTTAATGCGGTCTGGGTTGAAGGCGAAGCCTACCAACAGAGGTGGCTGCAGCTGGGGAAATNGGTTCGGGTNCGTGTGTCCGCTTATCCCGACCAAATGTTTAGCGGGCAGATTGACCAAATTTCGGTTCTACAGGATTCGGCTAAACAGACCACCCACTTCCGAGTGGCCTTAGATAATACCAACCAACAACTCCGGCCTGGTATGTTCGCCAATCTGACGGTGGTGCTAGATCGAGCTGAGGCCGTCCTGGCAGTACCGCTAAANTCGGTTTTGGAGGACGGTATTGGTCAGTTCGTTTTCATCCAAGAGCCAGTTGAAAGCCAGCAGACCCAACACTACGCCAAACACGAAGTGGCCGTNGGTCGGCGAGACGATCAGTACGTCGAAATTAGAAGCGGTCTATCGTTCGACGATATGGTGGTAACACAAGGCAATTACCAGTTACTACAGGCTTTGACTCAGCCGACGCCTCCGGTTGACCCGCACGCCGGACACAGCCACTAACGGGGGAAATGCCATGTGGTCAAAAATAATTGAGTTATCGCTTCAACATAAATTGTTGGTTATTGTATCGGCAGTAGCGATCACCATTTTGGGTGGGCAGATATTTCAGACAGCTCCAATTGACGTTTACCCCGACATCAACCCGCCCAGAATCACCGTTTTAACCGAGGCTCACGGTTGGTCGCCAGAGGAGATGGAAACACTGGTGACACTGCCCATCGAAAGTGCTATGAACGGCACCCCCGACGTGGAACGAGTTCGTTCCTCGTCGGCCATTGGACTATCGTTGGTTTTTATCGAGTTCGCTTGGAATACCGACATTTTTATGGCTCGTCAAATGGTCTCGGAACGCTTGCAGTTAGTGGCTCCCAACTGGCCCAACGGTGTTGATTCGCCTGTNATTCTGCCCACTTCGTCTCTACTGGGAGAGATTATCGAATATGCTTTGGTTGATGAAACTGGTCAATTTGGGCCGATGGAGCTGCGGGATTTGGCCGACTGGATTATTCGTTATCAGTTGCAGGCTCAGGGCGGTATAGCCAACGTCATCAATATCGGTGGATACGTCAAACAGTACCAAGTTTTTGTTAATCCACACGATCTCANCCGTTTTGATCTTTCTTTGGAAGATGTGGCTATTGCCCTAGAAAACAGCAATGATAACTCGTCTGGTGGGTTCTTAATTCGGCAGGCCAAAGAGATGATGATTCGTGGACTAGGGCGGATCGAGACGGTAGCTGATATCGAAAATGTGGTTATCGAGACCCGACAGCACGGTAGACCAATTTTGGTCAAAGACCTGGCTCAGGTCCAAATCGGTTCCATCCCTGAAATTCGACGCGGNGCCGGTAGTCGCAACGGCACAGAGACTGTCTTAGGCAAAGTGGTCAAACAACCGGGCGTAAATACATTGCAGTTAAGTGATCGGGTTTCTTCGGCTCTTAAATCGCTGACAACCTCACTACCTGATGGCGTTCAGATCAAGCTAGAGTACATCCAAGCCGATCTGATTCGGCGGGCGGTTGACACCGTCAAAGTTGCTCTAAGAGACGGTGCCATTTTGGTCGTTGTGGTGTTAGCCCTTTTCCTATTCAATTTTCGCACCGCCTTCATTACGCTCACGGCCATTCCATTGTCGTTGGTGATGGCCGTTATTGTCCTGATTTGGCAAGGATTTACTATCAATGTCATGACGCTGGCTGGCTTAGCCATTGCCGTGGGGATGGTCGTGGATGATGCCATTGTGGACGTGGAAAACATATTTCGCCGATTGAGAGACCACTTCAAGCAACCGTCATCAGAGACACCGACCCAGGTGGTCTTACGAGCCAGCAATGAGATTCGTTCCTCTATTGTCTTTGCCACCTTAATTATCATGTTGGTTTTTNTTCCACTATTCAGCTTGGAAGGCATGGAGGGGCGGATGTTCCGACCGCTCGGTTGGGCGGTGGTGGTGGCNATGGCCGCCTCACTGCTAGTCGCTTTGACTCTCATTCCTGCTCTCAGTGATTTACTATTGGCCGGGAAATATCGACCGTCCGAGAGAGAAAGTTTTGTCGTATCAGCGGTCAAAAATGCGTATCGTCCATTGCTATCNTTGACGCTCAAGTGGCGGAGTTGGGTNTTGGTCGTGGCCTTGGGGCTGCTTGTTCTCGCTTGCAGTCTGATACCGNAATTGGGTCGTGAATTTTTACCCATCATGGACGAGGCCACCTTTACCATTAGCGTTTTTTCGCCGCCCGGTACTTCTTTGGGGGAATCGGTCCGCATTGGTCGACAGATGGAGACCAAACTTTTAACAATTCCTGAAGTGACCGGTGTTAGCAGTCGAACCGGCCGCGCCAGTACCGATGAACACGCTCACGATGTCAACACTCATGAAATTTTGGTCAATTTTGTTCCGCCGGATGAACGNCAAAAAGATAGGCAAACATTGCTGGCTGAGGTACGCCAATTGCTTTCTCAGCAGAATTTCCCCGGTGTTCAGGTCTCTGTTGGACAACCGATTCAACATCGGTTGGATCATCTACTGTCTGGGGTCAACGCACAGGTGGCAATAAAGCTGTTTGGCCCGGATTTGAGTCAGTTGAGACAGCAGGCTGAACAGGTGCGTCAGGTAGTGGCTGAAGTCGATGGAGTGGCCGACCTTCAAGTGGAACAACAAGTAGAAGTTGAGCAATTGCAAATCAAGGTCGATCGGTTGGCCACAGCCAGATATGGTTTAAGTGTTAAGGATGTAACTCATTTTGCTGAAGTCGCTTTCAAAGGAGAGGTGGTTAGCCAAGTTCTGCAAGGTCAACGCCAGTATGACTTGATCTTGCGAGTTGATCCGCATCAAGCCAACCAAATCGACTCCATCGCCAAGCTCAAAATTCGCACCGCCACCGGCCAACGCGTGCCACTCGATCAGGTGGCAACAGTACAGATTGGTTATGGGCCGAATACGATTAACCGAGAAAACGTGTCCCGCCGAATTGTGATTCAGTGCAACGTGCAAGATCGAGACCTGGGTCGTTTTGCAACCGAAGTTCAGCACCGGATCCAAAGTCGGGTGGCACTACCGGACAGTTACTTTATTACCTACGGTGGACAGTTTGAAAGCCAACAGAAAGCCCAACGCCGAATCATCTTCCAAGCCGGCTTGGTGCTGATTGGCATTTTTGTTCTGCTTTATCTGGCGATGAACTCAGTTCGCTTGTCGCTGTTGGTTTTGCTGAATCTACCCTTGGCCTTGATCGGTGGAGTGATTAGTGTCTTTCTGTCGGGCGGTGTGCTGAGCGTGCCGTCTTTGGTCGGGTTTATCCTGCTGTTTGGCATTGCTGTCCGCAACGGTATTATCCTAATTGGTCATATCAATGATCTGCGTCGGCAAGGCATGCCTTTGGAGCAAGCCATTTTCCAAGGTGCTGGGGAGCGCATCAGCCCAGTTTTGATGACGGCCTTGACCACCGGCTTGGGGATGCTTCCGCTGGCCTTAGCTCACGGGTCTGGAGCGGAATTGCAAAAACCGTTAGCCATTGTCATTAGTGGTGGTATGGTTACGGCCACCCTCTTGACTTTGTTCATCTTACCGCTGCTGTACTATATCGTTGAAAAACAGACCGATGATGCCACTTGATGGTTGCTTCGTTTGGTTCGCTGTGCTGTGATGGGCCTTGGAAAAGATCGGGCCAGAAGCCAAATTGGATGTTTTTTAGGTCAAAGCCTTACCCGCTGCTGCATCTCGCAATGGACGCTTGGCTTTGGCTTGTACTTCTGGATGTCCGAACTTGGTAGCTGTTTGGTTATCTGTCTTCTCGTTACAAGGACGACAAGACAGAGTTAAA
>PACG01000243.1 GCA_002699335.1 Candidatus Poribacteria bacterium
ACTTTATGCACAGAACCGGAACCGTCGGCTGACACGATGACCCAGTTGTTACTTTTTTGGGTGCTGTCATTAAACAGTACGGTATCACCAGCACCAGTATTGTATTCAACAGTGAAATAGGCTTTGCCGGTAGTCGTCGAAGCAGCAGCCTTGCTGTATGTCACAGTGACACTGGTGGTGGTAGCGGCCACAGCACTAATCTGGGCTTTAGTGCCAACTACATTGAGTGTGCCCGTATCGACACTTACATACCCAGCATTTGCCGGCACACCGTCTTGAACTGCTGTCCAACCGGTGGGCGGTGTTATTTTGATAGTGCCAGCGGCAGTAAGATCGCCAGCGGCACCACTAAGGGTAATCGTAACAGCATCTTCTGTGGCTTGACCTGCCGTCACGGCCAACCTATTGGTTGAAACCGTAATATCGGCGACAGCAGCAAAGGCTGAGCCAGCCATCGAACCCATCAACAGAACCAGTGCGATCAAACCGACATAATTGAACTTTCGTAAGTGAGATTGAGATGTCCGAGATTGAGACGACATAGCGACATTGTCCTCCGTTTTGCTAATTGCAGATGTCATAGAACGAACCTTTGTTCTTAAACCTGTAACTCTCTTGGCCGCAGTGCGGGCCAAGCTTGAACTGTTTAAACCGTTATCCCTATTTGGACGAGGTTTTCGACTAGGTGAATCCATATTCGCGTAATACCTTTCAACTAATATTCTGATTGATTTCTTGATTTGCGATTTCTTGACTTAAGATTTCTGATTGTGTGAGCTTATGTTACGCTGGCCTGTTGCCCAGTACGTAAAAAGAGTTATGGATAATATATAAATGCAAACTACAGAAACTGCCGTATAATACTACACTATTTTCTACCTGTCAATACCCATCGGCACTATTTTTTAAAATTTTCTGCCGGCCAGCGTCCATTAAAACTAGAGCCGTTAGATCTGGCCCCCAAATTGGAACCCGTCTTGATTAACCGCCTCCCCCATCTCCTGGATCTGAACCGACTCAGGGTCGTATTTGACTGTAGCTGTCCCCCTCTTGAGGTTGACCTTGACCTGGCGAACCCCATCTAGTTCCATCAAGGCATCCGTTACCTTCTGTACACAGTGTTGGCAAGACATCTCTCCGATCTTGAGATTGACTTTTTTGTGTTTAAACACGATTGATTTCTTCCTTTTGACCGTCGTACATTGAAAACTTCGATCCAACTCTGTTGTCGGTTATCGACCTAATCGATCTGCCGATAATCAATCGGCCTAATCAATCTGAATAACCAGGCCGTCGTAGGCCAATTGAATGCCGTCCGGTAAGCGGGCGTTGGTCTCCTGGTGCTCGACCCGGTGCATCATGTGGGTAAAGTAGGTCTGTCGAGCCCCCAGTTGCTGCGAAATCCGAACCGCTTGCGGGATGGTTAAGTGGGCCGGATGGGGCGGTTCCCACCGCAGGGCATCCAAAACCAGCACCTCCACTCCTGCTAGCAGTTCCATCGATTCGTCCGGGATCAGTCCACAATCGGTGACGTAGGCGAACCGGCCCAACCGAAAGCCGAGAACCTCGGTTTTGCCGTGCCAAACCTTGACCGGAACAACGGTCTGACCAAGTAACGGGAAAGGCCCGTTAATGGATTCAAGTTTTATGTTGGGTAAAAGCCCTTGATAGTATTTCGGATTAAAAATGTAGTCGAAGGCGCGCCGAATCCGGTCTAGGGTAAAGTCGTTACCGAAACAGGGGATTGGATCGGTCTGGGTCCGGGAAAAGATCCGCAGATCGTCTAGGCCGTGGAGATGGTCGGCATGGGAATGGGTAAACAGCACGGCATCGACACGATCGATGCCGCAGGTCAACGCCTGGATCCGGAACTCGGGCGAGGTGTCGACCAGAATATTTTTGTCGCCAAGGGTAATCAGAATCGAAGGGCGGTTGCGTTTGTTTTTGGGGTCGTCAGATCGGCAAACCCGACAGCTACAACCGATCATGGGAATCCCGACCGATGTGCCGGTTCCCAGAAAGGTAACCTGCATCAGGCCGACCTTTTTTGAGCTGAATTGGGGGGGGCGGAGTTTTGACGACCGAAGACCCGTTTACAGTCGGGACAGGTAGAAGCCGAGGAACGCACCACAAAACCGCAGTCGGGGCAGATCCGCTTGGCCTGGTAGCGCGAGATCAGGATGACGGCCAAAAAGAGTAGCAACAGCAGAAAAACTTCGCTCAAGCCGATCATGCGGATTGTCTCATTTGACGCAAAGCCTGTAGGTTTGGCCCGTGCATCTCTTTGCTTTCCGGCGTTTCAATAATCATGGGGGTGGTTTCAAAACGGGGATCGTTGACCAGTAACTCGAAAGCACGGGGGCCGATATTGCCCCGACCGATATGATCGTGGCGGTCGACCCGACTGCCAAACTCCGACTTGGCGTCGTTGAGGTGGAAGGCCTTCAATTTGTCCAGCCCGACGATCTGGTCGAAAGTATCGATCGTCTGGTAATAGTCATCGTCAGTACGCAGGTCATAACCAGCGGCGAATACATGGCAAGTGTCGAAGCAGACCCCCAGACGGTCGGGTTGACTCGACTGCTCGATCATCTGTCGCAGATGTTCGAAGCGGTAACCGAGATTTCGACCCTGACCGGCCGTAGTCTCCAGCAAGATAACCACCGATTGGCTCTGCTCCAGAATAGCGTTTAAACTCTGGTTCAAGACACGCAGCCCTTCTTCTTCCCCCGTTCCCAGGTGCGAACCCAGATGAGTGACCAAGTAGGTTATGCCCATCTGCTGAAGCAGATTGACCTGCAAAGCGAAGGTTTGGCGAGATTTCTCCAGGGTTTCGGCTTTAGGGCCAGCCAAATTGGTCAGGTGAATATCGTGGACGATCACCTCTTGGATGGGGCTGTTCTGTTGGACCTGGCGAAATTTTTGGATGTCGATATCGGTGGGAAGTTTCCCCACCCATTGATTGGGATTTTTGACGAAGATTTGGATAGCATCACAGCCTAATTTTTGACCGTTGCTAAATCCTTTGTAAAGGCCGCCAGAAATCGGGACGTGTGCGCCAAGCCGCATTTTCTCTAACCCAAACCACTTGGGGAGAAGGATAGCATATTGGCTAAAGGGGTGTCAATTTTGCCAGCTTCCAACCGGATTGGTTATTGACAGTGTCAGACTAACTAATGTATCATAACCATATTTCTTTGCGCCAAGTGGGAAGTATAGTAAGATGGAAGAATTGAGGTTCAATTTTCGCGACGTTTTTCGATCGGCTCGTTACGCCTTTAGCGCCAAAAAAATAGCCAACCACTTTTTCGGTCTGGCCGCNGCTTATCTGATCCACGAAGTTCTGGTCTATCTGAGCCTTACCACCGCTGGTATAGATCAGGTCTCTGCCTTTTGGAAACAGTATGGTTTAAGACCCGTTTCACCCCTGGCGATGGGGGATTGGCCAGTTTTAACTCAGGTCGCTATCGGCATCAGCCCCCTGGTACTATTCGTCTGCTTTTTCGTTAGCAGCGCGATGGTGTCTAAAATCACCCTGGAACAGCTAAAGGGAAACCCGTTCTACTCGATTGGTGACGCCAAGACCTTTATTGCTAAGCGGTGGGTTTCAGTCTTTGGTACCCTGATCGGCTTCGTCCTGATTTTCATCTTGCTGATGCTGGTTCCAGTTACGGTCGGCCTATTGGGTAAAATCCCCGTTGTCGGCCAATTCATTACCATGCTGACGGCTATCTTACTACCGTTGGCATTCATCGTTGGTCTGTTAGCCCTCTACCAGATCTTGTCTCTGTTTATTAGCCTCTTTTTTGCTCCTTCGGTTGTCGCCGTGGCCGATTCGGACAGCTTTGAAACCATCTACCAAATCTACTCCATGATTTGGAATCGACCCTGGCGTATCGTGATCTACGAAGAGCTNCTCCTTTTGACCAAGCTGATCAGCACCTCGATTTGGGCGATCTTTTGCCTGATCGGAACCACGTTGGTTCTACTACCGATCCGCCTCTTGATCCCGGCAGACATGGCTCAGATTATGGGACAGGCCGATGTCTTAACCGGTGGGTTGGTAAGCAAGATATCCGACTTGGGCCTGTTTTCTTCTTGGGAGTATGTGTTCGAAACCACCGATCTAGAGTCGATGCCCCTGAAAATTGCAGGTTTCTTCATGGCTTTAACCATTTTGGCGATCTTCGGCCTTGTCCTGGCCTACCTGTTGTCGATCGCTTCGGTCGGTAATACCATTATTTATACGGTTCTGCGTTATCAGATTAACGGTGAAAACGTATTGGAGGAAGAGGATATTGCCCCCATGGAGACCACAGATGCAGACCTGTCGGATGAGAAGATTTCAGATCAGACCGATGCAAATCAGACCGATATGGATCAAGCTGGTTCTGGCCAAGACGAAACAGGCCAAAGCGAAACAGCATCAGCCGACCAATCTGCGAACACAGAAGATTGAAGAGTAAGGAAGATCGAGACCTAATATATTTTAAGGTAGGAAATCGATGCTGCAAAATCTGCTGACTAAAGTTTTTGGTAAGAAAGAGGATCGGGATTCCAAGAAGTCGGCACCCTTGGTGGAGGAGATTAACCGGCTCGAATCTCAGATNAAACCGCTGTCGGATGATCAGTTGAAAGCCAAAACGCCGGACTTTCGACAACGATTGGCCAATGGGACCGCGCTGGATGATCTTCTACCNGAGGCTTTTGCCGTGGTGCGTGAGACGGCGGTTCGCACCCTGGGACAGCGACACTACAATGTCCAATTGGTCGGAGGGGTAGCCCTGCATCGAGGTGCAATTGCCGAGATGAAAACAGGCGAGGGCAAGACCTTGGCTTCAACCTTGCCCACCTACCTCAACGCCTTACCCGGTGATGGTGTCCATGTAGCCACTGTCAACGACTACTTGGCCCGGCGAGATGCCGACTGGATGGGAGAGGTCTATCGCTTTTTGGGCTTGAGTGTTGGGCTGACACTACACGGGATGTCTCACGCAGAGAAGAGGACGGGTTATCAAGCCGACATTACTTATGGTGTTCACAGCGAGTTTGGCTTCGATTATCTCTGGGATAATAAAGCGCAGCATCTGGAAGAAAAGGTGCAACGGCCACACAACTACGCCATTTTGGATGAAGTGGACAGTATTCTAGTTGACGAAGCCAGAACGCCCCTGATTATTGCTGAGCCATCCGGTGAGCCGGTCGAGTTGTATCAGAAAATCCGGCGGGTGACTCGACAACTCAAGTCAGGAGCTGATTACGAGATTGATGAGAAAGGGTCTCAGCGCGGTACCGTCGCTTTGACCGACGAAGGTGTCGAATCCGTTGAACAGCTTTTGGGGCTGGACGATATGTACAGCCACGAGAATATGGATGTAGTTCATCACGTCAACCAGGCGTTGGTGGCAGAAACACTCTATAAACGAGANGTTGACTATGTGGTCAAAGATGGTGAAGTGGTCATCATCGACTCCTTTACCGGTCGGATGAAGCCGGGCCAACGCTACAGTGAAGGCTTGCACCAGGCCCTGGAAGCCAAAGAGCGGGTTAAAATCGTCCAAGAGACACAAACCGGTGCCACCATCTCTTACCAGTACTACTTCCGAAAATACAAGAAACTGGCCGGGATGACCGGAACCGCCGCCACCGAGGCCAACGAATTTGCCCAGATCTATAATCTGGATGTGGTGGTTGTACCGACTAATATGCCGCTGATCCGCCAGGATCTGGCAGATCAGATCTATCTGTCGGAAGATCATAAGTATCAAGCCGTTATCGCCGATATTATCGAGAAGCGCGAACAAGGGCGCCCAGTGCTGGTCGGAACCATCTCCATCGAGAACTCCGAGAAACTNGGTGCCATGCTCAAAGGGCGAAAAATTCGGGTGCCCCACCAGGTTTTGAATGCCAAAGAGCACGCCCGTGAAGCGGATATCGTAGCACAAGCCGGCGTGCCGGCTAACGTCACCATTGCCACCAATATGGCGGGTCGTGGAGTCGACATTTTATTGGGAGGCAATCCGGATCTATTCACTCAGGATATCCTGCACAAAAATAATCAGAGCCGCGCGACGCCCGATTCCGAGGAGTGGCANGCGGCCAATCAAGAAGCCGTAAAACTGTGCGAAGAAAACAAACAACAGGTGATAGCTGCAGGTGGGTTACACATCATCGGTACCGAGCGGCATGAATCGAGACGGATTGACAACCAGCTACGCGGACGCGCGGGACGGCAGGGAGATCCAGGGTCATCACGGTTTTATCTCTCCCTGGAAGATGACCTGATGCGGAAGTTCGGGCATGACCGCATGCAGGGAATGATGGAAAAATTGAATCGGGATGAGATCGTCCCGATTGAGCACCCNTGGATCACCAAAGCGATCGGCAAAGCTCAGAAACGGGTCGAAGACAAAAATTTTGAGTTTCGCAAGAACGTGTTGAAGTTTGACGATGTCATGGACACGCAACGCGAAACGATCTATGGGTTGCGAAACCAGATCCTGTCGGGTGAAAATCTAAAAGATCGAATTTGGGGCTGGCTGGACAATCTGTTGGAAGCTCAAATAGGGACTTACCTGACCCCATCGAACAAAGACTCAGAGGCCGTCGATCCCAATCCCGATGGTTTCAAAAACTGGTTACAGCGCACCTTTGTCCTGGAGCCTGACCATCTGGACCAGATCAATATCCAGCAGACAACCGGGTTACGGGAACAAATACTGGAGACTTTAGATACCGCCTANCAAAAAAAAGAGGACGAAATGACACCGCAAGTCACTCGTGAGTTGGAGCGGTTGATAACCTTAGATCGGATAGACAGCTATTGGAAAGATCACCTGTATAACGTCGATTACCTGAAAGAGGGAATCTATCTGCGAGGATATGGTGGGAAAGATCCGATCGTAGTCTTTAAAAACGAAGCCTACGAAATCTTCGAGTTAATGCAGGAGCGAATTCAAGACGAGGTTTGTGAATATGCATTCAAGGCCCGCATTAGCCAGCAACCCGCCCCAACCAAAAAACCGAAGCGGNCAGGTGTGGCTGGGATAGGACGACTACCGACAGTCGGGGAAAGCAACGAACTTCGTGGCCCGAAAGTGGGTCGAAATGCTCCCTGCCCTTGCGGCAGTGGGAAAAAGTACAAGAAATGTTGCGGGTGATCAGATCACAGACTAAGCAAACGGCTTTAGGCAGGTAAGGAGTTATGCCAATCAAGGAAGATCTGCTACAAATTTTGTGTTGCCCCATCACTAAAATACCAGTGCGGATGTTAGAACCAGCTGAATTAGAGCAGGTCAATCACCAGATCGCTACGACTAAAGTTGCGAACGTTGGCGGAGAGATAGTAGAACGACCTTTGGACGAGGGATTGATTACCGAAAATGATCAGACCATTTATCGGGTGACCGCCAACATCCCAAACATGATCCCGGACGAAGGTATTCCGGTCGTGACAGATCTGCTTTCTCTGACGAATTCCTAACCGGAGTGACGAAACCTGTTGGCAGATTTCCATAGTTGATGAATATCCTGTTTCTCAGCTTGAGGTGCCCGTTCCCGCCCAATAGAGGAGACAGAATTCGGAATTATTACTTTATCAAGTATCTGGCCGAAACCCACCGGGTAACGCTAATTTCATTCATCGAATCNGACGACGAAATTAGAGATGCTCAGCCGCTGAAGCGGTTTTGCCAGCGGATTGAATATGTTCCGTTTGACCGANGAGAGGCATTTTTTCGCTCCGCTCTGGGTTTCTTTTCCGCTCAACCGTTGCAAGTTCATTACTGGCGGTCTCAACGGATGCAACAGAAAATAGAGCAGGTCTTAGCAGAGGATCAATTTGACCTGATCCATGCTCACCTGTTTCGGATGGGCCAATATGTTTCGGATCAGGAGCAGATTCCCAAGGTACTGGATCTGTGTGATTCGTTGGCCTTAAACTTGAATCGCCGGTCGAAGTTAGATCGAAGTTTTCGCCTGCCGCTGCTAAAGTTGGAAGANTCTCGGGTAAGACGATACGAAGTCGAAATGGTGCAATCNTTTGACCACGGCGTGGTGGTAGCTGAATGTGATTATGACTATTTATTGGAACAAAACCCAGATTTACAACTAACAGTGATACCCGTCGGTGTAGATCCAAGTTACTTTTCATCAGTTGAAACCTCTGAAGCCACAGTCCCTCCAAATCAACACCTGCTCTTTACGGGAACCATGAACTACTTTCCTAACGTGGACGCGGCTCGCTACTTCCACGATCGAATCTTACCGATAATACGGCGGCATCTGCCCTCGGTCCACCTCTCAATTGTCGGAACCAATCCGGACGAGTCGATTCAGCAACTAGCCGGTGACAGGGTAACTGTAACCGGTGCAGTGCCCGACACCCGTCCCTACTTCGAGCAAGCAACGGTCTTTGTCTCACCGATGCGCTCCGGCTCAGGACTACAGGTCAAACACCTGGAGGCCATGGCAATGGGCGTTCCAATTGTGACAACTATGCTCGGAGCCAGCGGGATGGATGCAGTGGCTGGGGAGCATCTGTTGGTCGCTGAAACACCACAGGTCTTTGCTGAACAGACCATTGGCCTATTACAGGACGATGCCCGAAGGGAAAAAATTGGGCTGGCCGGCCAAACACTGGTTCGCCAAAAATATGATTGGCGAATTTTGGGACAACGATTAGATGATGTCTATCAACAGGTCCGTGATGCTAGACCTGCTCGCCTCTATTAGGTACAACATGAAACCGAAAAAACACCTCCTCTCAGCTACATTAGATCTTGTGCTGGTATCTGTCGCTATCTTGTCCGCCAGCCTGATTAGCTGGTCCATGGGATTTGAGGCGACGCCTTCCCTCTTGTCAAAGTTAGGTGCCCAGGTTACTCATCCATTTTTGAATTTGTTGCTTTGTTGTAGCTTGATGGCTATGGTTTATCTGGCACTTCTACTTTCCTTCCAACTTTACGAACCGGTTTGGCCGTACGCCAGTGTCCGAGAGGTCGTTTTGCTGGGAAGTAGTGTTATCCTTGGTTCAATNGGAATTGGCCTCCTGCTGTGGTGGGATATTGGCGTGCCATCTCAAGCCTTTATGATATCTGCCCTAAGTGGCGTTTTTAGCTTTATCCTCCTAGGTGGAACCAAGTTTGCCCCCCGCTTCCGAGACGAATGGAAATATCAGCAAATCAAACGCCCTCACAAGCGATTACTGGTTATTGGAGCAGATGAGGTCGGCGTTGGAGTGTTGCGCCAACTTCGCAAAGAACCTGAAAACGGGTATCTGCCGGTTGGTTTCATTGATGACGATGCCCAGAAAACGGGGCAACGGATTCACGGCCTGGAGATTTTGGGTACAACAGGAGACCTGACGCTCGTCGTGCGAAAGTTTCGGATAGACGAAATTGTCATCGCCATGCCATCCGCTGAGGGGAGCCGAGTACGGGAGATTATGCGGCTCTGCCAAAGTAAAGGCTGTAGCTTTAAGATCGCGCCTAGCATTGATGCCATCCTGGCTGGCTATATTAGCATCAACCAGATCCGAGAAGTTCAGGTTGAAGACCTTCTCAACCGACCAACCACCGAGGTCAATCTGGCAGAGGTGTCGCAGTATCTGTCCGGTAAACGGGTCATGGTGACGGGGGCAGGTGGTTCAATTGGATCGGAATTGTGTCGGCAGATCGTCAAGTTTAATCCAGAACAACTGCTTCTATTCGGCCGGGGAGAAAATAGCCTATATCATATTCAGAACGAATTAACCAGTTCGCAGGAACTCGGTGAGTTCAATCCCCCACTAGGTTGCGAAACGGTGATCGGTGACATCCGGGATCACTCAAAGGTTTTTCGTACTATCGAAAAATATCGGCCTCAAATTATCTTTCATGCCGCTGCTCACAAACACGTAATTTTCATGGAATTGCATCCAGATGAAGCGGTCAAGAACAATATTATCGGCACCAAGAATCTGGTGGATGCGGCTATACACCATCAAGTTGAATCTTTCATTCTGGTCTCTTCTGATAAAGCGGTCAATCCAACCAGTGTGATGGGAGCTTCTAAACGTATTACGGAGAAACTGGTTCAGAGTAAAGCCCGACACAACGGCACCAAGTTTGTCGCCGTGCGCTTTGGTAATGTTTTTGATAGCCGGGGTAGTGCCCTTCCCAGATTCAGGCAACAAATTGCTAAAGGNGGCCCCGTTACCGTCACCCATCGCGAAGTTACCCGTTATTTTATGACCATCCCTGAGTCTGTACAACTGTTGATTCAAGCTGGAGCCATGGGCAACGGTGGAGANATCTTTATCTTAGATATGGGAGAACCGATCAAGATCTTAGACCTGGTACAGGACTTAATCCGTCTGTCGGGATTAGAAGTTGATCGTGACATTAAGATCGAGTTCACCGGATTAGCCCCTGGGGAGAAACTATATGAGGAGCTTTTAACGGCAGAAGAAGGGGTAACGGCCACCAAACACCAACGTATTTTTGTCGCTCAACTAGAAATGATTGAGCAACGCAAGCTACTGGCTCAGATTAATGAATTGCGTGAATTAGCTGACCAACTGAGAACCGAACAGGTCATTCAGAAACTGCAGGAGATTGTGCCAACTTATCAACCCAACCGAGGCTTTNTCGGCCCAACCGACCGTGATCTGTCAGATGCAGATGTCATTGATCTCTCCCGATCTCGACGCCNCAACGAAGAAGTAGATGGTTCCCACCCTGGATCTGGCACTGAGGCGCGGTTTTGACCTCCTGGTTTCAACCTTCACCTTGACGCTATCGTCACCTTTGTTTCTGTTGTGCGTTGTTTCAACCCGGCTGCTGTCACCGGGGCCGATATTTTACAAAGCCCGGCGCATCGGGCAAAACGAAACCGTATTTGCTATGTACAAGTTTAGAACCATGGTCGTGAATGCNGAGTCGATTGGTGCCTCGCTGACAGCCTATGATGATCCCCGAATTACACCGATCGGTCGTTTTCTGCGACGCTGGAAACTGGATGAAATCCCACAATTTATCAACGTCTTAAAAGGTGAAATGAGTGTTGTTGGTCCGAGACCGGAAGCTCCGGTCTACGTCAAACACTACACTGAGTGGCAAAAGCGGGTCTTGTCGGTTCGACCTGGGNTTACAGGNCCAGCGCAGTTTGTACACCGTAATGAAGAAGAGATGTTGAAAGGGAAAACTGATCCCGAGGCGTTTTATATTACTCAAATTATGCCTCAGAAAATTGCAATCGACCTTGAATATATCCAAAAACGTACCTTAGCTACAGATATCTGGTGGTTGTTAAAAACGGTTGGTGGTCTCTTTTTTCGGCCAACCCGAAAATCAGAACTGTAGTCTAAAGCCAATCAAGAGGTCATAAATGGAGATTTTTCCTAAAAAAGCCGTCATCCCGGCCGCCGGCATCGGTACACGCCTTTTGCCTGCTACGAAGTCACAACCCAAAGAGATGTTGCCGGTAGGGCGGAAACCAGTGATTCAGTATGTAGTAGAGGAGATCCGGGCAGCTGGGCTCACCGAGATCTTGATCATTACCAATCAGCAGAAAAGAGCCATCGAAGATCACTTCGATCACGATCCGCACTTACTCAGTTTCCTGTCGCAAAACGGGAAACCGACAGACGGTGTNGAAACGATCGAACAAGACGTTGAGTTCTTTTATGTTCGGCAAAGCGACCCGAAAGGGTTGGCCGACGCCATCGATAAAGCCGAGTCTTTTGTCGGAAACGAACCTTTTGTCGTCTGTCTGGGCGACTCGATTATCAAATCGACTTCGCCTGGCGGAATCCTAAAAAGGTTGATTGAAACCTATCAGCAGGAGCGGGCTGATGTGGCGATCCTATTTGAAGAGGTAGATCCACAGTCTGTGGTCAAGTATGGTATTGCCAAACCGGCCAAACCAGAAGGCAAAACAGACGCCATTTTTGAAATCGCAGATCTGATCGAGAAGCCGACTGTGGCAGAGGCTCCGAGTAATTTAGCTATTGCGGCACGTTATGTTTTTTCGCCTGAAATTTTNGAATTTATTAAAAAAACAGAACCGGGGCGCAATAACGAAATCCAGATTACCGACTCGATACGTCTGATGTTGGCACAAGGTGGTCACGGGTTTGGGATTCGGCTCGGTTCGGGTGAGAAACGATACGATATTGGCAACTACAAAAGCTATTTTGAAGCCTTCTTCCGTTTCTCGCTGGCCGATCCGGAATTTGGGCAGGATTTCGGCCGGTATGCCAAAACCCATCTTTGAATGGTAACTTTTAAACAGTAGNGATATTGCACGTATGCCTTTACTCAATTCCCAGTTCTCAATACTTAATAAGGCCATCACNGGAGGAGTAGCGTGAATCGATCTGTCAAAATCACCTTAATTATTATAGCCGCTGTCATCGCTTTTTTGGTGATTTTCGGCCGTCTTTTAATTCGAGGTGGAGAGGGTATGGGCGACAAAGTTGCCATCATCGAAATCAAAGGTACGATCACCGACTCGGAAGAGATTATTGCTCAAATCCACCAACACCGGGATAATAGCGGTGTCAAGGCTCTGGTTTTGCGAATCGACTCTCCTGGTGGAAGTGTAGCGCCTGTTCAAGAAATTTTCGGTGAACTGAAGAAAATTAACCAGCCAATTGTGGCTTCGATGGGCAGTACAGCAGCTTCTGGCGGCTACTATTTGGCTTGTGCGGCAGAGCAGATCTACGCCAATCCCGGGACATTGACGGGGAGTATCGGGGTGGTGATGCAGTTCATAAAACTCAAGGACCTCTATCAAAAAATCGGTATTGAGTATCAGGTCATCAAAAGCGGTGAGCATAAAGACATTGGTAATCCACAACGAGAGATGACGCNAGAGGAACGTGATCTACTACAGGCTACAATTGACGATGTTCGTCTACAGTTCATCGAAGCCATCCTCCAAAGCCGGAAAGACCTTATTAGCCAGGAGGAAATTGAGTNCCTGGCCGATGGTCGTATCTTTTCAGGGCAGCAAGCCTTCCGGTATAAATTAGTTGATCATTTGGGCAATTTACCGGATGCAATTCTAGCCGCCGGGCGATTAGCCAATATCACAGGGCAACCTAAAACAACTCAAATCAAACAAAAACCATCGCTACTGGAGCAACTGCTGGATATTCGCGGATTATTGGGGCTATCAACCCTTCAGATGACGCCTTCTGTCTCACTCCGGTACGAAGCGAATATATCCGCTCTATCTGCAAATTAACTAATACGGCTAATCGATCTCCTCAAACTATCCTGAGTGTTGTCAATATCGAATAGTTTCGCCTGCCCATAGTACCGAATCCAAAGCGCGATGAATAGGCCACATTCAGGTGCTCGCTTTCTCCATTACCTCAAATCCTATACATTTCTCATCCTTCTGGCAACCTTTTGTGCCCTGGCCATCGCAGTAGGTGAACTGGGCTATGTTCATATCCTGGCGGACACCATTGATGCGCTAAAACTAATCGAAAGACATAACTTTGCCCAAAATCCACTCACCGTTCACTATTTTCAGCTTAACGCCATTGGGATAGACAACACGCTAAATGTGCAAAAATCTGCTATCTCCTTTTTTAATGGCTTAACCTTTTCGATTACGACCCAAAAAGAGGCCCTTCGTTTGGTTGGCATTGTTTTGGGCTGGATTCTCGGTCTCGTACTGATCAAAGGCGTTTTCGCTTATCTCAACGACTTCTTAATGCGTTGTGTCGGTTTGAAGCTAATTGTCAGGCTTCGAAACGAGTTGTATCATAAGATGGTGATGGCACCCCTTGGAACACTGCACCAGTATAGATTAGGTGACCTTCTCTCTCGTCTAACGGACGACGTCCGGTCCCTACAAGCGGCAATTGGTTCTACTGCCGGTGTGGTACGCGCCTTAATCTACGTTCCTGTTTTTGTGGTAGTGATGCTGGTCAGGAGTTTCAGTTTGACGATTTTCGCCCTCTTGGTTCTGCCTCCCTTAGGCTATCTGATTAATCGGTTCGGCCAGCGGATCCGCCACACTTCCCGTGAGATTCAACAACAAACCGCAGACCTTTCCTCTCAGGTGAAAGAGACTTTAACCGGTATTGAGATCATCAAAAGCTTTAGGACTGAATCCAAAGAGATGCAGAGATTTACCGATACTACACAACAGCAATATCGGCTGTCGATGCAACGAACTCGCCTCTCTGCGATGTTGCCACCATTGGTGGAAATCATCAGCGTTATCGGGATCTCTACGGTCTTTGGTTTAGGTTGCTGGCAAGTAATTGAGGGACGTTTATCAACAGGTTGGTTTCTCGGTTATATCAGTATGATTAGCTTGATGTTCAAACCATTGCGCACGATTGGTCAATTTAATATTGTACTGCAGCAAAGTTTAGCCTCCGCTGAACGGATTTTTCAGATCCTCGACTTTTCTGAGGAGAAGGACGGAAGTGTGGAGTTGCATGCGANGTCTCCATCTTCAGAATTCGCAACCACAAAGTCTGGACAGGTAGTTTTTCGGAATGTCTATTTTCGCTATCGGTCTGGTGAAGTTGTCTTGCACGATATTAATTTAGAGGCTGGTTCCGGGGAGACAGTCGCTTTAATCGGATCTAGTGGAAGTGGAAAAACTAGCCTGATCAACCTGATTCCACGTTTTATTACTCCTTTTGAGGGACAAATCTTGATCGACGGTCAGGATATAAGCGATCTAACATTGGACAGTCTTCGNCAGCAGATTTCCATTGTGACCCAAGAGACGATACTGTTTGATGGAACCGTTTTAGAAAATATTGGTTATGGTAATCCTGATGCTACTGAGACAGAAGCGATTGCCGCCAGTGTGGCAGCCAATGCCGACAAGTTTATTCAACGGATGCCAAAGGGGTATCAAACTCAAATTAGGGAAAATGGACGCAACCTGTCAGGTGGGGAAAAACAACGAATTGCGATTGCTCGGGCGATGCTAAAAGATCCACAGATCCTACTGCTGGATGAAGCCACTTCTAACCTAGATAATGAGTCGGAGGCACTAGTACAGGCCTCGTTGGCTGACCTGATGGTAGGCCAAACTACCTTTGTTATTGCTCATCGGCTTTCGACGGTTGTTAACGCCAGCCAAATCCTGGTGTTAGATCAGGGGCAAATCGTTGAACACGGTACCCATCACACCCTTCTACAACAAGGAGGACGATATGCCCAGCAGTATCAGTTGGGACTAGCCAAGTAAGGAGTGAAGGCTGCTGCCCCTTCACTCTAAACCAGCGTCATATCCCCTGATCAAGTATTGAACAAAGGCTTGATCNGCAATCTTACGTCCCAGGTTAGTCGATCGTAACATTTGATTGTGGGTCTCAATCGAACCATATTTTTCTGCGCAGCGAACGACATTTTGCGTAAAAGTTAAATCCTAGAAGAGGTAACGGTGGAGGCTGGTTAAAACGATACGCTGATGTGTTAATGACGGGTGAGTTGCTATCGGCTTCTGTTTCATTTCCACGCCCCTGGTGGTTGGTCAGATGGGGCAACAGTATCGTTTGGGNAAATTGTGTGGNGNGTATAATCGAAAATGAGATCGTAAAAAAACCGACACAGTTGCTAATTGCTAAATGGAAAATTTATTGGGAAGNGATTTTAGTTAGTACCGGTGTAGTTGAATCCTACTCCGATGTTTTCCAGAATCCGATTCGGTAAACTTCAACAGTGTCACTCCATCAAAATAGCCAGCTACGGTTTNTAGATTGTGGTGTTACCACAATAACCGTTTTCCCTTCTTGACTTAAAGGTTTGGAGCAGTCTCACAATCACGCATATTTGGCGGTGGCATCGATACCTTGAAAAAGCTCATCTAGTAGATCTGCGTGTCTTGAATCAGGGCGCGTGCTAGAAAAAGCCGTTGTTGCCCCGGATAATTGACCGACCTGCCAATCTTTCAGGTCTAGAATGCTGATCTTTTCCATCGCCTCAGCGCTAACCGCTTTTCTTGAGTACCTGGGCGTGACAACCTGCTACTACTGAGGAGGACAATGAACGTTAAAGTTCACATTAACACCCACTGATATTCTACAATCCCGCGCAGGTTGTGAACATCAATTATCCTATCGGGTGGATTCGAGTCGAAGGGTTTGATCTTTGGTTATCCAACAGGCACAATCTGCCCGCTTTTAGCCGACCGATTAGCAGCTAGCGAAATAGCTAAACTTTTGACCGCATCAGCGTAAGGACTTAAGATCTGGGATGGATCTTGTCGTCGCACAGCATCGACAAAAACCTGGTCGATTGAGGGACCGGGTTTAGTTTTACTGACCACTTCTCCCGCCTCTTTGACTTCCAATCGACTTGGATTCCAGTTGATGAGTTGATCCTGATACAAAATATCGATTACATTGGCGTTGGACCAATCTCCATTATCAAACGCCCAGTAAGTGGTCAGCGTACCGATGGCACCGCTCTCAAACTGTAGGGTCACGGTGTAACTGTCGGGGCAATCGATATCGCGTAGTACTCGATTAGCTTGTAGGCTAAAGACTTCGGTTACTTCACCCATCAGATGACGCATCATGTCAATTGTATGTGTAGCTTGTTCGACCAACTGACCACCGGATTTATCCATCTGACGAATCCAGGTGTTGGGATCGCCTCGTCCGGTTCCGCACCAATACTTGCCCATAGCCATACTCACCGTTTGATCGGCTAACAATCGCTTGGTCAATTGCGTCGATCCGAGGTAACGCAGTTGGTAACCAGCACAGGTTATTAGATTGGCTTGCTCGACTGCCTCAGCNACCTGTTGTGCAGTCTCTAGATTGATGGCAACCGGTTTCTCGACCAAAAAGGGCAGTCCCCGTTCAATCACCGCTAATTCNGGTTGGCCATGAGCAAAAACAGGCAGGCTCAAATAGATTGCATCTAAGTCATTCCGTTCCAGCATCTTCTGATGATCGGTGTAGGCCACAGCTTGATGTCGTTTGGCTGCATTTTGGGCGCGTTCCTCTTGCAGATCACAAACTGAAACGATGCGTGTCTTTTCCAAACTCGATAGCGTATTCATGTGACCGTTGGCGTTACCGCCACAGCCGATAAATCCAATTCTAACTTCTTCCATCAATCTTATTTCTTCATTTCGTATCAATCTGGGCTAATGAAACCAGAGNAGGTATCTATATATAATCCTTCCTCTATATTCTGTTTCTCGTTTAAATCTCCTGACCGTCGTCCTCCACAACCCCTTTTTTCAAAATTAGGTTAGCGNAGAGAGCGGTTTCGCTAGTGGCGACGACGGCGAAAGCCGATTTAGCTCGGTCATAAAAAGAAAATCGCTCGATTGAGGTTAAGCTAACCCAATCTCCTTCAGTTTCCGACAAAACCCGCTGGAAGTCTTCCCAAATCGGTGGATCTGGTTTTTTGCTGTTGGCCACTTGCATCACCACTGCATGATCCTTGACGTGAGTGTCAATTGGTAGAAATATCATAATTCCTTCTAACAGCGTGCATAGATCTAACCCATCAGCACGAATTAGTCGTTGAGCGTGACTGGCAGCGGGGAAATTACCGTCAGCCAGTACAATTTCGTCGCCATGCCCCATACTCATTAGGGTATGCATCAAGTCAGGTGAAATCGAATCGGGAATTCCTTTTAGCATCCGTATCTCCTTAGGTTCTTCAGTCAGAACTACAGAGTATCTGCCAGTATAAAAAGACCTCCTGATAAATCATATCTATGTCCCATTCCGGGTTGGGTCAAACCTATCAGGAGAGGTTAGCAGAATAGCTAAATCAAACATTTAGGAGTAAACGTTTGAGCCTTTTTGCTTGAACTCTTGACTCTTCTCCTCCATACCTACTTGCAACGCATCGTATTCAGTTAATCCTTTTTCTTTAGCAAATTGACGAATATCCTCGGTAATCTTCATTGAGCAAAAATGAGGACCACACATGGAACAGAAGTGAACTTTCTTGGCCGATTCCTGTGGGAGCGTTTCGTCGTGGAATTCCCGGGCGGTTTCCGGATCTAAGCTAAGATTGAATTGGTCCTCCCACCTGAACTCAAAACGGGCTTTAGATAGCACATTATCCCGTTCTTGTGCACCTGGATGTCCTTTGGCTAAATTGGCGGCGTGAGCCGCAATTTTGTAGGTAATTACACCATCTTTGACATCCTGCCGATTCGGTAATCCCAGATGCTCTTTGGGCGTAACATAGCAAAGCATNGCACAACCAAACCAACCGATCATAGCCGCCCCGATCCCACTGGTAATATGGTCGTAGCCAGGGGCAATGTCAGTGGTTAGTGGACCAAGGGTGTAAAATGGTGCTTCGTCACAGCACTCTAACTGCNTGTCCATATTTTCTTTGATCAAGTGCATGGGGATGTGTCCCGGGCCTTCGATCATTACCTGGCAATCCTGTTCCCAGGCAATTTTGGTCAACTCACCTAGTGTCTCTAATTCAGCGAATTGAGCCGCATCGTTGGCGTCTGCCAAGGCCCCAGGTCGAAGACCGTCGCCTAGAGAGAAGGAGACATCATAGGTTNGCATAATCTCACAGATCTCAGCAAAGTGGGTGTAGAGAAAACTCTCTTGGTGGTGTGTCAAACACCACTTGGCCATAATGCTACCACCTCTAGAAACGATACCACACATCCGGCGAGCAGTTAACGGAATATATTGTAATCGGACACCAGCATGGATGGTAAAGTAATCGACACCTTGTTCGGCTTGCTCGATCAAGGTATCCCGGTAGACTTCCCAACTTAGTTCCTCGGCTTTGCCGTTGACTTTCTCCAGAGCTTGATAGATGGGGACGGTTCCAATGGGGACCGGTGAGTTACGGATGATCCATTCCCNTGTTTCGTGAATGTTTTTACCGGTCGATAAATCCATCACCGTATCGGNACCCCATTTGGTGGCCCAGCGCATCTTTTCTACCTCTTCCTCGATCGAGGAAGCAACGGCTGAGTTACCGATATTAGCGTTGATCTTGACCAGGAAGTTGCGACCGATGATCATCGGTTCGCTTTCCGGATGGTTGATATTAGCCGGAATAATAGCACGACCTCTAGCAACTTCATCCCGCACGAACTCCGGCGTAACGTAAGATGGAATGCTGGCTCCAAAGGATTCACCCGGATGCTGGAAGTTGAGTACATTCTGTGCTTGTGANGGGCCATTAGACGCCGCCTTGAATGCCTTTTCACGACCTAAGTTTTCGCGGATGGCAATGAACTCCATTTCCGGTGTGATGATACCGCGTTTGGCATAGTGCATCTGGGTGACGTTTCGTCCTGGTTTAGCCCGTAGTACCGGGTGCTTTGTCCCCTCAAAGCGCTCTAGCTTGTCGTCTTCTCGATCGGGAACGAGAGCCTGCTTGCCCTCTCTGGCTAGGAGCAACTGTTCCTGGCTTTTGTAGCCGTTATCCTGTGGTTGTACTGCCCGACCGGGATATCTTTCAACATCACCCCGGTCATGAATCCAACCCGACCGTAACGGCTTCAGGCCCTGACGGACATCGCAGAATTCCTGTTCGTCTCCCCAGGGACCACTGGTATCATAGACCCGAAGCTGATTAGCTGGATTGTCACCATTCTGTGACCCATTAGATTCATTAGCAGTGTTGCTCACCTCCAGGGTGATTTCACGCAACGGGACTCGTAGATCCGGATATTGTTTCCCGGAGACGTAGACCTTTTTGCTATTTGGGAAAAATTGNGCCTCTGATGTAGCTTTTTGATTTGACATTTCTTGTTTACCTTCCAGTTAAGGCCTAAAATTGTACGACTTTCTGATCCATCTGCTTCTGGGTCGTATCTAATTCAGAAGTTTTTCCAAACCTCTGTTAAGAATCGAGAATTCACCACCCGCTTAACCCGCCGCGAATTCGATTCACCATTCAATAGGATTGTAGGATCAGTTAGCTTTTCCAATTGACTCGATCCCTGCCAACAACAGATCTGGCGCTGGTACAACAGGGTTTAACAATGCCTGACGAACTGCGTTGAGGCCAGTCTCAACTGCCTGTTTTAGGGAATTTCCTTGGGCCAGTGCAGCAGTAATGGCAGCAGATAGTATACATCCACTTCCGTGTGTATTGACATTTTTTAGTCGTCGGTGATGCCAAGTATGGATTTGTTGCCCATCCCACAACAAATCGATCGGATCTCCGGCCAAATGACCACCTTTTAGCAAAACGGCGCAACCGAACTGATCTCCTAACGCCTCCGCTGTTGCTGCTTGATTGTGATGATCGACGGGCCCACCACCTAACAGAACCTGTGCTTCATCCAGGTTTGGCGTCATCAAGCGACACCGGGGTAGTAGATCTGCTTTATAACGCTCTATAGCATCTTCCGTTATCAGTTTGGCACCACTGGTGGCAATCATCACTGGATCAACCACACTGGGTAAGGACGCGGCCTGAGCTAACCACCCGGCAACGGTAGTAATGATTTCGGCCGACCAGAGCATGCCGGTTTTGAGAGCCGAAATTGGCATGACATCAAACACTGCCTCAAGTTGTGCCTTAACGAAGCTAGCACTTAGTTCTTCTACCGTTGTTACTTGATATGGATTTTGTGCTGTTAAGGCTGTCAATACAGTAGTGCCAAAAACGCCACTAGCGGCAAACATCCGCAAATCAGCTTGAATACCGGCGCCGCAACTGGAGTCTGAGCCAGCGATGGTGAGGGCAACTGGCGTTGAAGCGATTGACGCTGACATTCTCTTAATCCAATTAAGACCAGAATTTACTATTTTTTCCAAATGGCACAAGGGACAATGATGGCATCCACCATCCCGTGCAAAATCTTCTTATCATCGGGACAGATAACCGCTTGAATCCCTGACAGTCGTACCTGGTTATTCTGCGTCACAAAGTAGTAAGGCCGCAGCAGTGTCCGCCCTCGCATCATCACCATCTCTCTCTTCTCGAAGTCGTAGTAGGGCATCCGAACCTGTTTTGACTTGTAAAACTTCTGCAAAACGTGCGGCGAAGTTTCAAAGTTATCGAGAGCCGTTTCGATGGTGTCGGACCAGTCCTCAGTCGGCATATCGTGTCCGATGGAAACCCCCCGTGCTCCCCAAGCGTGCTCTGAAAAGCCGGACGGCTTAATCACTAACTGACGCTGCTTTTGTGAAATCTGGCTTAACTGCCGAAAATCGGTAATCGGTAGATCTTGGATCAACAGATTCGGGATGGTGGCGTGTGGCGGTAGCGACCGATTGTCCATCACCCAGGTTTCTGGAATTATTTGGCGTAAAATCTTCCCCGTTTCCTTACCCAGCTCTCGTTTCCAAAAAGGTTGTAGGGTGGGATGATGGAATAGAGCAAAGGCCTGTTTTTCTTCCAGATAGGCTTTTGGTGGCGGTGTCATCGACACATTGCGCTTTTTGGCTGCATACAGCATTAATTCTGATTTGGGAATGTTCTTCAAATCAAACAATTCAAAGAACCGATAGACTACATCAATCTGAATTAGATCTAATTCGGCTGAATTCTCACTGGATACTGTAACAGTGTTGGCATCCAAAAACAAGCCCGTTTTCCCTCCAGCTAATTCTTGGAAAAGAATCTGGCGAGGATGGACTGTATAAGCCGACATTCCTATGTGCCGTAATTCGCTGGCCAGCCACTGCATCTCCTGGCGGTAGCTCTCTGACTCATCCGAAACCACGATGGCCAACGTCGGTTGCTCACTGTTGGCTACACTGCGGATCATTTCGGAAAATCCAACTACCATGCCGTTTCCACCACCGACGATATCACAATCGAGGGCTGCGTACTGGACAGCTAAACTGCCGGTGAAACCAATTCCACCTGGCACTGAATCCAACTCGCTAATTACCATTCCCTCGTCTGTCGGGAGAATATCGGGGCGGATCACCTGTGGCAATTGGCTCTTAAAACGCCGCATCCGACCATATTCGATGACCGTTTCTGGCTTGCCACGGTCCAGGTAATCGGCGATCCATGCGGGTTGGGTCTTGCGCACACTTTGAGAATAAAGCATATTGCAGACCTGATAAAACTTCAGCAGGTGCGATCCTAAGTTGTCTAGCCAAGCGTAGTCAGTGTCAGAGATGAAAAATGGGTCAGGCGAAATACGCCACGGCGCATTGCTGTGAACTTCTCGCCGTTGTCCGTCGTAGGTGTAGGAACCATCGTAGAGGCCACTTTCGGGAACGCTGGCGTTGATGCGTAAGCACTTCTCAATTGAATCCAAAAGAACTTCCTTTTTTGATCCAGAAGGTTGGAGCGTCGAGGTTAAAACTCAATCTGCTTGACGAACATGATCGTCGGTAAGGCTTCAATCTGGGACATGACATGACGGGGAACTTTACTATCGATATTGATCAGCATCAAGGCGTGTGAACCGATCTCTTTTCGGCCAACGGCCATGTCGGCAATATTGATACCATGATTCCCGAGTGTGGTTCCAAGGATGCCGATCATACCGGGTCGATCCTGGTTATAGATTACAAGCATGTGGCCTTCGGGTTCAGCATGAAGGTGTATATCGTCAATCCGAACTAAACGGATGGAGGCAGTGCTTGAAACCGTGCCTTCGACCATCCGCTTTGCCCGATCTGTAACTACCGTCACTGCCAGCGAATTGGTAAACTGTTTTTGCGTACTGTGTTTGGTTTCAGAAACCCGAATGCCACGCTGTTGGATCCTTAGGGGGGCATTTACATAGTTAACGTTATCTTGCAGAATCGGCTTTAGCAAACCTACTTGCACCGCCACGCTGATCAAAGTTACATCTTTCTCGAATAGTTCCCCATTGAAGCGGATTCGAATTTCCGAAATTTGCCCTTCCACAGTTTGAGCTTGAAAACTCCCAATCCGTTCGGCCAGTTTCAGATAGGGTTGCAGGACTTCAAACTGATCCATATTAGGTTGATTAACTGCGTTCTCAACTGGCAAATGATATAGTGCATCAATCACTTTTTGTGCTACCTCAATAGCGACAAGTTCTTGCGCCTCAGAAGTCGAGGCGCCTATATGAGGAGTAGCGAGAAAATTATCGAGTGCCATCAGGCGATAATCGGTTGGTGGTTCGTGCTCAAATACGTCTAGAGCGGCACTGGCAATTTGCTTTTCTTTGAGTGCCACGTATAAGGCCTCTTCGTCGATAATTCCACCCCTTGCACAGTTGATCAACCGACAGTTAGACTTCATCAACCTAAACTCACGGCTACTGATGCTGTGATGGGTTTCGGGAGTCAATGGAACGTGGATCGAAATGTAGTCAGCTTCTTGCAGAAGGTTTTCTCGCTCTACTAGCTTGATGCCTAATCGTTCAGCGGCTTCGACAGAAATATAAGGATCGTAGGCAATGATAGCCATGCCAAAAGCTTGCAAGCGACGAATAACTTCTGAACCGATCCGCCCGACACCTATGATGCCAAAGGTTTTGCGGTACAACTCTCCACCCATGAAATGCTTACGTGACCATTCACCGTTGCGAAGCGAAATCCCCGCCGGAAGAACATGACGAGAAAGGGCTAGCATTAGCGTAATGGTATGTTCGGCCGCAGCCACAGTATTGCCAGCAGGCGTATTAAATACTAGGATTCCCTGTTGTGTAGCCGTTTCTATGTCGATGTTATCAATACCAGCACCAGCCCGACCAATTACCTTCATATTTTTGGCGGCTCGAATGACCTCGGCTGTTACCTGAGTAGCACTACGGATAATTAGGGCGTCGTAGTCAGAAATTAGATTTACCAACTCGGTTGGGCTAAGTTTCGTTTTTAGATCGGTGGTTAAATTTGTCTGATGGTAAAGTAGATCTAGGCCGGATTCGGAGAGAGAGTCACTGACCAATACTTTCATCTGTTACCCATTGGGAAGTCATTCTTGTACCAGCTATCAGCANGAGCTACAAGCTAAATAGCGGTTAATTCTATCACTGATCTAGGGTAATTTCAAGCGAGTTTAGTCCTGACCAATGTTGATTTTTCTCGCCCCCTGCTTTNGCGGGGAAAGTCGAGGGTAGACNACACACCTGCTATTTACATACTTGTTTTTACTTCTAGACAGGGACGCTTTTCGGCCAGAAATTAGCGGGGTTGGCTACCGGAGATTTGAAGGATTTCTACAAGCCTTTACCAGAGACAGATCCAAGCAATAAAACATTGTAATCACTGATAATACCGGATTTCATTCACACCAAAAACATCCNGGTTGCAGAGGTGCATCAAAGAACCCAAAGCACTGGACAAACGNACTCATCAAATCAATCACAGGAGACCAAATTATATATAGATAATTTTCACGCTGGTTTTGTTCGATAAATCGTGGTACGGCTGCTAGGAATAAAATAGTGTATAGTTNCCGTTTCTTATCTTCTTTTACCAACTTGAGACCCAACGTTCGCGATTAGGCGTCGGTGGACGAACGGCAATGCCGCCTTGCAGATGTGACTCGTAGAGGCCGAACCCGATTTCCGTACCGAGCATCGTTGCTCGTAGATTGCTTACTCCCGGCTCGTTAATATGAATCGCTCTTACAAGTTCCCGAACCTTGCATTCCGTACCGCTGAATGGTGTAACCGATTCCACTTCAATTGCATCGTAGGCACGATGTTCCCCATCCTTTTTCCGGACGTGGAGTGATTCACCATCGTTCTGAATCCGGATAACTCCCTCCTCACAGATGACTTCGTACTCGCCACTGGTACCAGTCGCTGCCACATGCAAGGTAGTCCCGCTATCAAAATCGACCAAGGCATTCAGAATAGGCGTATCCTGAACAAACCGCATGTTGGATGTATCTTCCTCGTCGGGATGTAATTCTCCCAGTGTTCCTCGAATGGTAGTCGGTTTAGNATCTCCTAAAAGATAGAGCATCGTGTCTAGAAAGTGTCCCCCGATACTGTTACCAGAGAAACCAAGTACCGATCGGATTGTACCCAATTCACCGCTTGTTGCAAGTTGACGGGCTTGTCGATAAACGGCCCAATTCCGGCGCATTGGACCAAATTCTAAAAAGACACTGTTCTGTTCAAAAGCGTCCCGAATTGCATCTGCTTCAATCAGTGTACAGCAGAGTGGCTTCTCTGCATACATCCCTTTGACACCGTTTTCCGCTCCATAGATCATCGCTTCGGCGTGTTGCTCTGGACGGGTAGTGATGCTGAGAATTTCCGGCTTTTCTGTATCAATTAACTCCCGGAAATCGGTGTAACCTCGTGGAACTTCCCACCGCCTTTGAAATGTCTCCAACTTTTCAGGGACGATGTCGCACGCGGCTACCATCTCGGTTTCTTNAACGATAGCATACGCTCCCGCNTGGCAATATGGTAAGGCTAATCCCCCACGACGAGTACCTTGAACTTCATCTTCGATGGTGCTGGCCATACGACCACAACCGATAATACCNACTCGGAGTGACATCTGATAACCTCCTTANAATTCTGGAATAGTTTATATTTGGGTTTGTTTTGTCGTAAATTTATCAACTTTCTTCTATCAGTATCAAGATCTATCGGTGAGAGGTAAGACTATTTAAGCGCTTGATATGAGTTTCTTTCATCCTTTATCGAAGAAAATAAACCTTTAGGAAGCATATAGCATCTATAGCATGGAAGCGAACCGAATCGCACCAACTTTTTCAGCGTAAAGCCAAAGCCCACATAGGCTTTAAACTAAATCAGGGCCTTCCTGGAACCTGGCCTTGACCGACGGAAACCGGTGTGACAGGCTGTGGGGATGTTGGACTATCAGTACTTTAATGTCTGGATCGACGAAGGCAAACAACCTGTGGCGTGTAGCCGCAAATTACAGGCTCAGGATAGAGGAATTTTTCTAGCAGTTAGCATTTGACTCAATACCAAAAAACCCGGCTGATCATCCCATTGGGGTAGATTCTATCAGGCCGGAGTTACCTCCGGCACCAACCGTCGACATCAGATTCATGGAAAAGATCTCGACCGCTCTGGGTCTACTATAAACGGGGAAACAACCTAGCTGTAGAATTAACAAAGAAAGTCGGTAGAGGCTACCTGGAGGTATTAAGGAACAAGCTAGTGAAAACCATTTCTCCGCACCTATTGAAAGGAACGAATCTGGGTCTGAGCTTCATCGGACTTAAAGCTGTTTTCTTTGGTTACGCTTTGGAATGCTCGCATAGCCTTTATAGGTTGACCAAGCCTTCGGTAGCAGACGCCCAACCAAAAATAGGAGTTGCCAACCAGATAGCGGTGTTCCGAATTACTCTCGGCGAGTTGGGTCAACGTCTGGATCGCTTCTTGATACCGACCTTTCAGTACGAGATTCTTAACCGTTTGCTCGTAAATTNCGACATCTGATACCANTCGATCTGACTTCCCAGAAGTGCCCAGCGCCTTAGCCCGTGCTGATTCTGTCGGCGGAAGTGTTATTTCCGGACCCGGTTGTTGCTTTTCTCGCATCTGCGGCGGCTGTTCTGACGGTTGTGTTGAGACAGTGGGCGCCATCGCTTCTGTTTGAGAATCACCAGAAGTGGTGTGGCTTCCAGCTGAAGCCAGTGTGGATAGATCCATAGATGTATCCCCATTGAGAGACTGAACCTCAGCGGATTGCGATAAGAGGGTGATGTTATCGAGTTTGCTTTCTAGTCGATCAAATTTCCAGAAGATAGCAGCCCCACCACCCAGAACTAACAGCAAGCCAACTAACAGAGTAAAATTCCGAAGCTTGGCTAAAAAAGATTTTGGGGTTGAAGCCTCCAGGCAGCCCATCGCAACCAGATTGAGGGGGTCGAGTTTCAAAGCGTTTAACCAACATTCGCGGGCCTTATTAGTTTGGCCCGCTTGCATATAAATCTTACCTAGAAGNTTGTAGGCATTGACATAATTNGGATCTACCTTGACCGCTTCCAGCAGAATCGGTATGGCTTCTGCCAACCGATCGTGTTTGGCATAAGATAATCCCTCATTATATAGCTCAACAGCTGCCGGATTAACCTCTTCAACACTACGGCGACTCTCAGTAGCCATTGTTTCCCCACTTGCCTACTTTTCGCATTAGACTCGATTCATTGCGTGTAGTCCGCTTTTAGATTTAGTTGTAGTTCTGCGGTTGATTGCATTTCGGAAATGGTATCGCCGTATAGTTGACGATAGACATAATAGCTGTCCATCACTTTCTTGATATGACGGCGAGTTTCGTCAATAGGAACATTTTCAATGAATTCGTCCACAGCAACATCTAGAGAAGGAAGAGATGTATTAACGAGTGCCGTTGCTGGTGTCGGTGTGGCATTTTTCAGCCACTTTTTAATCCGTTGAGGGCCTCCATTATAGGCTCCCGCAACTAGAGGANAATTATTTCCAAATTGNCGCATCAAATCACTCATATACCAGGTGCCAAGCTGAATGTTAATCTCTGGCGTGAACAACATATCACTGTTAAAAGTTGGTAGATCTAGTCGTTTGGCAATTTGCTTCGCCGTCGGGATCATGATCTGCATCAACCCTCGTGCTCCTACGGGCGAGACAATTGTTGCGTTGTAACGACTCTCTTCTCTGATCATGGCAGCCACAAAAAGCGGATCTATTGCGTATTTGGTAGCGTGTTTGACAATTGTTTCAGCATAATAAAATGGGTATAAAATTCGGTATAACTCAACTGGTAATTGACCTGAATCGCTTCGGATCTGAGAAAAACGTTGTAGTTTGTCAGCATAACGAAAAACCTGTTGATAGTTCCCAGCCTTTTGATGGCAAAGCAGTAAGTTATAGATCCGGTCCGGTTTATTGGTACGGGGAGCCATAGCACTAGAATCAGAGAAAGTTGTGGGTAAATTGCGCATCGACTCCAACTCAGTAACCGCATCTTTGAACATTCCCAACTTCATCAACCGTTCGACACGGGGTGTTTTCTGCTGCCCCAATGTCGGCCAAACAGAACTGTCAGAGTCGATGCTAAGACGAGGATTGTCTTCGGATTCCAATCGNTGGTTGGCTAAACCGCTGTAGAACCATTGTTGTCGTTGAGCAACTTGGCGAAAGGTAGTTGTGGCGAGATCATCCTTGCCTTGATGTTGATAACACTTGGCTGTCCAGTAGTGGGCAACCACAGCATAGATGTCTCGTGGATATTTACGCTGGATTGTTCGAAACACTTTCAGACACTTGTCGTATTGCCCTAATTTGAACTGCATCCATCCCAACTGCCAATAGGTTCGTTGCGCCAAGCGGCTCTGGCTGAGGTTAGTAACGAGTTGCCGGTAGACGTCTACTGCCTGCTGATAATGTTTCTGTCGCTCATATATACGACCTAAATCATAGAGGGCGTCGTCCATCAATTGACTCCAAGCATACTTCTTTGTAAAGGCCTCCAAGTTGATTCTCGCACGAGTAGTATACCCCTTTCGTCGATAACAGACGGTTAACCGGTAGTAGGCTCTTGTCAGGTANCCACTCGACGGGTACGTGTTAATCACTTGCCGAAACCAGTAGATAGCGTTGCTATATTTACGCTGTCGGAAGTAGCTATAGCCAATTTGATAAGCAGCACCTCCAGCCAATTTTTTATTCTGTCCAGTCCTCTCTTTGATAATTGACTGGAAAACTGAACGACAGAGAGAATAGCAGCGATTATTGTAATAAACCAACCCATGGTTCATTAACTGCTGTGGTGAGAGGTCTATTTCAGACGAAGATTTTTGTATTTTCTTGACCAAGGCCAACGCATTCCAAGCGGTTCCGTCAGTAGTGTTGTCGGCAATCAACTGTTCGCAAATCTGATAAGCGGACATCCATTTCTCTTGTTGAACGAGTGCCTTTGCTTCCACTAGGTAAGCTTGTCGCCTATGCGAATCCACTTGCTGTAGATCTTTCAATAGTGGAAAGAGTGAAGCAAAGTCCTGTTGCTGCAAATAAATTTTTGTAAGCGAAAACTTGACCGCCGAGATTCGAGGAAAAGTTGGATAGTCGTAGATAAGTTGAAGGTACCATTCTTTAGCCGGTTCAAGATCTTCAGCTTTTTGGCAAAGGTTAGCTAAGCGAAAAATAGCATAGTCGCACAACATGTTTTCTGATCCAATTGCCAATGGATAANACCTCATAGCTTGAGCGGATTCCCCAATTTTCTGGTAACAAAAAGCCAACAAATGATAGATTTCGACGCGTTGCAGATCAGATGTTTGGGAATTAGATCTAAAGGAAGTCAATCGTACTAGTGGTTGTTCCAAGTTAGATAAATCTGTCCCAGTGAGATCGACGAAACTTTGCAGGTAGGGAACCGCTTCTGCATATTGTGACCGGGCGACTAGATCTATAGCAGTTGTAACTAATTGTTGAAGGTCAGTTTCGGACGGCTTGTTACAACCTAGGGGCAGGAAAATCAGAGCTAGGACAAAAATCAGACGACGAACATAAATCATTGGATTAGAGAAAACCGAGAGTCACCATTTCAGGTCGACGGAAACAAAAGGAGCCAGAAAGTAAATAATCAAAGGAAGTAGATTTCGCTATATTACAATGCTGACTAAGGTTTGTCAAGAAAGAGCATTCCTTAGTCGTGGTGGGAGAATGTTGTACTGCTAACAGGCTGAAGTTAGTCTCTTTTAGCCAAAAAAACGTTTTTGAGAAAAGGCAATTCAGTAATTGGCNNCAAAATGATTGTTCTCCAGCCATGAATGAAGATTCGATGGCCGATATANACGCGAACAGCTTCAGCTAAAACTTGTCGTTTAACATCTGAGAGTGTTTACAGTTAGATAGATGCATGTTAAAANATAGTTTTGCCCCTAATTGCTGGTGCTGATTCATCAACCAATGTCAGAATTGCAGCCGCACCCAATCTGTTAAAAATGAATTCTAGGCGGAATGCAAGGTTTAGAAATGCCAGTCAGGCCCTCACAATTTTGTGATTGGTGATCAACCCGGCTAAAGCCAAACGCAAGTGTCTTGCTAGATGCACTTGGCAAAGCCAGCTTTCGTTTTTTAGCCCAACTGTTTGATGTTTCAGCAACAACTGCCTATAACTGGCTGCGTCCGGCCGCGGAATCGTTGGGCCAACCCGTGAGAGAGGAAAAGATTAAAGCAATTGAGATGGACCAGAGATGGCATTTTTTGAGGTCAAAAAAAACAAGAGATGAATCCTCCAAGTCTTGGAGCGTCCTACCGGGCGAACTACGGCCTGGGCTGTGGGCAGTCGTAATGNGGCCACGGCAGGGAAATTGGACCACAAGCTATCACCGCAGAAAGAGTGTGTNTTTGACACGGATGACGGGGAGGGTTACAGTAAGGTTTGGCCAACAGAATGGCACGTAATAAGGAAAAAACACAATTTGCCTAGAACAAAATNACTCCAATAGCAGACACTATCTTGGAAGAATGACTAGCAGAAGCAAAAGAGTCAGTAGATCTGAAGACATGATTTCTCTATCGATGGCTCGGTGGTAAGCACTGGCACAGGCGTAAATCTTTCAAGATTATCTAACAAAATTTATATCTATCTATAAGTGAACACTCTCCAACATNTTTGTCTTTAGTCAGTAAGGTTGATATCAGGTTATGGTAGGAAATAGATAAGATGTCTGGGCAATAATGGGGACCTCGTCTAGCTGATCGCTGACAAAATACGAAGTTGCTCCATGATCTTAACTCCACGAGAATATGCCTGATGGTAGGGGATCGCTCCGGCAAAAGCGGGTGGAAACGAATAGCGAATATTGATGATCTTAAATTGGGTAAGAATCCACAAAATTACGACTTAGAATTTGCATTATAGAGAGCTAAAACGATGAAGTCGATCTGGTAATTCGACAAAAATTATAGTTGCCTGGCCTCGGCTTCAGCTTTGGTCGATTTAGTAACGGGAACTTTCATAAAGTCGATTCCGAAATGTATCGTACACTTTTCCAGCTTGTCTATAGTTGCTGATAATCAGCGAGATTTCGCAATAGAAGACCATAAAGACAATGTTCGTATTTCGAGACAAAGATATAGCCATTTTTAGCTTGTTCTGACAAAAAAGAGTCCTGCCGTCGGTACCTCAATATCGGCTTGACGGAATAGATCCGCTAACTCAGGCTCTATTTTTGTTCGGTTNGGTACGGAGACCTTTCAGCGGCCATTNTCNAGCGNATAAAAAAACAAACGATTCTCAGTATCAATATGTTGCTCAAGGNTGATGATGTTGCCGTTATGCTGGTAGATAAAGCTGGTAATGTTGGTAACAATGCCTTTTTGATCTTGGCGGGTCAACATCAGGGTGAGAGCTTTCCATTTCAAAATATCCTTTTGGATTCGAGCATTTCTCCTTTCAAATAAGATCGTAACATCTCAAGGCGCCGTACGTAATCTACCTGGGCGTTGTCTATTTTTCCCGACCTTACAAATTGGTAAACGGATGTCTATCGTTTTGTGTGCTTGAAGTTCTAAACTATTTTGAGGTAAACTTTCTGATCTATCAGTCAGATAACCTATTCAACCTTAAAGTAATAGAAAAGAATGAGATATGCCCGCATTTAATTCCTCTGAAGATAACATTCCAACTCCCCCTAATCCACAGGTTCAACCCTACTTCTCCAAAGGCGAACCTCTGATAAGTGGTCGATAAATTGCAATCGGCGACCAGATTAGACGCATGTTTCTGACAAACAAAGATTATCCAGATTAAGCAATAGGCATTGATCAAGCCAATAAAAATATTCAAGAAGGTTAGCCAGCATGGAAACTTGGAAACAACTGGTTCGAGATACAGTTAATACACCTGAAAGATTAGCCGCTTATTTTGGGGATTATGACCTGAATGTGGATGAACTCCGACGGGTTCACGAAGTATTTCCCATTCGGATCAATCCCTACTACCTCAGCTTAATTGAGGAACCTGGGGACCCAATTTGGAAACAGGTCGTACCAGACGAATACGAATTGACNGAGAGCGGCTCCAAGGATCCGTTGGCCGAAGAGGCAGATAGCCATGTTTTGAACGTGACCCATCGGTATCCAGATCGTGCACTGTTTTATGTTAATTATATGTGCCCGATTTACTGTCGATTTTGCACTCGTAAGCGCAAAGTCGGCGATCCTTATTCGATTCCCAATGACAATCTAGAACAAGGGCTTAATTATATTCGCCAACATCCAGAAATCAGAGACGTGATTATTTCGGGTGGCGATCCATTGATGATGACAGACCGGAAGGTTGAGCAGGTTGTTAGTGGGCTACGGGCCATTGAACATCTGGAAATTATTCGNATTGGGTCACGGGTACCGGTCACGCTACCTCAACGCATCACGCCGGAACTGTGTCAAATCTTGAAAAAGTATCATCCGTTCTACATCAACACTCATTTTAACCATCCACGCGAAATCACACCGGAAACGGAAAAAGCCTGTGGAATGCTAGCTGATGTGGGAATTCCGTTAGGCAACCAAGCAGTCTTGTTACGCGGTGTTAACGACAATTCAGAAGTGATGAAAGAACTGATGCAGAAACTTTTGGCCATCCGCGTAAAACCTTATTATATTTATCAGGCCGATCTGGTTTACGGAACAGATCATTTCCGAACCTCTGTCGAAAAGGGGTTGGAAATCATGGCTTCCCTGAGAGGGCATATCTCCGGGCTAGGTGTGCCGCACTACGTTATCGATGCCCCAAACGGTGGCGGCAAAATCGCCATTATGCCGGATCCCATNGTCGCGTTTGACGAACAGGAAATCAAACTCCGCAACTACGAAGGTAACGTATACAGTTATCCGAGTCAACCTTTTTTAGAAGAAGATTGGTAGATGGCCGAATGGATAAAATCCTAATTCAGGGCATTCGTTTCCACGGCTACCATGGAGTGACTCCGTCCGAGCAACAACTGGGTCAGAAATACGAAATTGATCTCAAAATCGGCACCACCAACGACCAATTCAGTATTGTACTTGCAGGCCGAAGCGATGAGTTGGAACAAGCGCTTGACTATACACTGGTTGTCGACTCTGTAATCAAGATTGGGACCCAACAGTCGTTTCAGCTATTCGAATCCCTAGCCGAAGCCATTGCCCGAGAGATCCTAAACCGTTTTGGAGTTACCGATGTTTGGGTTCGGGTCAAAAAGCTGTCTCCGCCCATTCAACCCTCAATCGCTTTTGCGGGGGTAGAAATCCACCGGACAGCATCATGAAAAAGTTTCTGGATCAACAGATTCTCTATATTTTGCTCTGTCTCTTTTTCCCGATTGCTTGGGGTATTTTTGTCAATNTCATCTTTACTTTAGTCAGAAACCGCCGTGCCAAGCCAGAGTCTGATCAGATCCAATATCACATCTAATGCTCATCGACATCAGTGGAGTAGAAGTCAATGTCACGTACCTGTTTCTATTGGGCTGTGTGGCCGGGCTTTTATCGGGTTTTTTTGGAATTGGTGGGGGAGCGTTGATCACACCAATCCTGCAAATAATCTTCCAAATACCCTTTCATGTTTGCGTTGGGAGCTCACTGGCACAAACGGTTGGCTCTTCTTTCACTGCGGTTTTGCGCCATTCGCAGTTGGGAAACGTAGACCTGAAACTAGCTCTGATGATTCTGGGAGGGAATTGTCTGGGCGTTGAGGTTGGGGCCCGGATTCTGGATTATCTGAACGATCTGGGAACAATGGTCATAAGAAATCAGGAAACCACCTATGTCGAATATTATTCACGGTGGTTATTCTTGAGCGTTCTACTGCTAGTTGCGATCCTGATCATGGCAGAGTCATTGAGAAATCGGGCAGACCAGCAGACGGAAGAAGGCAAGCGAAATCTTTCGAACTCAACTTATAACGGTTTCTTACAGAAGTTCCATATACCGCCCTTAGCTAAGTTCCCGACCAGTTGCATCNGTTCGATTTCGATCTTNGCCGTCACCTATCCGGCTTTTTTAATCGGTGTGACTACAGGTTTGTTGGGTATCGGTGGTGGGGTTATCACCATCCCACTTCTAATCTACGGTTATGGNACTACTACCCGTAAAGCGGTTGGAACGGGATTGCTATTNGTCTTTTGCTCCACCTTTTACGGCACGGTAACACACGCCATTCGCCACAATGTAGATCTGCAACTAGTCGCTATTCTGCTAATTGGTTCTACCATCTGCGCTCAATTTGGTGCTATGGCAACCCAAGCCATTTCCGGTCGTTCGATCCGATTCTATTTTTCCTTTATCGTCTTAGGCGTAGCAGGATTATTGCTCTACGATCTAAGCAGTAGGTTTTTATAAACCTGGACAACTATTTCTGGGCTTGATCGTATGCTAGTATGGTCTTGATATAGGCCTCTACATCAGGGCGATTAGCAATGCCATGACGAATAATCCCTAAGATCCGTCCGCGTTCCTCCCCAGCCAACGGTAAGCGTGGTGTTCTTGTCAGTTCTGAACCGAGCCCACATTCGCTTTGTGCCAGTTTGATGTACTGTACTAGTTTGACGTCCGTATCAAGATGCAGTAGAGGCATATACCAACGGTAAATCTCGAGTGCCTTTGCCAACAAATTGCGTTGCGCTAGTTCCCACAGCAGCCAGTTTTCACGCGGGAAGGCATTAACCAGACCTGAGACCCAACCTGTTGCGCCCATCAATATGGCCTCCAGAGCCAAGTCATCCACTCCGGCAAAGAGGATGTATCGGTCTCCGCAAAGATTTCGCAGGTCGGTAATCCGCCGAACATCCTCCGAAGATTCCTTGATGGCGACAAAGGATGATACGTCGGCCAGTTCAGCGAACATCTCAGGCGTGATATCCACACCGTAGGCCACAGGGTTGTTGTAGCACAAGATCGGNAGTCCGCAATNGTCTGCCACCTGGCGAAAATGGTACACGGTTTCACGTGGATCTGACTTGTAAACCATAGCTGGTAGTAACATCAGCCCNTCACAACCAATTTGCTCCGCATCGCNAGAGAAACGGCAGGCGAGTGAGGTCGTGCACTCAGCCACACCAGTTAGCACTGGAATCCGACCTTGTACCTGATCTACTGTTGCTTTCAGCACAGCCAATTTTTCATCATACTCCAGCGAGCAATTTTCCCCCACCGTACCGAGCATAATAATACCGTGAATGCCAGCTTCAATCATNATTTCAACATGACGGCGNGTACTGTCCAAATCCAGTGATTGATCTGGATGAAAGAGAGTAGTAGCAGCAGGAAAAACGCCTTGCCAATCAACTTGCATCTAGTTCTCCTGCATTATTATCTATCAAATCTAAAAGGGCGACCGTCAACGCTTGCCTTTATCCTGTAATTTCCAGCACAGGCGCCCCGAGAACGTCCATCTTGGGACGAATACCCAGCCCCGATTCCAAAGAGGCCGACATCCTACCGTTGACCCGTTGCGGGGCGCCGTCGGCAGTACTAACCGTCACGTAGCTGTTGAAATCGGTAGCGGTAAACAGCAGTTCAGTCGGTGTGCTATGTGCCAGATGAGCGATAGCGGCTGTGGTAATGTCGCCGCCCCAACTATCTTCGATGGTCATGGCCATACCGAGGTGACAGCACAGATCTCGCGCTAAAGCGGCTCTGGTCAACCCACCAAATTTGCTGATTTTGATATTGACCACATCCATGGCTCGCTCAGCGTGACCTCTCATCAAAACGTCAATACTGTCAATGGATTCGTCGAGAACAAAAGGGTGTGAAGTACGCTGTCGAATCGACGCGCATTCGTCGTAGCTAAGACAAGGTTGCTCGATATAGACGTCGATATCGGTAACCCCGCGAACAACGCGTGCNGCCTCGTGCATTAGCCAACCTGTATTAGCATCAGCGATCAACTTATCACCCGTCTTTAGCTTGGCCGAAACCTGCCGAATCCGCTGAATATCAACCTCAGGGTTACCACCAACTTTCAACTGAAACCGGTGGTAACCCTCCGCTCGATAGCCTGCCACTTTAACCGCCATTTCTTCTGGTGACTGTTGAGAAATGGCACGATAGAGAACAAAATCGTTCTCATAACGCCCTCCCATCAGCTCGCAAACCGGCATCTGCGCCTGTTGGCCTTTGATATCCCAACAGGCGATATCGATCGGCGACTTGACATAAGGATGNCCCTTCATAGCTTGATCCATTAACTGATTTAGTGGACCTAAACGTAGCGGATCCATACCGATTAGGTGAGGCCCCAGTTCTCGAATACCGCTTCGAACCCCATCGGCATAGGCGGGCAAGTAGAATGGGCCAAGAGGNCANCATTCACCGTAGCCGACCATTCCCGTGTCCGTTTTAACTGCTACGATATTACTGTCAAAAACCTGAACCGATTTACCGCCAGACCAGTTATAGGATCCTTCATAAAGCGGTAGGTCAACCTGATAAACTTGGATAGCCGTAATTNTCATGGATGTGGTTTGATCAGAATAGACTAGAGTTATGCTAAAAAGTCCGAAAGTATATCTCTGAATTTTGAACGATCTAAATTTAACTGTCAATATAGCATGAATGACCAACAACCGTCAAGTGCGTGCCACTCCCGTCCCTCTGTTTTCTGCTTTCATTGGTTCAAAGGATCCAACTGCGGCAAAAGTGGCTTAGAGCTCGATTGGAAAGGTACTGAACTTCACTCCCACGCAAGGTCGAGGTTGCTACTTTTGTCTAAACATGAGTTTAGAATGTTAGGATCGCAGCGTAGCAAGCAACAAAATTAGGACCCAACCAAACNTGGAATAGCTGCGAGCGTACCGGATCACCCAATGGTGGATAGGTGACTCGCAATCAGTGTACCCTTGGGAAAGGTGAAACTCGATTATACTTATAAATGTATTTTGTGAGAGTGGAACGGCATTGAGCTCTAGTGTATACTCAGGGCTCTTCTCACAACCAANTATGAGGTGTATCAATAAGACACTTCCACCATCTCAGGTAGGAACAAAGGCACGGAATAGATACACTGCTTAAAAGGNGTTATAACCAATCAGAGATAGCCACTAAACTGATTGGGGTCATCAGTCGACGATCTATTGCAACCAGAGTAAACCTGGTTATCGGTATAAACAGAAGGGTAAAGTAGCAGTTTAGCCACTAATGTTGTTAGATTACTCCTATGGCAAATCGTTTGAAAGGCTTAAGGTGTAGTAGCAAGAAATTGTACTCTGTACGACGGGAACAGGTGTCTTGCTGTGTTTGTAGTTACCAATGGACGCCGGGCAAGCTCCCTCTACGTTTATCACACCGAGAATGGGGTTAGATGCAGATGCTGATCGGACCGACCGTTGTTATTNTGGATATGCAACACCTTCAATCTATCACCGAGGGTTCGCAGTNCTTTTCTCTGCTCAAGTCCCTGCATGTGCGCGTGGCCNGTATCCCAGCAGATCCCTACACGAGACGAATTAAAGGAAAGGAGTCCACTAGNTCACAGANCTCTGCGGCCTCTGAACTCACCCACTGGGGACATCCCCGGCTTTTCCCCATGGCGTCTGGAACGTTCTCCAGGCATACACCGGTGTTATACCTCTCCGCAGTTTTAACCAGTGGATCAAAGAATTCGTGATTCTGCTGGAACACCTCTTTGCGGTGTTTTCACCATAGTCCCCTGGCGTGACATCTGCCTCCCAAACCACCCAGGGGATTCTCATGATACCGCGGCGATTCGGAGAGAGTTGTGGTTCATTGTGGTATAGCGTTCAGTCTCTTTTCCTACTGCAAACTTTGGAAAGATGGGGGCGTGCATTTGAGTGAATGCAAGTCCAAAAGACTCTGCTGTCCTACTAATGTATGCAGCCCATTCTTCGCCTTTGCTGTTTAGGAAGGGAGGAGATTCCATCCTTTGGTAATCGAANCGGTGAGGTTGAAGTCAAGCGCTTCAAACCCGGCCTTGGCACAGCGTTCCAGTGCATCCTCGATTTCGACACCGACGTCCCAGAAGGTGTTTAGCGAGGTCGATCTTTTCATTTTCTTGTCCAGCTAANGATGCTTACTCACACCGGCATCTGCCTACCGGTAATTTCACGTCCTCTCTTAGCCTGTTCTTCTCCACCACCGGAAATGATCTTTATCCCCCAATCCATCAGAAACCGAAGGCGGCCTTCCGCGTCCAAAGACGGATCGTTCCAGGAACTCAAGAAGGCCATACCATTATCATCACAGGCTTTCTTGACGGCCAAGCGCGCCTGATCCATATCTGTTGGATACGGTGGATCGTGTGCATCAGCNTAACCAAAGGACATCCCCATGTCACCGGGGCCCCATTCAGCGAATGCCAGACCAGGAACTTTGGCTATGTATTCTGCGTTTGCCGCACTTTCCCGGTCCTCGATTTTAAGACCCAGTATCAACTCACCCTCGGGATTAAGCGGCCATGGATCGGCCAGTTTCGTATACTCGGGGCCAGTTACCCCCCAGATGCCAGCCGCATACCCNTGACCACCTGCTCCGCGTTGTCCCTGAACCAATCCACGGTCCAACCCAATCGTCTGGAAAGGATAGCGGCACTCCTCTACAAATGCTCTCACCGCGTCAGCCTGTCTGGCGTGGGTATGAAGAATGCCATGCACACCTGTACTCAAAACATGACGAACTTGCCACGCATTGGCACGTACCTCTTGAAGCGTNCGACAATTGGACGGAAGCGTGGCAATCACTGTTGGTGTCCGATGGCCAGAATTTGTTGGTCCACCATCCACCAGCCCTTGCATAAACGCCTGAAGACCTACTAGGTCAAAGGGGCTGTGCTCAAAGTCTGCCACCAGGGAATCCGCCCATGTCTTAGCCTGTTTCTCACCATTTTCATAGGTAAGCGGGCCAGTACCCGTATAGTAGAGGTTCTCTCCCTGTTCAAGTAACTCTATACATTTGTTAATTCGCTTCTTTGCCATTATTTCCCCTTTCCAAGTTTAGCCTGGTTGTTGATAACGCTATTATATGAGAATCCAAACTAGAGGTCAATATTAAAGAGAAGGTTATTCCCAAGGGCACCGTCTGTGAACTGGAGTCTCTATTGCATGCCATGCTGATTTTCAATTAATTCAAAGGTAGAATAGAATGGCTAAAAATTCACTTTACAAGTCGGGATGTGACCGGTTACCAGATTGCGCAATCGTCTACTCAACGAGTAATCCACCACCGTTTACATCTCATCCTGGATAGGAACCGGGTAAATAGAGTCAAGGAAAGACATCACTTTGCCTTTCACATTTTAGGAGATTTCTATGGATCATCGACGCAAACAGGCATTAATTATCAATGCAAATAAATCGCAACAGGCCTGTAGCTAGGTTTACCAAAAGGTAGGCGTTGCCAAATCTGACGCCGACGCCATCGCTGAGATGCAGGTATTGATGGATCTGCGTGACGTTCATTCACACGCTACACGGTCATTGGTAGGCTATGTCCGCGGTGTGATCAGTGGTAGTATGAATCGGAGCTCCCAGATCGAAGTGCTTGAGGATAACCCGGCTTCCGTTCTGTTGGACAGCGATGGTGACTGGGTCATCTCGTCAGCTTTCATGCCATGAACCTGGCTATTTCCAAGGCTAAAACTGCTTCGATTGGAATGGCCGTCGTTCGCAATAGTAACCCCTTTGGCGCCGCATCCNGCCATTCGATGCGAGCTCTTGCGCATGATATGATTGGCTTTTCAACGACAAACGGTCCTGGTGTCAATATGGCCATTTTTGGGGCAATGAGTCCATCGATTGGAAATAACGCCTTTTCTTACCCTATTCCTGCTGGTGAAGAACCGCCAATTGTGTTAGACATGGCTTGTGGCNCGGTGGCGGCGGGCAAGATCGGAACTGCGCAGATGTACAGTGAAAAACCCCCTCACAATTGGGGATTGGACGAAAATGGCGAGGAAGCTGACGATCCGTCAAAAGTAGCGGTCATCCTGCCGGCCGCCGGTGCGAAGAAAGGTTCAGCACTGTCTGTCGTCATGGACGTGCTATGTGGTCCTCTCAGTGGTGGACTGACAGCCATCATTAAAATGTTTGATCCAGGAGACGCCCCCCAGCGAAGATTGCGCAACGGCTCACTTTTTCCTCGCAATCAATATCNCGAGTCTTACATCCGTTGAAAACTTCAAGGCGACGGTNGATCGCCAGATCTATATGACCCGACAAGCCAAGCCCCGAAAGGGATTTGATCGCATCGTCTTGCCTGGAGAGATCGAATGGGAACTCACCCAGAAACGCCGTGTGGACGGGATTCCCCTTCACAAGTCCCAATTGCAAACGCTCAAGGAGTTGACAGATGAATTCGGTGTGCGCGTATCCTGGCAGTCATTCTTAACTGACAACTCGGCTTCGGCAAAAACCTGAACTCTCACTTTGGGAGATTGGCCTATTCCCTTTTTCCTGATAACGGNTTGAGACATTCCACTACATCACAACTGCGGAGCAGATCCCAGGAACTTTCACTTGCAATCAGCAGAGATTTGTCGATTGGTGACCTGGCACCTGGTTTCTTCTCCAACTGATTGGGTCACTGTGCTATAATCGACTTAGTTCCTACAATTGAGGATAAACGCATGCAAGCAAAAGGCCTATTCTTCCCAAATAAAATGCAAGTTGAGGTTGAAGATTTCGANCTGCCGAAGACGTTACAACCCAAACAGATCCTAGTCGAAAACCTTTTCGGACTGATTAGCCCCGGCACCGAATTAGCCATGTTTACGCAAGCACACGTTGGGTTTTCGAGGCCGGGTTTCGGCTATGCCAGCTATCCGTTTCGCCCCGGATACGCAACAGTGGGACGAACGATCGATGTTGGAACTGAAGTAGTAGATCTACANGCGGGTGATATGGTTTTCACCCGAACCCGTCATGCCTCACACGCTGTACTATCCCGCTGGGAGAAAGTAACCGATACCACGACAATTCAACGTGTTCCTTTTGTGTCGATGGCACAGGTTGCCTTAACCTCGGTACGGTTGTCAAGCATCCGTCTGGGACAAACCGTCGCCGTCTTCGGCCAAGGGTTGGTCGGTAACCTAACAGCTCAATTAATGCGTTGTGCAGGAGCCCGTCAGGTCATCGGTATCGATCTGATTTCCAGTCGGTTGGCNATCTCGGCCCAATGTGGAATCGATACTCAGATCAATTCCGCACAAACAGAAGTCACAGACCGGATAAAACACCTGACTGGCGATACGGGTTGCCAGATAGTGGTTGAAGCCACCGGGGCCCCACAAGTGGTACCGCAAGCCTTAAAAGCTGCTGCTCAGTTGGGCGAAGTAATCCTGCTCGGTAGCCCCAGGGGTAACGCCGAGATCGACCTCTACTTCGACTTGCACCGAACCGGCGTTTCGCTAATCGGTGCCCACGCCAGTCGCCAAACCGATGTCGCTCAATACGGTGAAGTTGATCCCCAACGATTGATGTTGGAATTTATCGATAGCGATCGATTGCAGGTTGGCCCCTTATTNACTCACACCTTGCCAGCTNCCCGGGCCGAAGAGGCCTTTCTCGGTTTACTGAACCAGAAAGAAGACTACCTGGGTGTCCTGCTCGATCTACAGGTTTGGTTGTAACGCTCAATCCTCGCGTACAGGTTCCTGCAGAGCGCGCTGGAAGAGATCATNCCATTCGGTTGACCCNTCGTCGTGACGGATCTCGAGGGTCACCCCTTCCACGTAGGTTGGCCCCTTGCCTTCGATGAAATAGCCGTATCCCTGCGAAGACGATCCCATGTGAATACGGTTGCCGTCGGGATAGGTGATGGAACTAATAATTCGCGGTTGTGGGTGGGCGAAAAGTTCATCCTTATCGATAAANGACGCTAAGTCTTCATCCTGCACCCGGTAACGATCGACTGCGTCCTGGTCGACAGTTACCCCTAGTCCCGGGCTGTCAGAGATGGAATGGTGACCATCAGCCACCACGATCGGATCGACTAACAGGTGGTCGGAGTAGAGGTTAAGACAGGTAATCGCGGGCCAAGTGGCGTGGCTTAAAACGGCTCCCAGGTGTCCAGCCCAGGTGGTGGTCAGACCATTTCCCACCAACTGCAGCCAGAACGGCTTATCAGCTTCCGCACTCAGCAACCCTTGCCGAATCACCTCGCTTTTACCAGCACCGATGACATAACCGTCACAGACCTCTTCCTGAATTCCGGTCAGGAAGGGGGGANTGCCAAAGTGCATGGCAATTGACGAACGGATCTGCTGTCGCAAAGCACGATTCCCCTCAATATCGTGTTGGGGGATCGGTGTCTCGAAAATAGCCACTGTTTCAAACGCTTCCAGCTGTTGTATTACCGGTAGNGCACTCTCAGCATCTTTCAGTGTACCATTGGGATCGAGATCTAACTTGAAACTTCGTGGAACCACCGCGTCGATAGCGCCGATTTGCTCTACAATATCCCACCAGGGNCGGGGCTTGAGTTTGAAACTATCGTAACCGTTGGCGACGGCATCTTTGGCTTCAGCCGCCCAATCGGCCGGCGAGGCATCGATCGACCACCAGGAGAGAGGCACCTGGTCCCGTACTTTTCTGCCCATTAGCTGGTGCACAGGCACCTCCAGGATATTGCCCACNAGGTCGAAAAGCGCCATCTGCAAACCTGCTCCCAGCGAATCGTCATTCATCACCGAGATTGGATTCTGTCCGATCACNCGTGCCACGGCCTCGTCCGGGACGCAACACCAGGTGTAGTGGATCACCGTTTCACCCCACCCAACATGACCGCTATCAGCGGTGACTTTGCACAATTCCAGAATCGACCAGTTGCCTACCTCTCGTTCGGTGACACGCAGCTGCCGCTCAGTAAAAGGGACATCGACAATAATTCTCTCAATAGATTTGACTCGCATTGAGGATACTCCATNCGGTTTTCTTCGAAGACATCATATCCCTTTTNCCACTTCAATGCAATGCCATTCCTCGGTAGTTCTATTCCGCAGATTCTATTAGTTNTGTCAAAGTTCGGGCCACCGGCCGTAGAACTAGGACGGATGCAATAGGCCGTCACTTTTTTAATAGGCTGTGCCGTTGTTCCAGATTACAGAAGCGTTTTCCCTTCTCAANGATCTCAAGGCGTATACCTCCATCGTTGGGACATCCGGCCGGCAATCAAAAAAATGAGTCGTATAGATTAATGAACCGACGACCTAGGTTTACCATGGTGTGCATTGCAGTGAAGGCGTCAGCAGTTCCCTTTGTTCTACGCCTCCAACTGCTGACGCCGGAGAGCAAANGCAGCAATCAGACTAAAAGNAGCTAGTGGCCACTCACAGGACAGGCTAGAGATGATGATGCTAAGTGAGCGGCTGGAGATAATTTTGTTGGTGCTGACAAGTCGCTANCNANCCCAAACAGCTATCAAACTGTCTGGGATAGATAGCAATAGCTAGCGGAANATTTCTACGGGAGGTCGCCAAGGCTTAGACTTTATCATCGCCTTGGCCCCAACACTTTAGGGGTGGCGCAGTTAAGGTTTGGTGTTGGTGTCGATCGGTAATTCATCGGTGTCGAGAAACCGTTCCGTAGTATTGATGGTCGCTGGGCTAGTACGGAAATCAGCGATCCACGGCTCACGGAAGTATGCCTGCTTCTCTCGTGGAAGCGCGGTCATTACTTCGGGCGGAATTCTCAGACGGTGCCAGTGGGTTGCCAGATGCGAATAGGCGTTGAGCACTGCTACGCGCGGGGTGTCTCGTTGCCAAACCGGGCCGGCGTGGCAGAGATTTTCGGTGAAGAAGATTGCGCTGCCCGCAGGACACTCGTAACTCAGCAGAAATGGGCTGTGTTCTCCATCTTCCAATGACATGTGAGCTGTGTGCATTGGGAAGTTCGCCTTGTGGCTNCCGACAACAAAACAGGTCGCGCCGTCGTCTTTGCTGACGTCAGTTAGTTCAAAAACGACACGTACCATGCCAGCGTGGATGCGGCCGTTCTGACAACGATAGCCGAAAATCGGATCCACCTGTTGTGGACCACCACCGTGGAGGCCACCTGCCGATTGCCCTTTTGTTCGCCACACATAGAAGGTGCCTTCCATCCGGATATCTGGGCTGATAATCTCGTGTAGCACATCGATGACTTTTGGATGGTCAATCAGCAGACTGGCGGGACCACCGGGCATGGCACGATGCTCCGGCGGTAAAGATTCGGGGGAGTGATGCATTCTATCGATCTGATCGACAATTTCAGCGACCTCGTCTGGCCGGAGAATCGCTGGTCGGATCAAAAATCCCGCCAGATCGAAATGGAAACGTTCTTCATCAGTCATGGACATGGTATAATTTCCTCTGTTAAAAATCGAAAGATTAAAATTTTTGATCATGATGNCGGCACAAAGAGCCGAAAGAGCAGGTCGTTGGCAAACCGTGTTCTCGAATCAACCTCGAGATGGTTCGGCCATATTATCCCTGGCCTGTTGCGACAGCTCTGCCNGATGCGAATCGTTGGCCCGAACCTGTTCCAGATGTTTCCATCTTTCAGGCGTCGCTGTACCAACCATCCACTCGCTATACTTTCGCTGGATCCAAAAACGGGCCGACTTGCCGATATACTCTCGCAAGGCCTCCAGACGATCCGCCGGATAACGCTGACAAAGATTTATGGTAAACATCCGAAGGCGATTCCCTCCACCGAACGATGCATGCTTTGTGTTATGATTAAACAAAACGAGATCGCCGGGATTGGTTTCAAGAATGGTGACCGGTACGTCCTGCCCAGGGATGGACCAACACTCCTGGCTCTGCCGAATATCCTGTTGTAGCCGATCCGCGCAACGATTAGCGAAGGGGGGTAATGGCTTCCTGGGATCACACGGAGCGCCACCGGTTAGAGAATCCAGGTAGAAGGCAATTTTGATGCGCATCGGATCCTCGGCCTTATGGCCACTATCGGAATGCCAACCGGTTATCACCTACATAATAGTTGCCGTCGCCACCCGTATAATTGAAAGCCATCCTCTAGCAAGGTGGTCACCATATCTAGGATTTGAGGATCATCCAGCAGGCTGCAAAGGTATTCGCTCTGGTCGATAAATGGTACAATACAGGAACGCGTCTTGCCCTCATGTTGTTTCTCATTATGCCCACCACGATGCTCTTACCAAACCTGCTCAAAGACGGATTCGATGTCTTCGATGCGATCTGCCATCATGCCGGGAAAACTAAGGTAACCAAATGTCGAAAAGAAGTTGATTTGTTGTTCTGTCATTAGTTAAGTTTCCCCCCAAGGCTAAGCATTTTATATTTACAGGTATCCAACAGGATATCAAGTACAGAAAAGACAAGCGTAAACACCCGTCATCTTAGCATACTTTCAATATTTACTTCACACGAATGAAATGCTTAATTCTCAAAAAACAATCCGAATACAACCACTGTCACTTATATCTAAGCGATCTGTGCTAGTATTACCTTTTTCTTGGTTAAGGCGGAAATAGACCGGTTGCTCGCAGCGCTGGACAGCCTGGTAGACCAAAGGAGCTAAGCAGTGAAAATTACTAGAGTAGAGGCGTTGCAGATCGAAACACCTGGCTATTACGAACATCTCTCGGGTCATGTGCTGGTCAAGGTCCATGCAAAAACCGTGAATCAGGCAGTAGATTTTTTCGAGGTGCTTCACGCCCTACCTTTCGGTGTCCAACGATTAAGCTCACCGGCGGCAATGGAGCGCAGCGGAATTGGCGTCTGGTGCAGTGTCATTTCGTGGTTTCATTTACGGGTAAGGAAACTTCTAATGGAAATAGCATTTGCTGGTAATATTCTCTTGCTTCAACCTTGAAACACGATTTTGCAATCTTTCTGATAATTTAATCCCCGCATCTATCCATTGTTTTTGGAGAAGTATTATAGATGATATCGCAAATTTTACTTCCCAAGCGTACCCTTTCTGTCATATTGACAAAAAGTAGGTTTTCCACCTTTTTAAGAACGCGATAGAATTTTTTCCATATCTTCAAACGGAGTCAAGGGTCTAACATGTAGTTGTTCACTAGAATGTCTATTGATTCATCCTCTATACTTAAATCAAAGGTCGTTCCTACATCCAAAGAACAATTAGAGTCTGAAAGTTTGCTTAGTCGCTTTGTAGCCTTTTCAAGCATCCCTTTTGATAAATCAATACCTTGATTGCTACCGTTTGGATTCCTTGTTACTATTTCGTAAAATGCTAATCCAGTTCTCACTGCAACTTCAAGAATAGATTGTCCATCTCTAATTTCAGTAAGTTCTACTACTTTGTCATTGGCATGAGATTCTATCAACGGCCCCAAATCTCATAGATGGGGCAATGTTGCTGCGTTATTTTTTCTTGCAATTTAGATGGAAATATCCTAACCTCCATTTAACAGCAATAATTGAGGAGAAATAAGATGGAAATAGTAACAGGAAGCGACAGAGTGTTTCATCAGTTTGTTTCTCCCATTGGGGCATTGGGTAGTTCATCTAAAAAGGCCGCCAAAAGATCTATTGAAGAACCGACTGAGGCGGCGAAATTTTTTGACGTTCTGGTGGCGACCGCTACCGGATTATTGTTCGCGGCTTCATGACAGCTCAAGCATCTTGAAGGAATGGTTCCGTGAATTGGGGAATCTATCACGTATGTGCATATTAGCTCCCTGAGATGAAAATGGAAAATGTACTCGGTTGAATAGAAATCCCTCGCATGTCAAGGAAGCCTCCACATCATGTGCGAAGAGGGGTTCTGTGGCTCGCTCACGCTCGAATTTACCGAAGGGGCACAAGCACCGAATGAGAATTATAGAAGATCTATGGCAAATACACTGTCACAGACCTGTGTCTCTCGCACAGAAACTTGTCGTGAAGAGATTCTACGAGCATTGCGATAAGAAAGAGAATTTAAACTAGGAGAAAATCATGTCAGGTAAGCTTAAGGTTGGTATTATTGGAACTGGGATTATCGGCAAAGGTCACATTAGCGGCTATCAATCAATGAGTAACGATGTTGATATTGTTGCCATAGCAGATATCAATGAAGCTGAAGCACAACACGTCGCGCAGGAAAACGGTATCTCACACGTATTTTCCGATTACCATGATCTGCTGAGGATCGACGAAATCGATAGTGTTGACGTTTGCCTCCCCAACTTCCTGCATGCGCCAGTCACGATTGATGCGCTCGAAGCCGGCAAACATGTCTACTGCGAAAAACCGATGGCAAAGACAGGCACGGAAGCGCAAGCGATGTACGACACTGCACAGCGGACAGGGAAAAAGCTGTCGGTACAGATGGGAACTGTTTTTTCCAGAGAATCTCGAACTGCCAAGCGCTTAATCGAGGAAGGCGCGCTGGGTCGGGTTTACTATGTCAAAACAAGCCATTACCGTCGCCGCGGACGGGTATACGTCGATGGCTACGCCACACCACACTTTGTGCAAAAGGAGAAATCTGGAGGCGGAACGCTGGTAGATATGGCGGTTTACCACCTGGCACGGATGATCTATCTCCTGGATAATCCAGAGCTTGAAACCGTAACGGCTTCAACATTCCAAGAACTCGACATGGATGAGAAACGCCGGCGGGAAAGCGGCTATGACGTAGAGGAGTTAGGCACCGGATTTGTGCGGTTTAAAGGCAACATCGCGATGTTTGTGGAGGAGGCGTGGGCTGCCCACATCGATGGTGGCGAGGGCGATCGTATTATGGGATCGAGGGGAGGGATCAAGCTAGAGCCATTTACCTTCTATACAGATATGTATGGCATGGACGCCGACACAAGCTTCGATATCGATGCTTATGAAAGACGCATGCAATCTCTCGGGTATGTTATTGAAGGCTATGAGAGCTCACAGAAACACTTCGTTTGGGGTGTTTTGAATCGCATTGAGATGATCGATACCGGTGCGATTGGTCTAACCGTTGCTCGTATCACTGAGGCGATGTATCAATCCAGCGAAGAGAGGAAGGAGATAGACCTGCGGTTATAATCGGTTGGCTACCCAGGAGATCTCGTGAACGAGTCCCAAAAGTTAAGAGATATCCTGATCCGGACACCGTTTACACTCAATGTAGTGGCCCAGCTGGTCTCAAACTGGCCGAGTTCATCGCCCACAAGCTCGATCTACAACCCCGAATACGCGGCTGCTGGACATTGGCACCAACTGAGGCTATCAGACCTNTTTCCCGGCCAAGGAATTCGGTGTGTTCGTGGTCGGAATCNATCCGTGGGATGATCGGACCGGTGACTATCCTCACATCGATTACTTGACGCAGAATGCCCGTTCTTGGGGGGTGGAGGACCGTGTGCTGGGGATCAAGGTGGGTGTTCCGGACACGGGATTCGCAGACGCATCTTTTGACTCGGTCTACTGCACCACCACATTGGAGATAATCCGCGGGTTCGAGGAAGAAGAGCAATACAGTCAGTGCCTGGCCGAAATATTGAGGATTCTTCGTCTTGTCGGCCTCTTGGGCCTGGCTGAGCCGATGCGCCTGGATGTAGATCTCCCAGAGGGCCTGGCACCACTGGTGTCTAAGGGGCCCGCCTCGTTCGCGGACTACCTGGTCATAAGGACACAGTGGCCGTCTGNTGTGCGGTAGGGTTCGAAGTCGGCGAAGCGGACTATGCACCGGATGCCTAGGCGTGGTGGAACGAGTACCGTCACCATGATCCCGGGTGCCAGACNAACCCTGACGAGGCACACATACTTGATGTAGACCGTGGCCACTGGATCAGTTTCGGTCATGTGATTGCACGGAAACGGTGCTGAGCGGCNACGACCAAATTGAAGCAGCCAACCAANGGATGGAGGCGGACGCTTCGCCCCGCTCATCCGTGACGTTATAATGCTGNGATGGTTTGCTAGACTTCATAATTTAACTTTGGTAAATAGGAGCCAATTCGCGACTCCCGCCGTCTATCAAAAACAACATATTAGCCCTAACCTGATTCCTCAGAATCCATTTGAAAATCAGAAAACCGTGTTAGGACCCTATCCGGGAAATTATGGTTTTTGTTCTCAATTTCTATAGATTCAGTCCTATCGACATTTTTATACATAGAGTTATGTCACTTAGCGGAAAATGCATCGATTCTCGCTATACCGAAGTTTCTAAGATGGAAAGAATAGTAACGTATGTTGGTTTTTGAAAAGTAGACCCCTGGGAAATTAGACTGCTGCGCGACATCTTTGGGGTTCATCCTTGGAGATTGGGAGAAATCGGGAATTGGAAGAAGGCGGCGAAGTTGGTCGCCTTCTAGATAAAGTCGCTGGATAGGTGCTGAGATGATTAGACACCGTGGTATCTATCAGGAGATAGTGAATGCACTTTTTGGCAACCGCTACACTTTTAACATGTGGGCTATTTCAGGCTGTAGAGCGAACGCCCACTGATGAAGGAGTAGAAATCTCTTTGGTCGAAAGCGGACATCCCAATACAACCATTGTAGTAGCAGAGTCCACTCCTACCACTAACTTAGCTGCACTCGAACTTCAGTATCGTATGCATCAGATGACCGGAGCATGTTTACCAATTGCCGAGACGACCTTGGGATCGATGGCAACTGTTGTTCTCGTTGGAAAGAGTCAGGCCACCCGGAAACTTGGACTTCATGGGGAAGACTTCGAATCGCAGGAGTATCTAATTCAATTACTACCCAAGACATTAGTTCTGATAGGCCGAGACTGAAAAGAGACATCCGAGAACCGATCTGAGATCGGTCACACAACCTATGGTGACTCGCTTGATTCATCGGGCCACTGAATCTAATGGCGAGAACGATGAAACTATCGAACTCCCAGGTCTATTCGATAGATCAAGGTACCTGCTACGCCACCCATTATTTCCTGGAGCAGTTCTGTGGAATCCAATGGTACGGACCGACAGCACTTAACACTGTAGTTCCATCGCGTCGTACACTGACCATTATGGGAACAAATATACGCCGTTCTCCCGATTTGAAGCATCGTTATACGGTTGGGGGAGGGTGGCCTATTATCCATATCCAGTGGAATCAGCCGACCCCTGACCAGTTGAATCTCTATTGGTACCGTATGCAAATTGGTGGCGAGAAGTGGGCGGGCAATCATACCATCTGGACGGAAACAGTAGAAGAAATTTTCAACGACCCCGAATATCAGGCGGTGGGTAGAGGCAAAGGAAGCCAACTCTGCTACACACACGCATCCAAAGTTGGTAAAAGGCATGGCACAGGCAGCCCGTGACTTCTTTGATGACGAGTGTGCTTGCCCAATGGACTGAAAGCCCTCGGCGACTACTTCGCGGTCGTACCTGACGACAATGCCTCCTGCTGCGAATGCGATAGGTGTCGAGAAATTTTGGCGATTAGCACGCAGGATAAGCGCGGTCAAAGCCAATACAGCAATGCCCGCAACAGTTACTATGTATTCCAATTCATCAATGAAGTGGCCAAAGAGGTCAGAAATATACATCCTGACAAGTTCATCGCGGAACTTGCATATGCGTCCTCTGCCTTACCCATCGAAGGGATTAGTACTGGAACCGAATATCAGTGCGGCTCCCTGTCTGCGAGTGTACTACGGCTACAATGCACCGGTCTTTGAGAATGACGAGGAGATTTATCGACTCTGGCTTGAAGATACGGACCGGCCTTTCTTCCTATGGAACTATTTTCATCACCCAATGGAACCGGCCGTGATCGGTCGTTAGCACTGTTTCCCATGCTGCTTCATGCCAGATGTGATCTCACGAGAAGTGAAACGCTATGCTGCGGACGGAAATACATGGTGTGTTCTTGTGTGGGATTGGTCAGCAGTTGGATTGCTGCCTATAGGTGCAAACTACCCTCAAAGCGGATACAGATTACGAGGAACTAGTCAGCGAGGCTTTCACCAACTACTTCGGCTCAGCTGCAGTTCCGATGCAACGGTTCTATCAGCGTATCTCAGACATCAACCGTCAGGAAGGAATTGTCGGCACCAATCAGAAATTGTCCTGGCTAAAACTCGGTATAATTGAACGCATGAAGATGCTAGAACGTGACACGAGGAATCAGTAAAAATCGCCAGCACAGATCCCGAGAAGAAACGTGTTGAGACCTGGGAGCAGGGAGTTTGGGATTACATGGAGGCTGGTCATGAGCAATTCTACGTAAAGGTGTATGAGAAGACGCCACATACTTCAATTGCACCAGGATATATTGAGAGAGTGCTAGTGACCGCAAATTGGGCCGGAGACAAACCATCATATACGCTTGTCAACGGTCATGAGATGATTGAAAGCGAAGATGGAGTACTTGGTACAAAAGAGGCCAAGTTGGTAGGTGAGAATGACGATGATCGGCACTGGATGGCCTATGGTCCCGATGGTGTATGGGTTCAATTTAATCTGATGAAACCCTATCGTGTGGATGAAATCCGCATCTGGAATTACAAGCAGAACGTAGGATATGGCCTGAGCCAACGAGGGATGAAGAACGTCCGGATAGAATACACGGTTCAAAGTACGCTGATTGGCATCCACTCAAAGTATCAGAGTTGTGCAAAGCACATGATAGGAAACCTACCTCTGTTAGTAAAATTATTGAAGCTAAGGGTAAACAGCTGCGCTTAATCCGAATCACTTCTGTGGGTGATGTCGGGGAAGCTAATTGGTTTGAGCCAGACTCGGAGCGAACAGAAGTTGGGCTCGGTCAAGTGCGTTTCTACGGAATTGCCAGAATAAGCGATTCCATCAACCTTTCAGCACGACAGTTATCTGTACAAATAGACCGCTATCAGCCAAAGGGAGGGAGTAATAACCACCTGTCCACGGGGCATCAACCTTACTGTACTTTTGACTTGGGAATTAACCTCGTCAATACAGCGAGCGCCTATTCCGCCAGTGGACAACGGATCGGAAAACTCATCACTCATCATCTCCATGGAGAATATATCTTGATATCCAAAGACAGTGAACTTAGTCTTGAACCACGCACCCACCTATAACTTCGGCTATCAGGTAATTGAGGACGCGATTGTCCGGAGTCTGGATGCTGCAAACAGATTGTATCGATCTCCTATGATGAAAGGTCAGCAGAGAGCAAGCTGAACAACCACAACTTACACTCAACAGAAAGGGATAAAATATGAATCTCTCAGTACTTTCCTACTCATTTCGAGGTTTGCTTGCCGAGGGCAAGATGGACCTATTCGGATACCTAGAAACGTGCAAATATCGTTATCATCTCTCCAGCGCCGATATTTGGAGCGGCTTTTTTCCAAGTACAGAGCCCGACTATCTGAAAAAAGTAAAGGAAGGGCTGAACGGACGCGAACTGGTTCTAGCCGATCTCTGTGTGGATGGCGCACATATATGGGAGTCGCAACCTGATGTTCGGGAGCGAAACTACCAAAACGCTAGGACTTACCTAAAAGTTGCGGACGTTCTTGGAGCGAGGTTTATGCGCGTTGATGCCGGAGGCCGGGAAGAAATCTGGACGGATGAAGAATTCGATCACATTGTCATACGATATAAGGAATATGCGCAATGGGCGTATGATCACGGATTCAAAGTTGGTATCGAAAACCATTGGGGACCTGAACGCGTATGGCAAAACCTGAAGTTGGTATACGAGGCAGTAGACCATCCGGGATTTGGGGTGTCATGTCACATTGGTGGGTGGGCAGGTACGCCTGAAGAGGTCGCAGAAGCTGACCGGCTAGTAGCACCATGGGTGTCGCACACGCACATTGCTTGGAATATCAGTGAAGGAAACTTGATGGAGAAACTGAAAAACCTGTGGGACGTAGGCTATCAGGGATACTATAGTGCTGAACACCACAGTGCTGAAAACGAATATGGTGCAGTTGCCATCCAACTGGCTAAGGTTCGTGATGTACTCGACAAACTACGCACTGGAACTGCCTAGTCGGATGATTTCAACAAACTCATAAACTGTGTTTCAGATGACGGTTAAAATGAACAAATGGTGAGTTGTTACTCACCTCAATCGTTATAGGAGATTGCCGTTAATGAACGAAAAACTACGTATCGGTGTTATCGGTTGTGATGAGATTTCATGGAAAGCCAGGTGCCCGGGGATTGTTGCGGCGAAAAACGCTGAATATGCTATGGTCTCCAACATCCGTGAGGAATTGGCAAAGGAGCTCTCTTTGGAGTATGTGTCCGGTAAATCTGGCCAACCGGCACCTGAGCGTCAGAGTCAAAGAATGCCTTCAAACAGCTGACGATTGGAGCGCCAGAGAGGAGCACAGCTCATCAATTCTAGCAGGAGAGGAGCGATGGTGTCCCATTGCTTCGGGCTTAATACTTCCGATCGATGACTCATAGACAAACCGCCTATGAGCCATAAAATACATCGTATTGGTCAATCTGACCTGATGAAATGACTTCTAGTAAAAAGTCCTCACACCGCCATGAATAGAAAAACAATCTGGGGGTGGCCTTCCGTGATTTGAATTTTCGAGATCAGCATCAACGAAACTAGATCGTCCATTACCAAAATTCAAGGTCAAAGGAGCGTCATCAACCATCACAACCTTATCCTCCCTTTTCAGCCAAGTTATCACAGGGAAGATGAATCCCTACAACGAAATTGACGATTACACTGACCTGTAGTAAGTAGGAATAGCTACTCTTGAGCCAGAATAGGGTGCAAAGGATGGTCCTATGGACCCCACCTGTCTCCATTTCGTTACCATCTCCTGCCGCGTCCCCCCGTGTAGCAGACATAATCCGGGATATAGATGATGGCGAACGCACGTCGTCGATTAGAGGTTCGGTTGAGGCCTGCATAATGAAATCAACCGTGGTGAAATGTGACACCTCCAGCCGGCACTTCTGCCGCCACGGGACCCGGTAACCGATATCCCCAACTCGTCATCTTCTGGACGATACTCTCCCCATCAACCTTTAAGGCTATTGCTTCCAAACGGCCAAATTCGTGCGNTCCCGGTAAAAATGCAGGCATCNATTATTCGCCGTCACCTTGTCCAAGGCCANCCAAGCCGACAATGAACCAACCGGATCCATCGTCCAATAGGGCGCGTCCTAATGCCAGTTGGTTTCCAGACTGCTTACTCCCGCTGGTTTGACAAGGGCATGGTCGTGATAAATGCGAACATGGTTGCCCAACGATAACTTTCGGGCAGTTTCGGCTAGCTGATGGTTAAACGCAAAAGACTTAACCTGTGGGTAGTCGTACCACATGTTCACCATCTGGTTGAATACCCGTTCATAGCGATCAGATCCGCGACCTCCATTATTTGCGCCTAAAATGCGTTCTCGTTCAGAGATGATGGCATGATCAATAGCATCGGCCAGAGACTGTACTTCGTCATTGGAGAAAAAGTCAGTGTATCGAATGTAACCATTTTCCTGGTAAAAATCGANGTCTGCTGAGGGAATTTCCCGCATGATATATTCACTCTTTTTGATATATTCGCGTAATTGTTGGTGATTGGNCCAGTTTAAAACCCTTAAGAGCNCGTTGTCTACTTCACGTAGAACTTCTGAACAGATGACGGGGTTCCTCAGCAATTGCGACATATCATCAGCCGACTGCCACTTAGCCCTCGCCTGCGCCGCTTCAGTCTGGCAAATGGACACATATCCTGGCCATACAAACCAACATACTTTAGCACATACACCGCCACCGACTGACTAGTGGTAAAGGCCCGTGATTTCGACCGCTTCGATTAGGTTTTGGCTAATTTCATCGGTGACAACGCCTATTTTAAAACTCATATGGAACTCCTTGTTATTAGCCGCACTCTATTGCTTCCAATTGTATGCTAACCGTGGGCGATCAGTGACATTTTTGCTCCCAGAATGGGCACAGAACACATCATAAAACAGGACATCGCCTCGACGTGGGGTCATCTCCACAGGGGGTGGNAATTCCAATTGATGAATATCGNGATTCAGCATCCACATATATTCATATTTTTGTGGGTCGCTCTCTGCTAGAGCACGGATTTGGTGGNGAGATTTGGGCCACACCACAGTTCCTCCTCCCTGCAGATCAACATTGCTGTGGAAGATCATGGCCGCAATTCGAAACGCTCGTGGAAAAGTCTTATGACCGTGTGATTTAATAGCGTGGTCAATGTGTGGATNGGGCCAACTCCACTCACCTGTTGAGGGGTAAGTATGCAAACCAAAAGCACCATCTGGTTTGTGAAAGGTGGATGGATCATCACCTGATAGTTGTGCCGCGGTCAGCAAGAGCTCATCTGTGTAACAGGCTAAAAAATCGGGGTGGTTCAGAGGCCCCAAGTTAACTTGTTCCCAATCTGGAGAGCTCTGATCAAATTTCAACTCTTTCCAAATNCGATCTTCGATCATTTGGGAGACGTCATTAGGTATCAAGCCAGACACCAAGAGNTAACCATTCTGAAAATATTGCCCAACCTGGGCATCTGATAAAATTTTCATCAAGANATAAAGTNGGNCAGTGTAATTACTGGCCNGAAACAGTTTCGCAGTGCATATACTGTTTCTCCTCCTTTAAAACGATTGCTACATTTAGCATTAGAATAACCATGATTATCCGCAAACCTAAACAGTAACAGGAGTTCCCAGTTTCCGTCAACTCGCCAGGTTTCTNNCATAACCGGAGGTCNGCGGAAATTGTAACACTTTTGACGTATTTGTCCAATCCAATACCTTCTTCCTTCAGTCGGCTAAATAATGATTATAAGCATGCGAAATAGTGTAGGTGACTCAGATCGGCGTCATCACAGGACTAACAGCGAATAGATAGATTGATGAAATNCCGAGATATGGGAGATGNTGATCAATCCCCCGGGCCTTGCCCCACTCGTAGATGCCGTTGACAACGTCGTCACACCGGTATATTCACACCCACCACAACTGGCGCATGGTTTCTCCTTTATACACATGCTTTCATCGTAATAGACCCAATTTAGGTGATGGTCTTCCGGGTCGCGCTTNCAGTCCGGCTACTTCTTTATTATAAAGTCTGAATCAGGCCCGGGTCATTAACCTGCCATGCGGTCCCTACCAGGTCGCCGGTCAGCCTGCCGCCTACACCCTGTTTACAGCCAGGCACTAAATTCCTATTATCGCCTACTTCAGTATCATCAGCTTGCGCGTCTCAGTGTATCACTTGTTTNCAACTGATAGNAGTAAGTGCCACCGGCTACCGTTTCACCCNTTTCACTCTGGCCATCCCAAATAGCGGCTTTGGCTTCAGCTTTACTCTCATTACNCATTCTGTATCCCACCCGGTGGTGTAATAGCAGCTTGACTGGCTTCGGCAACAGATCGTAAACCTCACTCCTGAGGTAGGATCAGTGGCCGGTAGGCATGTGGCCAACTTGAGCCTGTATCTGATGTTCAACTGAGTGTGGACGTCGAGCATAGTAATTGAGCCACCAAGGGGCATAGTTAACTCCCCAGAATACTCGGTCTGAGGAACCACTTTTGGAAGTGTGTTCAAAATACTAAGAACAAATGGCATTGTTGCATGATCAGTTGCCAATTCTTTACGACAGGGAAAAGAATTCATGTTAGTTGAACCACTCGATGAACAACTTGCTAATATTGTTTTCGCATATTGCAATTGAATAGAGAAAACAACCGATTCACAACGGCTAAAGCTAGAGGAATCGAAGCGGCCAAAGNCATTGACAGCAGAATTAAAGGTTATCTTCGTGGTCGATTAAGCCTAGATGAAGGTGATAAGAGGCAAGGGGTACCATACCATTTTCTCAAAGTTAACCCTACCCAAGAAATGCCATACCCATTTCACTACTGGAAATAATTTGGCAAATGATATTACATGTTATATTCTGCCGAGAGTTGATTAAACAGTGTTTTTTAGATCGATAAGCGAAACTCAACCTTGCGGAGAAAAATAATGAATCTGAAGTTAGTTNCGTTGACACTATTGATTGGATTGGGCTTAACATGGCCCTCAGAAGCTTTTTGCAGCTAAAGAAAAATTTGTTTTCGTTGACATCAAAAAGAAAGCAAATGCTAGCCTTGAAAAAGAATGGTGGACTGGTGCTCCTAAAAAGACAACTTATGCGCTGCTCCCTCTGGGGAAGNTGGACAAATTCGACGGCCCTGGTGACCAAAAAGTCGAATGCAAAATTAAAAAAAAGCCTTGGTGCTATTCGGTACTAACTCCGTTCAAGACTTACCAAAGAAAATTGAAGGCATCAAGATAGATCCCAAAGCCCAAAAGATTAAGAACTTATCCGTAAATAAATTGACACTTGGCATCATTTGCTTTTCAATAGCTTCCATCTTCAACCATATNGCATGGAGGCCGTATGGCAAAAGTGAAGTCATGGCAAGTATCAGATTCATTCTGGAAAAAAGTTAAGCCATTAATCCCGTCACCTAAGCCAGATCCAAACAAGAAATACCAAGGCAAACC